>JBEBVF010000015.1:0-35359 GCA_040392885.1 Paracoccus sp. (in: a-proteobacteria) | reverse complement strand
TGAAAAACCCTTGCGCGCACCGCGCGCACCAGCTGGCCGCCAACAGGCGGCCTTCCCTGCCCGAAACCCGCACGCCGCCACGCGCCGCCGCAAGGCCGGGCGGCAGCGCCGGGTCCCCGAGCCCCGCAGGGGCGCAGGGGGCGCGGCTTCCTTCAGTGGTTCAGAATCTGGCTCAGGAACAGCTTGGTGCGCTCGCTCTGCGGGTTGTGGAAGAACTCGTGCGGGGTGTTCTGCTCGACGATCTGGCCCTGGTCCATGAAGATCACCCGGTTCGCCACCGCCTGCGCAAAGCCCATCTCGTGGGTCACGCAAAGCATGGTCATCCCCTCCTCGGCCAGCTGGATCATGGTGTCCAGCACCTCCTTGATCATCTCCGGGTCCAGCGCCGAGGTCGGTTCGTCGAACAGCATGATCTTGGGCTGCATGCACAGCGAGCGCGCGATCGCCACCCGCTGCTGCTGGCCGCCGGAGAGCTGGCCGGGATATTTCCCGGCCTGTTCGGGGATCTTGACCTTGGTCAGGAAATGCATGGCCGTCTCCTCGGCCTGCTTCCGGGGCACCTTGCGCACCCAGATCGGCGCCAGCGTGCAGTTCTCCAGCACGGTCAGATGCGGGAACAGGTTGAAATGCTGGAACACCATGCCGACTTCCGAGCGCACCTTGTCGATGTTCTTGATGTCGTGGGTCAGTTCGATCCCGTCCACCACGATGCGACCGGACTGGTGCTCCTCCAGCCGGTTGATGCAGCGGATCATCGTCGACTTGCCCGAGCCCGAGGGCCCGGCGATGACAATGCGCTCGCCATGGCGCACGGTCAGGTCGATGTCGCGCAAGACGTGGAAATTGCCATACCACTTGTTCATCTTGTCGATCTCGATGGCGTTCTTGTCGCCGATCTCGAACTGGCTGCGGGTTTGCAGGTCTGCGGCCTCGCTCATGCGCGGTCCCCCCGTTCAGTGATGGTCATGCTTCAGCCGCCGCTCGAGATACATCGAGTAACGCGACATGGCGAAGCACAGGATGAAGAAGATCAGGGCGGCGAAGATATAGGGCTCCCAGTAGATGCCCTTCCAGGCCATGTCCTGACGCAAGGCGTCCGACACGCCTTTCAGCGGGTCGTAGAGGCTGATGAACACCACCAGGGTGGTATCCTTGAACACGCCGATGAAGGTCGAGACGATCGGCGGGATCGAGATCTTCAGCGCCTGCGGCAGCACGATCAGCCGCTGCGCCTGCCAGTAGGTCAGGCCCAGCGAATCGGCGGCCTCGGTCTGGCCCTTGCCGATGGCGGCGAGGCCGCCGCGGATCACCTCGGCCATGTAGGCCGAGGCGAACAGCGACACCATGATCACCACCCGCAGGATCTTGTCGAAATTCGTGCCCGGCGGCATGAAGTAGTTCAGCAGCAGCGAGGCCACGAACAGCAGGGTGATCAGCGGCACGCCGCGGATGAACTCGATGAACATGACCGCGAAGACGCGGATGATCGGCAGGTCCGAGCGCCGCGACAGCGCCAGGATGATGCCGGCCGGCAGCGAGGTGGCGATGGCCGAGACCCCGATCACCCCCGACAGCAGGAAGCCCCCGAACACGTCCGAGCGCACCCCGGTCAGGCTGAACGGGATCAGGTCCTGCATCAGCCCGGTAAAGCCGGCATTGGCGTAATACCACCACAGCGCCGCGATCACGACCGCCGCCCCCACCCCGAGCAGCGGCGAGACGCGGGCCACCAGCCACCAGGCCAGGAAGCCCAGCGAGAACCCGACCCAGACCGCCACGATCCACCAGAAGGTGCCACCCCAGAGCAGCCAATAGGCCAGGAACGGATAGAAGGGCGCGAACATCAGCAGGCCCAGCGGCCGCAGCTGCGACAGCGCCAGCGCGACCACGAACAGCACCGCCGCGGCAACCAGCGCGGTGTCGGGGGCATGGGCCATGGCCATGAACAGCACCGTCAGCACCCCTGCCCCGCCCAGCATCAGCCGGCGCACCCGCGGGCTGTCGGAATAGAGCAGCGGCGCCAGCGCCACGAACAGCAGCCCGAAGGCCAGGATCGGCCGCCAGTAGAGCGCGCGCGGATAGAAGCCGAACAGATACTGGTGCCAGCGCGCCTTGATCACCGCCCAGCAGGCGCCGGTGGCGCCCTCGCCCCAGGTCTCAGCGATGATGGTGCGGCATTCCGGCAGGCTGCCGGCGTTCCAGACCGAATGCGCGAACCAGGGATAGAAATGGCGCACCAGCAGGAACACCAGCAGCGCCCCGATCACGGTCAGCACCGCGTTCAGCGGCCCCGAGAACAGGTTCTCGCGCAGCCAGTAGATGGCGCCACCCTGCCGCTCGGGCGGCGGCAGCGGCTCCAGCAGCGTCTCGCGCATGTAGGCGACGGATTCGAAGGCGTCGGTTTCGCTCATCTCAGCGCTCCTTCAGCCGGACGCGCGCGTTGAACAGGTTCATCGCGCCGGAGATGATCAGGCTCAGCACCAGATAGATGCCCATCATCAGCGCCATGGCCTCCAGCTCCCGGCCGGTCTGGTTCAGCGTGGTGCCGCCCAGCGTGCCGCGCAGGTCCATGTAGCCCACGGCGATGGCCAGCGAGCTGTTCTTGGTCAGGTTGAGATATTGCGAGATCAGCGGCGGCACGATCACCCGCAGCGCCTGCGGCAGAATCACCTTGGACATGGTGCGCCGCGGCGAGACGCCGAGGGCGAAGGCGGCCTCGGTCTGGCCCTTGGGCACGGCGAGGATGCCGGCGCGCACGATCTCGGCGATGAAGGCGGCGGTATAGAGGCTGAGCGCCGCCCACAGCGCCACGAAGGCATTGTCCAGCTTGGCGCCGCCGCGGAAGTTGAAGCCGGCCAGTTCCGGCGCCTCGAAATGCGCGCCGAAATGCCAGAACATCAGGATGAACGGCACCAGCCACAGCGACAGGCTGATCCACCAGGTCGTCGGCCGCACCCCGGTGGCGTCCTGCCGGCGCTGCGCCCAGGCGCGCAGGAAATGGCGGATGACCATGGCGGCGGCAAAGACCAGCACGAAGGCCAGGGTGGCGAGGCTGTAGGTCTCGCGGCCGATCTGGAAGGTGCCGGGATGGTTGTCCAGCACCACACGCGGCACCGCCAGATAGCGGTTGGTCGGCGCCACGGTGTCGAAGAGCAGCATCTGCGCCGCCGGATCGTCGCCCCGGTAATCCGAGGGCGAGGGCGCGATCTCGACCAGGATGGCGAAGGCGACATAGATCCACAGCAGCACCGGGATGTTGCGGAACATCTCGACATAGATGGTCATCAGCCGGGCGATCAGCCAGTTCCGCGACAGCCGCAGCACCCCGATCAGCACCCCGAGGATGGTCGCGGCGATGCAGCCCAGCACGCTGACCAGCAGCGTGTTCAGCAGGCCGACGATGGTGGCGCGCAGATGGGTGTCGTCGGAGGTATAGGGGATCAGCTGCTGCGGGATGTCATAGCCCGCGCGGCGGAACAGGAAGGACATGTCGAAGGGCTTGCCCAGCGCCTCCAGGTTCACCATGGCGTTGCGGATCAGCCACCAGCCGATCGCCATTACCAGGATGAACACCAGGGCCTGGAGCATCAGCCCGCGGTAACGCTGGTCGGTCACCAGCATGGACGGATGGAATTGCTCGCGCGGGGGGCCGCCCTCGCCTGATGCCGCGGCAACGGTTCGAGACATGAACACCACCTTTCGGTGCGGCCGATCCCGACATGCGCCGCGCCATCGGGCGGCGCATGGAATACGGCCGGAAAATCACTGACCTGACCGATCCGGGGTCAGGGCCGGGGCCGGGCTGCCGCCGTCCCGGTCGAGGACGGCGGCACCTGCGGCCGCTCGGAGGTCAACCGGCTTCGGCCTGCCTCAGCGGAAGGGCGGCGAGTACATCAGCCCGCCCTCGGTCCAGAGCGCGTTCAGGCCGCGCTGCAGGGCGATCGGGGTCTCGTCGCCGATGGTGGCGGCAAAGATCTCGCCGTAATTGCCCTCGTTGGCGATGGCGCGCTTGGCCCATTCGGCATCCAGACCGAACATGGTGCCCAACTCGTCGGTGACGCCCAGCAGGCGCTGCACCTCGGGGTTGTTGGAATTGGCCGCCATCTCCTCGACATTGTCCTTGGTGACGCCGTATTCCTCGGCCGCGATCAGCGCATAGAGGGTCCAGCGGGCGATGGATTCCCACTGGTCGTCACCCTGGCGCACCGCCGGCCCCAGCGGCTCCTTGGAGATCACCTCGGGCAGGATCACGTAATCGTCCGGGTTGGCGAAGGCGGCGCGGGTCGAGGCCAGGCCCGACACGTCGGTGGTATAGGAATCGCAGGCCCCGGCCAGCAACTGCTGCTCGCCCTCGGAGTTGCTGTCGACGTTGACCGGCTGGTACTCCATCTCGTTGAACTTGAAATAGTCGGCCAGGTTCAGCTCGGTGGTGGTGCCGGTCTGGATGCAGATCGTCGCGCCCTCCAGCTCCTTGGCCGAGGTCACGCCCAGCGATTTCGGCACCATGAAGCCCTGGCCGTCGTAATAGTTCACGCCGATGAACACCAGTTTCAGGTCGTTCTCGCGCTGGAAGGTCCAGGTGGAGTTGCGGGCCAGCACGTCGACCTCGCCCGAGGCCAGCGCGGTGAAGCGGTTCTGGCCCGAAGTGCCCACGAACTTGACCTTCTGGCCGTCGCCCAGCACGGCCGCCGCCAGCGCCCGGCAATAGGACACGTCGATGCCCGACCAGTTGCCGTTGGCATCCGGCGCCGAAAAGCCGACGACGCCCAGGTTGACGCCACAGATCAGTTCGCCACGCGCCTTCACGTCGTCCAGCGTGCCGGCGCCGGCGACCGTGGCCAGGCCGGCGAGGGCGGCAGCGGAGCCGGCGAGCAATGCGGTAAGTTTCATCAGGACCTCTCTTCTGTTGGATACGCGGTGGTTCCCCCCGCGCTCTCATTGGGCCGAACCGGCACGCGGCCCGGCATCGTTACGAGGTTCATTCTGCGCATGCCGCCCTGTGCGTCAAGCAAAGCTTTCATGCATCTGCTGCAAGGCGCGCAGAAAAATCCGCCGGCGCCCGGCGGGCACCGCCAGTCCCGCCTGCCGGGGGAACGTTCTCACGCAAGGGTGATGCGGCGGCGGTGACGCTACGGCACAAGCCCGTTTTCGCGGGCCTCGGCCAGCGACAGCCACAGGGTCTCGGCGGCGCAGAGCGCGGTCAACCGCGCCTCGGCGGCAGCCTCGGCCTCCTCGTCGCGGCCCCAGAGCGCCGCCTGATGCGCCTCGTCCAGCCGCGACAGGCGATGCGCCTCGCGCGCGGTCAGGCGGCCATCGACCACCGCCAGCCCCAGCACCAGGCTGCCGGGCAGGGTCACCAGATCATGCAGCGCCGTCAGCCCGAACGGGCCGAACCCGGCCACCACCTCGCCCAGCCGCGCCAGTGCCGCCGGGTCCTGCGCCACCGGCATGATGCCGGCGGTCACCGCCAGCCGCGCGCCATGGCGGTCGGCCAGCCAGTCGAGCAGCGGCTGCCATTGCGCCGCCTGCGCCTCGACCAGCGCCCGCGGCTGCTCGGCGCGGTGCGACAGCAGGTCGGTGCCGGCATAATCAGCCAGCATGGCGGCGACCCCGGCCTGCTGCGGGGCGACGCGCTCGATGGCGGAGTTGGCGGCACGGGTCAGCGGCATGGTCTCGGGGCGGATGAACTCGCCCTGCGCCTGCCATTCGGCGGCGATTCCCTCGGCCAGCGCGCGGGTGGGCAGGATCAGCGCCTGCTTGCCCGGCGTGCGCAGGGCGCGCCCGTCCAGAAACACCTGCCAGCCCTCGCCCGTCTCGCGCGCCTCGGCACCGGTCCAGAAGCGGCGCGCCGCCCAGCCGCCGGGGGATGCGGGCGGCCGGCTCATGCCACCATTCCCAGATGCCAGTCGGCCAGCGCCGCGGTCAGGCCGGCGAAATCCTCGAAGACCCGATTCGCCCCGGCCCGGTGCAGCGCGGCGACCTCGTGATAGCCCCAGGCGACGCCCCAGGCCTGCATCCCGGCCGCCCGCGCCATCGCCATGTCGAAGCTGGTATCGCCGATCATCACCGCCTGCCCGGCCGCGGTGCCGGTCTCGGCCAGCGCCTTCAGCAGCATCTCCGGATGCGGCTTGGAGGGGTTGCCGTCGGCGGTCTGCAAGGTCTGAAAACGGCCATGCAGCCCGTGCATGTCGATCATCAGGTCCAGCCCGCGCCGCCCCTTGCCGGTGGCCACGCCCAGCAGCAGCGCCTCATGCGCCGCCAGACTGTCGAGACAGTCGAGCGCACCGGCGAAAAGCGGCGCCACCGCCTGGTCGCGGCGGCTGTGGAACGAGGTCTTGTAGGCCTCGACCAGTTCCGCCACCGGCGCGCCCTCGGGGGCCAGCTCCGCCACCGCGACCGGCAGCGACAGGCCAACGATGCGCCGGGTCTCGGCCAGGGTCGGCGGGGTCAGGCCCAGCGCCTCGAAGGCGCCGGTCATGGCGCCGTGGATATGGTGCTGGCTGTCGATCAGCGTGCCGTCCACATCGAAGATGGCAATGGAAAGCTGGGTCATGGCTGGTCCTCGAACGGGTCGGCGGGCACCTCGCCGGGATACCAGCCAAAGGCGTCCCAGGTGCGTTTCATATGCTCGGGCAGCGGCGCGACGATGCTCATCTCGGCCCCGGTCACCGGATGCCGGAAGCGGATCGAGCGCGCATGCAGGTGCAGCTTGCGCGACAGGCCGCCGCCGAGGCCGGCGCCCCAGCCGTCGCCCAGATTCTCCTGCCCCGAGCCGCCATATTTGCCGTCGCCGATGATCGGGTGGCCGATCTCGGCCATATGGGCGCGCAGCTGGTGGGTGCGGCCGGTGATCGGCACCAGCGCGCACCAACTGACCCGGTTGCCCAGCGCATCCAGCACGGCGTAATCGGTGGTGGCGCGCTTGGCGCCCTCGACCTTGTCGATGTCGCGGGGATGCACGATGCGCATCTTCTCGCCCTCGCCGCCGGCACCATGGCCGGGCGCCTTGACCAGACCGAAGCGGATGGTGCCCATGCGCGGGCTGGGCAGGCCGGCCACCGCCGCCCAGTAGATCTTGCGGGTGGTGCGGTCGCGGAACGCCTCGGACAGGCGGCGCGCCACGCGGTCGGTGCGCGCCAGCAGCAGCACGCCCGAAGTATCCTTGTCCAGCCGATGCACCAGCTTCGGCCGCTCCTTGTAGTCGAACATCAGCGCCTCGGTCAGCGCATCGACATGGCGGTTGCCCAGCCCGCTGCCGCCCTGGCTGGGCAGGCCCGGCGGCTTGTTCAGCGCGATCAGGTGCTGGTCGCGAAACAGCACCGCGGCGCGGATCATCTCGGCATCGTCCTCGGCGATGAAGTCGCGGCGCACCAGCGGCGCCGGCGCGTCCGGCAAGGGCGGGACGCGGATCTCCTCGCCGCCCTGCAGGCGGGCATTGGCCTTGACCCGGCCGCCGTCGAGGCGGATCTGCCCGGTCCGGCACAGCTTTTCCACCGCGCCCTGCGTCAGTTGCGGAAAGCGCTTGCGCAGCCAGCGGTCGAGGCGCTGCTCGGCCGCATCCTCGGGAATGCGCAGGGTCTGGACGCCGCTCATGCGGGCCTCCGTGTGATGCGGGGCGATGCGGGGATCGGGGACAGGTTCACCATGGCGCTGCCATCGGCTGCCGCCCGGCGCTTGTCAAGCGGCCGTCAGGCGGCGCCCTGCCCGGCCAGCAGCGCCCGCACCCGCTGCGCCAGCCCGTCGAGATCGGCATCCGGCAGGCCGAGCCGGTCCAGATGCGCCACGGTGTTGAACAGGTAATCGGCATTCGGGCCGCGCCCGCCATGGGCGCGGGCGATGATCGCCGCCTGCTCGTCATGGGACAGGCCCTGCACATGCTGGGCATGGCCCAGCCTCATCACATAGGCCACGGCCTCGACCCGGCGGCCATCGGCCAGCGCCAGCGGCACCAGGCTTTCCTGATAGGCGGCGGTCACCAGCTCGCGCTCGCGCAGATTTGTCAGCGCCGCCTCCCAGTCGGCCGGTGCCACCCGGAAGGCCAGCCCGGTGCAGCTGGCGCCGGCCGCCGCCTCCAGCCCCAGCACCAGGCCCGGGCGTTCGGGCGTGCCGCGATGGCGCAGCGAGCGCAGGCAGAAGCTGCGCGCATAGCCGTCCAGCCGCGCGATCACGCTTTCGCAGATCGGCACGCCCGGGTCCCACATCAGCGAGCCATAGGCGAAAACCCATCCCCCCATCGCCGACTCCTTGCCGCTTTTCCTCGGCCTTGTTGTAAGGCAGCATCCGGGCGAATGAAAAGGGAGACCGCGATGAAGGTGCTGCTGCGGCTGGTGGCGATTGTGGTGGTGCTGGCCCTGCTGGCCTGGGCAGGGGCCGAGTTCATGCTGGTGCGCCAGGCGCGCAAGGCCGCCGAGGCGGGGCGAATCGGGCTGGGCGGCGCCGAGATGCTGGTCGATCCGGGGCGGATCGGCGGCCGCTTCGAGGCGGTGACGCTGCCGCTGTCGGGGGAGCGGGAACTGGTGCTCTCGGGGCTGGACCTTTGGGTGCCCTCTCTGGCCTGGAACAGCCCCCATGCCAGCCTGCCAGCCGAGGCGCGGCTGACCGGCCCGGGGGGCGAGCGGGTGCTGAGCTTCGGCTCCGGCCGGGTGGAGGCGCGCTTCTCGCCCTTCCGCGACCTGATGCTGGTCGCGGCGCAGTTGCAGGCGGAGGCGGCGCAGCTCGACGGCCGGCCCGTCGCCGGCCGGGCCGAGATCCGCGCCCGGCTGACCAATTACGGCGCCGTGGTGCCGGCCGCCGTGCAGGCCGCCTACCGCATCGACACCGAGATCGCCGGGCTGAACCTGCCGCTGCTGGCGCGGCTGCTGCAGATCGGCCAGCCCAGCGGCGAGCGCGCCGGCACCACCGACCTGAGCGGGCCGGTGACGCTGTGGCTGTCGGAGGTGATCGGCCCCGGCGCCGAGGCGCCGCCGCAACTGGTCGGCGCCACCTTCGACGGGCTGCGCATCACCATCGACGGGGCCGAGCTGCGGGTCTGGGGCCAGCTGGCCCGCGACGCCTCGGGCACCGTGAACGGCGAGCTGGCGCTGGATTCCGCCGCGCTGCGCGATTTCGTGCTGGGGCTGGCCCATGCCGGCTATCTGCCGGTGGATTACGCCCAGTTGACCGCCAGCGCGCTGGAGACCGTCGCCCGCGATGCCGCCAGCGCCGAGCCGGCACCCGAGGCCCCGATCAGCTCGCCCAACCTCATCGCCCTGCGCCAGAACAGCGGCAGGCCGCATATCCCGCCGCGGCCCGAGGGCATGGCGCGGGTGCCGCTGCGCATCGATGACGGGCAGGTTTTCCTCGGCAATCTGGCGCTCAGCGCGCTGCTGCAACGGGACCAGACGCCATAGCCCTCAGCTGGCGGCGTCCTCGACCGGCAGGATGCGGCCGAAATCCGGGGCGGCGGTGTCCTGGCCGGCCTCGACGATGCCGCGCCGGATCGCCCGGGTGCGGGTGAAATAGTCGAACAGCGTCGCGCCGTCGCCCATGCGGATGGCGCGTTGCAGCATGAACAGCTCCTCGGTGAAACGGCCGAGAACGTCCAGCGTCGCCTCCTTGTTGTGCAAGAACACGTCGCGCCACATCGTCGGATCGCTGGCGGCGATGCGGGTGAAGTCGCGAAAGCCGGCAGCGGAATACTTGATGACCTCGCCCTCGGTGACGCGGCGGACATGATCGGCGACACCGACCATGGTATAGGCGATCAGGTGCGGCGCATGGCTGGTCACCGCCAGCACCATGTCGTGATGCGCCGGGTCCATGGCCTCGGTCTGGGCGCCGGTGGCGCGGATCAGCACCTCCAGCCGCTTCTGCGCCGCGCCATCGGTGCCCGGTAGCGGCGTCAGCAGCCACCAGCGGCCGCGAAACAGACCCGCAAAGCCCGAGGCGGGGCCGGAATGCTCGGTCCCGGCCAGCGGGTGCGAGGGGATGAACTCGACCTCGGCCGGCAGATGCGGGGCGACGGCGGCGATCACCGACTGCTTGACCGAGCCGACATCGGTGACCACGCAGCCGGGGCGCAGATAGGGGGCGATGGATTTCGCCACCGGCCCCATGGCGCCCACCGGCACAGCCAGCACCACCAGATCGGCGCCGGTCACCGCCTCGGCGGCGCTGTCCATGACCTCGGCAAAGCCGATGCGGCGCGCCTCGACGCGGGTCTCGCTGCTGCGGGCAAAGCCGGTGATGCGCAGCTCCGGCCAGACCAGACGCAGCGCATGCGCCATGGACGAGGCGATCAGCCCCAGGCCGATCAGCGCGACATGCCGGAACGGCGGCTCGGCAGGAACGGCAGCGGCGGCGGCCCCGGCGGTGGCGCGCCCGCTCATCCCCGCAACCCCGAACGCTCGGCCATGAAGCGGCCGATGACATGGGCGACGCGCCGGCAGGAGGCCTCGTCGCCGATGGTGATGCGCAGGCAGTTCGGCAGGCCGTAGCCGTCGACCGCCCGCACGATCACCCCGTCGGCCATCAGCGCGGCATTGCAGGCCCGCGCGGTCTCGGCATCGGCAAAGCGGGCGAGAATGAAATTCGCCGTCGAGGTATCCGAGGGCACGCCCTTCTCGGCCAGCGCCTCGGCCAGCCAGGCGCGGTTGCGGGCGTTCTCGGCCCGGCAATGCGCCACATGCTCGCGGTCGCGTATCGCCGCCTCGGCGCCGGCCAGCGCCGCCTGCGACAGGTTGAACGGCCCGCGCACCCGGTTCAGCACGTCGATCACCGCCCGCGCGCCATAGCCCCAGCCGATGCGCAGCCCGCCCAGCCCGTAGATCTTGGAAAAGGTCCGCGACATGAACACGTTGGGCAGGCGCGTCGCCAGCTCGGCGCCGCCATCGTAATCCTCGACATATTCCGAATAGGCGGCATCGACCACCAGCAGCGCCTGCGGCACGGCGCGGGCCAGCCGGTCCAGCTCCGACAGGCCGACCATGGTGCCGGTGGGATTGTTGGGATTCGCCACGAAGATCAGCCGCGTCGCCGGGCTGGCGCGGGCGATCAGCGCGTCGATATCGGTGACCCGGTCGCGCTCGGGCGCCACCACCGGCACGGCGCCGGCGGCATGGGCGACGATGCGATAGACGGCAAAGCCGTGTTCGGTGAACAGCACCTCGGTGCCCGGCCCGGCATAGCATTGCGCCAGCAGGTGCAGGATCTCGTCGCTGCCATTGCCGCAGATGATGCGCTCGGGGTCGAGGCCATGCACCTCGCCGATGGCGTGGCGCAGGCCGGCATGGTCGGTGGGCGGATAGCGGTGCAGGCTGTGCGCGGCACGGATCACCGCATCGCGGGCCTTTTCCGAGGGGCCGAAGGGGTTCTCGTTCGAGGACAGCTTGATGGCGTTCTCGATGCCGGGAATATGGCTGATCCCGCCCTGGTAGAGCTCGATCTCCATGATGCCGGGCTGCGGCGGAACGGGGCTGGTCTCGGGGCTCATCGCGGCTCACTCCTGTCGTCGCGGCCACTTCTAAGGCCGGGCGCGGGCGAAAGAAAGACGCCATATGCGGCCCGCCGCCCCCCGGGGCAGCGACCGGCCGGCCCGCGGCCCCGCCCGTGACCCTGCGCGGCCCGGGCGGAGCGGCGCCGTTCAGGCAAAGAGATAGGCGAAACCGGCCGCCTCGCCGGGCACGATGGTCACGTCGCCCATCGCCTCACCCGCCACCATGCGCGACAGCACCTCGCGCGACAGGTCCGGCAGGATCGAGTTGGTGATGATGTTGTCGATCATCCGCCCGCCGCTGTCGGGGTCGCGGCAGGCGGCGACGATGCGCTCGATCACCGCCTCGTCCCAGCCCAGCCGCGCGCCGTGGCTGTCGCGCATCCGCCGCACCACCGAGCCCAGCTTCAGCCGGGTGATCCCGGCCAGCACGTCGGCCGACAGCGGCACATAGGGAATGGTGACGATGCGGCCCAGCAGCGCCGGCGGGAACACCTGCAGCAGGTCGGGCTTCAGCGCCTCGTTCACCGCATCGAGGTCGGGCTGGCCGCCCTCCGGCATCATGCGCATGATGGTATCGGTGCCGACATTCGAGGTCAGCAGGATCAGGGTATTGCGGAAATTGATCGCCCGGCCGTTGCCGTCCTCCATCATGCCCTTGTCGAAGACCTGGAAGAACAGCTCATGCACGTCCGGGTGGGCCTTCTCGATCTCGTCCAGCAGCACCACGGAATAGGGTTTCCTACGCACCGCCTCGGTCAGCCGCCCGCCCTCGCCATAGCCGACATAGCCGGGTGGTGCGCCCTTCAGCAGGCTGACGGAATGCGCCTCCTGGAATTCGGACATGTTGATGGTGATGACGTTCTGCTCGCCACCGTAAAGCTGTTCGGCCAGCGCCAGTGCGGTCTCGGTCTTGCCGACGCCGGAGGGGCCGCAGAGCATGAACACCCCGATCGGCTTTTGCGGATTGGCGAGGCCGGCGCGGCTGGTCTCGATGCGCCGCGCGATCATCCGCAGCCCGTGATCCTGGCCGATCACCCGCTCGCGCAGGTGGTCGGCGAGGCGCAGCACCGCCTGCAACTCGTCTGCGACCATGCGGCCGGCCGGGATGCCGGTCCAGTCGGAGACCACCGAGGCCACCGCCTGCTCGTCCACATGCGGAAAGATCATCCGCGAATCGGGGGCGCGGGCGGCCAGTTCCGACAGCTTTCCGCGCAGCCGGGCGCGCAGCGCATCGGCGGTCTCGGGCGCCTCCGCCGGGGTGTCGGCCCCGGAGGGCGGAGCACCCTCGGCGGCAACCCCGGCAGGCGGAGCATCCATGTCGGTCGCCGCCCCGGCAGTCTCGGCCCGCGCGTCAACCTCGGGCGGGGCGGTCCAGGCGTCGTCGGGCGCGGGCTCGCTCACCTCCCCGGCCTGTGCGCCGGGTGCGACCGCCCAGCCCTCGCCGGCCGCCGCCTGTGCAGGGTCCGCCGCCGCGTCCCCTGTCCCGCCGACCGCGGCAGGCGCCGCCAACGCGGGATTGGCCGCTTCCCCGGCCTCGGCCTTGGCAAGGGCCTCGCGCAGCGACAGGATCTCGCTCACCAATGCCTGCTCGATGCCATGCTCGGCCTCGGCCTCCGCCAGCGCCGCCTGTCTGGCGGCAATGTCGGCGGCGATCTCGGCCAGCCGCTCGCCGGCATCCTCGCCGAGGTCGCGGGCGCGGGTCTTGGCCTCGGCCTCCATCTCCAGCGCCGCGATGCCGGCGCGCAGGTCGGCAATCCGGGCGGGCGTGGCGGCCTGCGAGATCGCCACCCGCGCGCAGGCGGTATCCAGCAGCGACACCGCCTTGTCCGGCAACTGCCGCGCCGGAATATAGCGCGCCGACAGCGACACCGCCGCCACGATGGCCTCGTCGGAAATCCGCACCCGATGATGCGCCTCCATCGGGCCGAGGATGCCGCGGATCATGGTGCAGGCGCGCTCCACGCTGGGCTCGTCGACCTGGATCGGCTGAAAGCGCCGGGTCAGCGCCGGGTCCTTCTCGAAATGGTTGCGGTATTCGGCCCAGGTCGTCGCGGCGATGGTGCGCAGGGTGCCCCGTGCCAGCGCCGGTTTCAGCAGGTTGGCCGCGTCCCCGGTGCCCTGCGCGCCGCCGGCGCCGACCAGCATATGCGCCTCGTCGATGAACAGGATGATCGGCACGGGGCTGGCCTGCACCTCGTCGATGACCGATTTCAGCCGCTGCTCGAACTCGCCCTTCATGGAGGCGCCGGCCTGCATGGCCTGGATGTCCAGCGAATAAAGCCGCGTCCCCTTCAGCGCCGGCGGCACGTCGCCCGCCGCCAGCCGCTGCGCGAAACCCTCGACCACGGCGGTCTTGCCCACCCCGGCCTCGCCGGTCAGGATCGGGTTGTTCTGGCGCCGGCGCAGCAGGATGTCGACGATCTGGCGGATCTCCTCGTCGCGGCCGCGCACCGGGTCCAGCTTGCCGCCCTCGGCCTGCGCGGTCATGTCATGGGCAAAACGCCCCAGCGCGGTGGTCGCGGCCCCCGGCCCCGCGGCGCCGGCGGTGCCCGGCGCGGTCAGGCCCGAGCCGTCCATCGGCCGCATCGCCTCCTCCTCCGAGCCCTGCCAGAGGCTGCGGGTCTCGCGCGACAGCCGGTCGATGCCGATCTCGGCCATGACCGGGCAGGCGGTGATCAGCTCTCGCCGCAGATGCGGGTCGGCCAGCGCCGCGACCAGGGCATGGCCGGTGCGGATCTGCACCTCGCCGAAATACAGCGTCGCATAGGTCCAGGCATGGTTGAGCGCGTCGCCCAGCGTGTCCGAGATGCCGGGGGTCTCGGTCACCCCCTTGCGCAGGGCGGCCATGGCCAGGTCCAGCTCCTTCAGCGCCCGACCGCGGTCCAGCTTCAGCGCGTTCAGCGTCACCGACACGTCGCTGTTCTGGTTCGACAGCACATGAAACAGCCAGTGGCACAGCTCGACATGGCGGTTACCCTCCGAGCGGGCGTGGCGCATGGCCTGAAGGAAGGCGTCATAGCCGGCGCGGTTCATCTTGCCGGCATAGGTCTCGATGCTGATCTCGGGCATGGCGGGCCTCCTCAGGTTGCGGGGCGGTTCGGGGTGTCGAGGCGCAGGCGGAAACGCGCGGCCTCGACCATGGCATCGGGCGCGGCGCCGGGGGGGGCGCGGCGCGGCAGCGCGGCCATCCAGCCGAGGCTGGCCGAGACGCCCAGCCGGGCGCCCTCGACCTGATCGGCGGGCAGCGACAGCGCGACATCCACATCCAGTGTCTTGCCCAGATACCAGAACACGATCTCGGCCAGACGGCCGGCGCCCGGCGCACCGGGCAGCATGTGCCGATACTGGGCCAAGCTGGCGGTACGGATATGCAGGCGGATGGTCTCGTTGACCGAGCAGAGCTTCGAGCCGAGGAAGGCATCGCGGCCCAGTTGCCCGCGCGCGCCCAGCCGGGTGAGGTCGCCGGATTCGAAATCCAGCCAGCCGACGACATGCTCCTCGACCCGGACATCGAGGCCGAGATGGGTGGCGATCATCTGGCGCAGCCGCGCCGGGCTGCGCACCCGGCCGCCGAACAGGCTGACCAGCGGCAGCCTTGCGGTGTCGGGCAGCCCGTCATGGTGGCGGAAGGCCGGCGTCGCCACCCCGGCCACGGCGCCGACATAGACCTGAAAGCGGTCGTCGTCGGGGCGGTCGTGCTGGCTGATCGGATGCGCATCCGACCAGGCGCGGAAATGCAGCTGGATGAAGCGGGCGGCGAAGATGTCGGCGAAATCGGTGAAGGCGGCATCGCCCGCGGCCAGCCAGCGCGCCACCTCCTCGGTGGTGGTCAGGGGCAGCGCGCCGAACGGCCCGAACAGGCCGAAGAGCGGCGTGCGCAGTTCCCGGGGCAGCCCGGCGGGACCGGGGGCATCATCGCGCGGCGGGGTGAAATCCTCGGCCGGGAAGGCCAGGAACGGGTCCTGGCCCAGCCGCACCGCCTCCTGCGCCAGCCGGGCATTGCGGCCGATGCGCGGGCCATGGGTCTCGCGCTCGATCCGGCGCAGCGTCGCCAGCCAGCCGCGGTCGCGCAGCCCGCCCGGCTGGCCGCCGCTGCCCTGCGCCGCGGCGCTCACAGCAGCGGCCCCTGGCCGGTGCGGGGCGGAAAGCGCTTGATCTCGCCGCGTTGCAGGCTGGCGGCGACGGTCTGGGTAAAGCTGTTCACTGCCGCATATTCGGCCAGAAAACGGTCCAGCACCGCGGCCAGCAGGATCATACCGCTGCCCTCGAAGGCGGTCTCGTCGAAGGTCAGGGTGATCTCCAGCCCGCGGGCCGGGTAATAGCCGTCGCCGCGGCGGATCGAGCGGGTGACCGGCCGCGTCTCGACCCGGTGCAGCCCGGCGATCTGCGCCTCGCTGACCGCATCCGACAGGTCGGCGAACAGCGACAGCAACTCGCGCAGGCTGGCGGCGGCATCGCGGCCGGCGCGGTCGTCCAGCCCGAAATGGTTCAGCGCCAGATAGGAGATCAGCCGCCAATGGATGTCGCCGGCCTGCGCCCGGTGCGGGCCGCGGCTGTCCAGCTCGGTCATCGCCTCGCGCGGCATCGTGGGCCCGGCCAGGCAGTCCAGCGTGACATTGGTGTCGTCGGTGAAGAAGAAATCCCCGCGCGACCCGGCCAGCGGCAGCAGCTCCGGCAGGTGCCGGTTCGAGCAGAGCGCCTTGATCTGCAACCGCTGCGCGCGGGCGCCGCGCCCGGTGCCCGGCGGCTCGTAGAGCGAGATCAGCGTCTCGGTGCCCCGATAGCGCTGGCGCAGGCCGAAGCGGCGCTCATGCGCGGTCAGCCGCCGCTCGCGCCGGCGGGCGGTGTAATAGAGCGCCTGCGCCGGCGGGATGGAGCCGTCGGGCAGCGCATAGAGCGGCCGCACCTCGACCTTGTCGGTGCCGGTGGCGTAATGGGCAAACACCTCGGTCAGGCGCAGGATCTCGTAATGGGTGACCGGGGTGGAATCCGGGGTGACGACGAATTCGTGGCGCTTGTCATCCAGCCGCACCTGGCTGGCGGTCTCCTCGAACAGGTTCACGGCCGGGGTGCAGAACAGCGCCAGATGCGCCGGGTCCAGCCGCGCCGCCAGCATCGGGTCGGGGCGCGAGAATTCCAGCACTAGCTGCACGCGGTCGGCGCGCACCGCCCGCAGCGCCTGCTCCAGCCCGGTCAGGCGGAAGCCCAGATACTTGCGCGGGAACACCGCCGCCTCGCGCAGTTCGGCAAAGCCGGAAAACAGCCGCTGGTCGCGCGGAAACAGCCGCGCCTCGCCGTCGAAGCCGATCTGGGCGATCTGGTCGGGGGCGAGGCGCAGGAAGACCGGATCGCCCGCCGGCGACAGCCAGCGCAGCGAGGCGCGCAGGGTATTGCAGAACACCTGCTCGTAAAGCGCGATGGCCTGATCCATCTCGGCCAGGAAATGAATCGGCAGATCGCGGATCGGCAGGTCGCGCAGGCTGCCGCGGTCGTTGCGCAGGATCTCGATGGCCAGCCCGGCCCGCGCCGCCTTGTCGGGGTCCTGGCCCAGCGCGCCCAGCGGGCCGGTGCGGTCGAAATAGGTGACCTCGCCCAGCGAGAGCGGCCACAGCACCACATCGGCGGCGGTGGTGAAGCGACAGGAGACCCGCTGCTCGGCATCGATGAACCGCGCATCCATCACCGAGCCGGCGGGAAAGCTCAGCCCGGTTTCCAGCCCGCTGGCGCCGGGCGGCGGATTGGTACGGGCCAGCATCACCGACGGGATCGGCGCCAGCGCATCGGGAAAGATCTGCTCCAGCAGCTCGGTGGTGAATTCGCGGAACTGCTCGTCCATGCGCAGCTGCACACGGGCGGCGAGAAAGGCGGTGCCCTCCAGCAGCCCGGCCACCGCCGGGTCGGTATTGTCGCGCAGCAGGCCACCCAGCCGGTCGGCCAGGCCCGGATAATCCTCGGCGAATTCGGCCGACCGCTCGTAAAGCAGGGCCAGTTCGCGGTTGTAGGCGTCGCGAAAGGCCTTCTTCATCCGGCGACCTTCAGGCGTTGCAGCTGGATCTTGCCGGCGCCCAGATCGACCTCGGCCACGAAATCCAGCGGAATGTCGGCCGGGGTAGCGATCATCTCGGCCGAGATGTCGAAGCTGAGGCGGTGGTCGCTCTCGTCCTGGTCCTGCGGCAGCCGCACCTCGATCGAGGCCGGGATCAGCCGCGGCTCATGCGCGATCAGCGCGTCGCGGATGGCATTGGCGATCTCGCCCTCGGTGCGCTGGCTGCGCGAGACGCCGCCCAGGTCCTGAAAGCCGTAATTGACCACGGATTTCTGCACCCGGGGCGCGTCCGACAGGTCGACCACGGCATCGAGGCGGATGGTGTTCATCAGGCTGGCCACGTCCTGGGCCAGGTCGGCGCGCAGCGCGGTCTCGGAACTGCCCTCGCGGCGCTGCTGGCTGCGGCGGGTCACGTCGGTATCGGCCCCTGCCCCGTCGCCCTGCGCCGGCCGGCGGCCGTCGCGGTTGCGGGCGGCGGCGCGGAACACCTGCATCAGCGACATCTGCCGGCGGCCGGCCCGCTGGACCTCCGGCCGCGTCCCGCCGCGTTCCGCCGCATCACTCATCCTCGCCCCCCGGTCAGCCCCCGCGCGGCGCGCGGCTCGCACGGGTCCAGCATGCCAAAACGCCGCCTCCCGTCAAGGATCGGGGCCGCCGCAATCCCTGCGCCGGCCCCGGTTTCATGAAACGGAACGGGGTCCGAGCCGGATGGCTCAGGCGCTCCATTCCTTGTTCTCGGCGATGTCCCAGCCGGTGTTCGACTCGGCGCCGGGGACGCCCGAGGCTTCCTGCAGCGTGTAGGTGACCTCGAAGGCGCGGAAGTTCAGCGTCAGCGCCTCCTGCACGCGGTCGAGGCCGTCCTTGGCGCCGCCGGTGCTGTAGGTGCTGACCAGGATCTGCTTCATCTTGATCTTGAAATACTCGACCGGGTTGTCGCCGCCCGACTTGCGCACGATCAACTCGCCCTCGTCGATATGGGCACCGCTGGCGCAGCGCTTGATCAGGTCGTTCGAGGACAGGTCGACATATTTGTTGATGCTCAGGTCCTGCACCGAGACTTTGCCGCCGCCGCCGCCCGGGCCCATATGGGTGGTGCCCGACTGGCTCATGCCCCAGCTCCAGGCAAGGACGTCGATGTTGTCCTTGTAGGTGGCATCCTGGGACTCGCCTCGGATGTTGTTGGAAAGTTTCAGGAAGATATCAACAGCCATGGTTTTGCGCTCCTCATGTTATGGCGGTTGGAACTCATTTGCCTTTCGGCAGCTTGGAAACGAGGCTCATGCCGATATCCATGCCTTCCAGCTGGAAATGCGGCTTGAGATAGAACTTGCCCATGTAGTAGCCGGGGTTTTCCTCGTCCTCGACCACTTCGACCCGCGCGCCGGCCAGGGGCTTCTTGGCCTTCTCCTTCTCGCTGGCGCTTTCCGGGTTGGCGGCGACATATTTGTTGATCCAGGTCTGCAACGAGTTCTGCAGCTGGGTCCGGTCCGGGCTCTGCCCGATCTTGTCGCGCACCATGCATTTCAGATAGTGGCTGAAGCGGGAGACGGCGAAGATATAGGGCAGCCGCGCCGACATGTTGTCGGAGGCCGTCGCCAGATCGTCGACATATTTCTTCGGCCGATAGAGGGTCTGGGCGCCGATGAAGGCGGCCTTGTTGGTGTGCTTGCGATGCACCAGCCCGATCAGCCCGGCCTTGGACAGCTCGCCCTCGCGGCGGTCGGTGATCGAGACCTCGGTGGGGATCTTGGTCTCCTTGGTGCCCTCGCCGGTCTCGAAGACCGGGGTGGGCAGGTCCAGCACCTCGCCGCCCGACTGCACGCCGCGGATCTGCACCGTCCAGCCATATTCCTTGTGGGCGCGGTTGATGTTCACCGCCATGGCATGGGCGGCGTTCATCCAGGCATATTTGCTGCCGTCATGGCCGTCGGTCTCCTCCTCGAAGCCGAACTCCTCCACGGTCAGCCCGCTGGACTGGCCATAGGGGCTGCGCGCCAGCACCCGCGGCGCCACCAGCGCCAGATAGCGGCTGTTCTGGCTGTCGCGCATGGCGTTCCAGTCGGCATATTCCGGCAGGTCGAAGATCTCCGACAGGTCCGGCGGCACGCCCAGCTCCGACCAGTTGTCGAGGCCGAGCAGCGTCGGCGCCGCCGCCGCCATGAACGGCGCATGCGCGGCCGCCGCCACCTTGCTCAGGTCGCGCAGCAGCGCCACGTCGGCGGCGGTGTGGTCGAAGTAATAGTCACCGACGATGGCGCCGAAGGGCTTGCCGCCCAGGGTGCCGAATTCCGACTCGTAGACGCGCTGATGCAGCGGCGACTTGTCCCATTTCGCGCCGGGGAAGCGGCGCATCATCCGTTGCAGCTCCGACTTGGAGGCGTTCATCACCTTGACCCGCAGGGTCGAGTCGGTCTCGGAATGGTTGACGGTATAGGCCAGGCCCAGCCAGGAGGATTCCAGCTTCTGGAACTCCTCGTGATGCATGATGGCGTTGACCTGGTCCGACAGCTTGGCGTCGATGCGGGCCAGCATGGCGCCGATGGTGTCAATCACGTCCTCGGCGATCAGGGTCTGGTCGTTCAGCGCCTCGCGGGCCAGCGCGACGACGGCATTGTCGACCTCCTGCGCGGCGCGGTCGGTGCGCGGCTTGATGGTCTGGTGCAGGATGTCCGAAAACTCGTCGAGCTCGGCCAGGGCACTGCGTTCGGGGGTGGCGACCTGCTGCTGTTCGGCCATCTCAGTCGTCCTTCTGCTCACCGGCCTGGGCCTCGGCATCCGCCTCGGCACGGGCCTCGCGCTCGGCCAGGGCGGCCATCAGCTCGGGGTCGTTCAGCAGCGCGCGGATCTGTTCCTGCGCCTTGGGCTTGGCATTCATGTAGCGTTGCAGGTTGGCCAGGTGCTGGCGCGCCTCCAGCAGCTTGCGCAGCGCCGGCACCTGCCGGGCGATGGCCGCCGGGCCGAGGTCGTCCAGCTTGTGGAATTCCAGCTCGATGCCCAGCCGGCCGTCGCCGGTGCCCAGCTTGTTCTCGACATTGAAGCTGAGGCCGGGCGCGATCGAGTTCATGTAGGCGTCCAGGGTCGCCGCGGTCACGTCGACGAACTCGCGCTCCTCCATCGGCGGCTTCTCGACCTTGGAGGCATTGCCCGACAGGTCCGACAGCACGCCCATGACGAAGGGCAGCTCGACCATCTTCTCGGAATCATACGGGTCCTCATAGGAGATCTGCACCCGCGGCGGGCGGTTGCGCTTGATGAAATCCGTTGCCTTGTCCGACGACATCGTGTCCCTCCTCAGATGGGGCCGTTTGGTTTCTCTCGCCCGCCGCAGTCAATCGCATGAGACGCCCCAGCGGTTCCCTGCCCGTTCAAGAATATATCCGTTTTTCCGTGACGTTTGTGAAAAATGCGCGGAAACCCGGTCGTGACGTTACGCCTGCGGCGTGCGTGGGATGATCTCCGACAGGATAGACTCGAAGCCGCGGTCAAGGAAAGTCCGGGCGCGCGCCAGCAGGATCGGGATCGGGCTGGCCGGCTCGGCGCCGCGGAACCACCCTTCCAGCGCCGCCAGTTCGGCGGCCAGCGCCGCCCGGTCGCGCAGCGGCGGCGTGGCGATGGCGGCCGGGTCCGGCTCCGGTTCGGCCTCGGTGGCGGCGGCGCCGGTCAGCGCCCGCAGCCGCTCCATCGGCAGCGCGAAACCGCTGTCGGGCGAGAAGGCGATCACCGCCCGCGGCGCATCGGCGGGCATCAGCGTCTCCAGCGCCTCGATCAGCGGCTTGCCGATCAGCAGCCGCGCCTGCACCACCAGCAGCAGCGCCGGCGACGAGGGCTCGGCGCGGGCCAGCCAGGTTTCGGCGGCGATCAGCCGGGCGCGGGCCTCGGCGCGGTTGGCGACGGGAATGGCAGCCGCGGCCGGGCCGGGGGCGGCCACGGCTGCCGCGGGCGTCCCCGCCGGCGCCGACTCAGGTTCCGCCGGCGCCGCCACCGGCTCGGGCGCCGGCTCGGCCGCCATGGTCACCTGAAGGTCGGGCCGCGCCTGCGCGATCAGCGCCTGGATGTCGCGCAGCACCCGCACCGGCGCCGACAGGTCCACGGTGAACGGCCCGGCCTCGGGCCGGCGCACCTGCTGTTCGATCCGGGTCAGGGCGCGGATGCTGCGCGCCAGCGCGTCATGCAGCCGCGCCACCTCGGCGGCATGGCCGGGATGGCGCAGCGCCGAGACCATGGCCCCGGCCTCCAGCCCGGTCTCGCTGCTGCGCGCCTCCGCCTGGCCGGTCGCCACCTGATAGAGCCGCAGCGAGACATGCGCCTGCTCCAGCAGGTTGAGATGCTGGAGCGCCGAGACCACCGCCGGCTGGCTGGTCAGCCCGTCCAGCGCCCCGCGCCGGTCCGAGACCCCGGCACTGGTATCGGGATGCACCGCCTCGGGAAAGCGTTCCAGCAGCCCGGCCATGGCCTCGACGCTGTCGGCGAAATCCGGGGCGCTGCCGGCGAGGATCTGGAACCGCGCCAGCAGCGACAGCAGCCGCAGATCGCGCGAACGGCGCAGCAGGCCGGTGATGATCTCGGTCTCGCGCGCCAGCCGGACGCTGCGCGGATCGAACAGCCGGTCCTCCGAACCCTCGCGGCCGTCGCGGCCGAGGCCGGTCATGCCGGGCGTGAAATAACGCTCCGGCATGCGGGATTCGGCCTCGTAATAATAGTCGACGAAGGTCTCGTCATCCTCGCGCTCCAGGTCGGGACCGCAAGGCGCCTCGTCGCTGATCGGCTCGAACAGCCAGTCCAGTTTCATCGCCCCCTCCTGTTACGGCCCCTTGCCGCCGCTGCCGCCGGGCCGGCCGGCCTCCGGCACCGGGTCGGGCACCGGCGTCAGCACCGGCCCCGGCCGCGGCGTCGGCTCGATCGGCATCGACCCGCCCTGGGCGCGGGCCACGACCTCGCGATAGCTGGCGGCGAAATGCGCCAGGAACTCGTCGAGGATGCCGTTGTCATGGCCGGCGCTCTTGCCGTCCCAGCGCTGCACGAAGATCTCCCAGGCCCGCGCCCGCCGGTTCGAGCCCAGGCGCACGCCGCCGGCCTCGGCCTCGGCCTCGATGCGCTCGGGCGCCAGGTCGCCCAGCAGCCTGGCCAGCGCCGGCTGCAACGCGGCGAACACCGCCGCCTGATGCAGGCGCAGATCCTTCAGCGCGTCCTCCAGCCCCGCCGGCCCGGTCTGGAAACCGGCGCGCGGGCGCAGGAACATGGCCTCGATGGCCTGTTCGGCATCGGGCAGGAACTTCAGCGGGTTGTTGTCGGTGGCGCCGCGCATGGTGCGCTCGCCGGCCAGCGCGAACTGCTTGGCGGCGGCGCGGTCCTGCAGGGACAGCATCACCTCGCGCGCGACATGGCGCATGGCCTCGCCGAGGCTGCGGGCCAGGGCGTCGGCGGGCACGTCGGCGAACAGGTCGGCCGGCAGCCCGGCGCCGCTGCAGAAGGCGCGCAGGAAGATGTCGGCGGTGACCGGCGCCGCCACCGGCCCCGGCACGGCGGCGGGCGGCGGCGGGGCCGGGGCATGATGCGGCACCAGCGGCACCACCGGCGCCAGTGGCGGCGCGCCGGCCGGTGCCGGGGCGGCCGGGGCCGGCGGCACCGCGAAAGGATGCAACGGCGCCCCCGGCCCCGGCGCGGTGGCGGGTGTCGGGCCGGGTGGCGGCGCCGGCGGCGCGAAGGGCGTCGGGGCGGCGATGAATTCCTCGGCGAAATCCGGGCCGCGGCGGGCTGGCGCCTGCGGCATCGGGTCGATCGCCACCGGATAGCCGGTGCCGGCCACCGCCCAGGGATCGTCGTCGGGCAGCGAGGGCGCGGCGCCGAAATCCGGCAGCGAGGCCGGCGACATCGGCGCCTGCTGGCCTGCCCCCGCCCCCTGCCCGATCAGCGCCACGATGACATATTGCCCGACCTGGAAACGGTCGCCATGGCTCAGCCGGTGCGGCCCGTCCAGCCGATAGCGCTGCCCGTGCAGGAAGGTGCCGTTGGTCGACAGGTCGCGCAGCCACCAGCCATGGCCGTCGAAGCTGATGTCGAAATGATGGCTGGAGATGTGGCGGCTGACATCGGGCAGCACCCAGCCCATGCCCGCGCCCCGCCCGACCGAGATTCCGCTTTCCGGCACCTCGACGCTGACGGCGCCGCCGTCGTCGAGCTGGTGGAAGTTCTCGATATGCAGGGTCAGGCTCATGTCGGTCAATAATCGCGGAACAGGGATTGGGCCATGTCGATGAACCGGGCCAGAAAGACCGGCCGGCGGTTCAGGTCCGCCCGGGCGAGGCAGGACAGCACGGCGCTGTTGATCGCCTGCGGCGTGCGCCAGGCCGGCGCCGGCAGGCTGTCATTGGGCGCCGGCCCGCCCGAGGACCAGCCCACCGCCAGCCCCAGCAGCACCGAGGGGCTGCGCGACGGCGCATAGAGGGCCTCGCGCATCACCCGGTGGCGCATCGGCGTATGCGGATTGGCCAGCCAGGCGGCGATCATCTCCAGCATCGGGCGTTCCATCGGGTTGAGGTATTCCGCCATCGAGCGCAGGCATTCATAGGCCCAGCCGGCCGCACGTTCGGGCAGGGCGGCGAAGGCGGTATAGGTCACCGCCTCCTCCGGCGTGGTCGAGGCGCGCAGGCGCAGCAGGAATTCCAGCCCGTCCTCGTCCTCGCGCGGGCGCTGCATGGTCAGGCTGCCGATCTCGGGGATCAGCCGGTAAAGCTCCCAGGGCGTCGGGCAGCGCAGGGCGGTCGAGGGCGGCCGGGTGCGCTCGCCGATCGGGCGCTCGTCGACCAGGCGCAGCGAGGGGCGGGTGCCGCCGCCCAGCCGGGCGGTCACGTCGCGCATGGTCACTTCGCCAGCCGCGCCCTCGGCGGGCGGCGGCGGGGGTGGCGGTGGCGGCACCGGGGCGGCGCGGTCGGCGGCGTCGAGGGCGCCGGGCGCCTCCCCCGCATCGGCACCGGCCTCGGCACCGGCGCCCAGCATCACCGCGCCGGGCAGGAAGGAGGGCACCGGCCGCGCGGAATCGCGGCCGCCGCCCGGCGCCGGGCCGGCCGCCGCACGGGCCTCCGGGCGCGCCTCGGAGGGGGGCTTGTCGTCGTCGTCATCCATTCGGTCGCTACATCACGTTGACTGCGCCGAGACGACCTCGGCCTTTCGACAATGGGCGCAGGAATCCGGCGCGTCAATTGCCGCCCATGGAACAATTTGTGCGTGTGGCACCGGGCTTTGGCCGATTCGGGCAAGCCGCCGCCGATCGCTTCGCCTCACGGCGCCGCACCCCGCTCCGGCCGCGGCGGCGGCGGCGCGGTGCCGCCGGCGCCCACCGCCCCGTCCGCGCCTGCAACCGGTTCCGGGCCGGGCGCCCCGCCCTCGACGACCGCCCCCTCCTCCACCTCGGGGGCCGGCGCGGCGGCCGGTTCCGGCGCCCGCATCAGCTGGAAGCCGGCAATGTCCGCCGCGGCGCCGCCGCCGGTCTCGGCGATCTCGGCCAGCACCCGCGGCAGGATCTCGGCCGCCGCCGCGCCCTCGGCCGCCGCCGCCGCCGCGACCAGCGGCGCCCGCGCCGCCACCGCCACCAGCAGCTGCGGGGTCGGCCCGGCCTCGCCCGGCGGCAGTTCCAGCCCGACCTCGAAGGTGAAGCTGCCATCGGCCTCGGCGCGCAGCCGCGGCGACAGGTCGTGGACGCCGCCGCCAGAACTGACCAAGAACAGCCACAGGCTGCGCCCGGCGCTGCCGCTGACCCGGCCGACGATGCTGCCGCCGGAGATCAGCCGGTCGCTGTCGATGGCCAGCGCCGGCGGCGCCTCGGCCCGCCCGGCCAGCGCGCCGACAAAGCGTAGCGCCGCGCATTGCGCCGGGCTCACCGCTCGCTCGATCACCCCGGGCCGGGCCGAGAACCGCGCCGCATAGGCATCGGCCAGCGCCGCCGCCTGCGCCCCGTCCGGCCGGGGCGAGAACAGCGCGATCTGGCCGGCATCCGGCCCGGCCTCGACCCGCTCGGCCAAGTGGCAGGCGGGCAGGTCGCGCATCGCCAGCCAGCCCTCGCGCGTGGCCTCGTCGCGGGCGGGCAGCGCCGCCAGCGCCGCCTGCCAGGGATCGGCGGCGGGAGTGTCGGTCGCGGCCGGCCGGCTGGCGGCCGGTTGCGGCAGCAGCCGCGGCTCCGGCAGCCACAGCTCGCGCGAGAACCAGCCGCCGGCGCCGATGGCCAGCACCGCGCCCAGCACCACCGCCACCAGCCCGCCATGCCGGCGCACCGGCGGCTCGATCGCGGCGCCGCGATCGGGGATCACCTGGCCGAAGGGGCTGTCGGAGGCATCCTCGACCGGCATCGGCCCCAGCCGCCCCGACATCACCTGCTCCAGCGTCGGGGTGCGCCGCTCGCCGCGGCCGCTGGCGGCGCCCTCCTTCCACAGGGGCAGCCGGTAGCGCGCCGGCACATGCGAGGGGTCGTCCAGCATCCGCGCCACCGCGGCCATGTCGCGGGGGCGATGCTCGGGGTTGGGCTCCAGCATGTATTGCAGCAGCGGCATGGCGCGCGGGCCGAGGCCGGCGAGATCCGGGATCGAGCGGCGCGCCTGCGCCGCCTCGACCACCGAGGAGCCCATCTCCAGCGGGCTGCCGCGCAGCAGCGCCGCCACCATCAGCGCCATGGAATAGATGTCGGTATGCGGCCCGACGCGGCCGCCGAAATGACCCAGCTGCTCGGGCGCGATATATTTCAGCTTGCCGGCGAAACGCCCGGCCAGCACGCCCTCGCCCAGCTCGTCCGAGCGCGCGATGCCGAAGTCGATCAGCACCGCATCCTCGATGCGGCCGCCGCGCAGGATCACGTTGTCGGGCGACAGGTCGCGGTGGGTCACGCCGCGCGCATGCGCCTTGCCGAGGCCGGTGGCCATGCGCCGCATCAGCGCCAGCGCCTCGGCCTCGACCATCGGCCCGTGCTGGTCGACGTAATCCCACAGATGGGTGCCGTCGATGAACTCCATCACCAGGCAGTAGCGGTTGAGGTCGGTGTCCAGCACGAAATTGTGGTAGCGGACGATGGCATCGTCGGTGAGCTGGCCGAGGATGCGGGCCTCGCGCTTGAACAGCGACACGATCTCCGGGTCGCGGGCCAGTTCCGGCAGCACGATCTTGATGGCCACCGGATCGCCGGTGAAGGCGTTCTCGCCGCGATAGACCTCGCCCATGCCGCCGGCCGAGATCAGGCTCTGCACCCGGTAGTTGTTGTTGATCAGCACGCCGGGACTGACCGGCTGCACCTGCCGCTGGGCCTGAAAGGCCGGGGTGCCGAACTGGGTGCGGGCGATGTCGCGCCGCGCCGATGGCGGGGCGGCACCGAAGCGGGTGACCTCGCGCGCCGCAGCGGCAGGCGGGCGGCTGATGCGGGTCGTGTCGGCGGGCGCCGCGCCGGGCAGGATACGGGTGGCATCCGCAGGCGGGACGGAGGTGGTGCGGTGATTGCCGGCGGCCGGCGGCAGCGCGACACGGGTAGCATCCGAGGGCGGGATCGCCGCGTCGGAAATGCGGGTCGCATCGGCGGGCGGGACGGAGGTGGCGCCGCGATCCGCCGCGGGCGGCGGGACGGAGATGCGCGTGGCGTCGGTCGGTGCCGCGCCGGGAATGCGGCTGGCCTCGACGGGCGTCACCGAACCGGCGTGATTGCCGGCGGCCGGGGGCGGCGCGATGCGGGTGGCGTCAGGGGGCGGGGGCGCCGCATCGGGAATGCGAGTTGCACCAGTGGGCGGAACCGAGCTGGCATCGCGATCCGCCCCGGCCGGCGGCGCGGAAATGCGGGTGGCGTCCTTCGGCACCGCTGCACCGGCGGGCGTGGCATCGGGCGCTGGAGCATTCGCATGCGCATCCGGCACGGCGGCCCTGTCATCGGCCGGCCCGGATGCCCCGCGCGTGCCGTCGCCCAAATCGCCATCGGGCGCCGGATCGGCGCCGGGCCGGTTTGGATCGCCGCTCATGCCAGGCCGCGGGGGTCGCCGGCCTCGATGGGCAGGCAGCGCAGCAGCACCGCGGTGACATTGTCGCGCGCGCCCCGGGCCAGGGTCTCGGCGATCAGCCCCTCGGCCAGCGCCTGTGCCGGCAGGTCCTGGGCCAGGAACGGCGCCAGCTCCTCGTCGGAGACATGCTCGGTCAGCCCGTCCGAGCAGAGCAGGAACAGGTCGCCCGGCTCGACGGTGCCGGTGACCGCCTCGGTCACCGCCGCATGTTCGATGCCGATGGCGCGGGTGATGACATTGCGACGCGGCGAGCGGCGGGCCTCGGCCTCGGTCAGCGCCCCCGCGTCGATCAGCGCCTGCACCTCGGAATGGTCGGTGGTCAGCCGGGTCAGCCGGCCATGGCGCAGCAGATAGATGCGGCTGTCGCCGGCCCAGAGGCAGGTGAAGCCGGTATCGTGGATCAGCAGCGCCACCATGGTCGCGCCGACCAGGGCGCCGCCGCGGCGCTCGGCATGTTCGCGGATGCGGCGATCGGCGCGGGCCAGCCGTTCCGACACCCGCGCCCGCAGGTCCTGGGCCGAGACCGGCACGCCGACCGAGCCGACCTCCTCGACGATCAGCGCCGAGGCCACGTCGCCGGCCTCGTGGCCGCCGACGCCATCGGCGACCAGCCACAGCCCGGCCTGCGGCACGGTCAGCGCCGCATCCTCGTTATGGTCGCGCACGCAGCCCTGGTGGCTGGCGGCGCCGGTCTCGAACTGGAAGCCCTGCATCATGCGCCCTCCCCTGCCCGCGCGGCCGGGCCGATCGCCGCCCACTGTGCCGCAGCGAGCCGGCGGGCTGCAAGCGCCTCGGTGGTCCGCGGGTGCGCCATCACTCGGCCTCCCGCGGCGGTTCGGTCTCGGATTCGGCCGGGGCCTCGGGCAGTTGCCAGATCGCCGCATCCACCGGCTCGCGCGGCCGGCCGGCGCCCTCCGGCAGCGCCCATTCCGAGCGCAGGACCAGCCGGCTGTCCACCTGCTCCTCGGCCCCCAGCCGGAAACGCGGCTCCAGCCGCAAGGCGGCGGGCGCGGTTTCGCCGGGTGGAGCCGACGCGGCCTCGGTCCCCGGCTGCCCCGGAGCATCCTGCGCGGCCGGGGCAGTTTCTGCGGGCAGAGCGGGAGCGGCCTCGGGCTCTCCCGGAGCGCTCCGCGCGGCCGGCGCGTCGGTGGGGCCGGATGCGGCCCCCGGGGCAGCGGATTCCGCCGCCGGCTGCCTAACGGGTCCGGATGCGGCATCGGGTCGCGGCACGCCGGCGGGATGGCCCGAGCCGGCATCGGCAACGCCCTGCCCGGCCGCGACGGCCTCCGGCCCGCCTTCTGGCGCCGGTGCGGCATCGGGTCCGGGCGCCCCCGCCGGACCGCCCGGCCCGGCCACGGCCTCCAGCCCCGCCGGGTCCGATGCGGCAGCGTCTTGCGCAGCATCGGCGGTTTCGCCCGGTCCCGCCGCCGGAATTCCCGGCGCGATCGAAGCCCCGTCCTCTCGCCAGCCCTCGGTGCCCGAGGCCGCATCCGGCCCGGCGGCGGCGATGGGATCGTTCGTTTCGCCTGCCGGCGGAACACCCGGCCCGCCCGGTGAAACCGGCGATGCGGCCCCGGCTGGCGGTTCCGACAGATCGGCCACCATGCCGGCGGTGGACAGCACGGTTTCCGGCATCAGGGCCGGCAGCGCCGCAACCAGCGGTGCGGCAACCAGCGGCGCGGCGGCCGGTTCGGGCGCCGGCTCGGCGACGATCTCGCTATGCCCGTCCACCGGGCCGGCGGCGGCGCGGGCTGCCTCGCTCTGGCTGGCCTCGATCAGCCAGCCCAGCGCCCGCGCCGTCGGCAGCCCGTCGCAGGTCAGCACCACGCCCGGCGCCGCCAGCGTCCAGAACTGCACCCGCCCGGCGCAGGCGGCGGCATGGTCGTAGCGCAGGATCTCGGCCAGCAACTCGCCGCCCGAACAGCCGGGATTGCGCGCCCAGACCAGCGAGGGATCCTCGGGCGGCGTGGCCGGTGCCGCCTCGCCCAGGGCCTGCGGCCAGGCGCCGGCCTCGGCCCGCCCGGCCTCCAGCAGCGCCGCCAGCGCCGCGCCGGCGGCGGCGTGGAAGCGGCCGGGCACCAGCATCGGCGGCGCCACCTCGCCGCGGCCGAGGATCAGCAGCGGATAGCGCCGGCCGACCTTGTCGCGCGACGGCGCCATCACCCCGGCCAGCGGCGCGCCGCCGCCCGCCAGCGGGCCGATCCAGAAGCCTAGCATGCCCATGCCGTCGAAACGCGGCCCCCAGGCCTCGCCCCATTCCTCGCGCAGCGCCGCAAGCCCGGCATCCAGCCAGGGCACCACCGCGGCGCGGGCAGCCTCGTCCAGCCCCAGCGCCAGAAAGTCGCCATGTCCGCGCAGCTTGCCCCAGATCCCCGCCATCGCCGCCCCCCTCAGCCGTCCGCCGGCGCCGGGCATTCGAACTGCCGCAGCTCGCGCATGGTGAAGGGATTGGCCACCGCGTTGATGGTGAAGTTGTAGGTCACCCAGCGGCCGCCCAGGGTGAAGGTCGCGGTCAACGTGTCGCCATTGGTGCTGGCCGAGGAGGCCGAGCGCAGCAGGTCGATCAGCGTCCAGGAGCTGCCGTCGAAGCGCAGCGTCGAGGCCGCGTCGCGCACCGGCAGTAGTTGCAGGATGGTCTCCTTGCCCTTGCCCGGCCATTCCACGGTATGCGAGAGCGAGCCGGTGGTGGTCTGCACGATCTCGCCATTGATGGCCAGCACCGCGCCCTGCACGTCGGGATGGGCGCGCACCTGCGCCACCCCGATCTCGACCAGCGGCTTGTCGCCGCCGCCGGCGAAGAAGGCCTGGCGGATGCGCTCGGCGCGCTCGAATTGCAGCAGCATCGCATCGGGCAGCCGCGAGGCCGCCGGCGTGCCCTCGCGCCAGGCCATGCCCTCCGGTGTGCGCTCGACCAGCGGCTCCAGATAGGTGGTGAAATAGGCGTCCATCAGCCCGCCCGGCTTGAAGAACTGGGCGAAATTCTCGACCGACAGCGCCCGCGGTCCCGGCCCGAAGGGCTTCAGCGGCACGATCTGCTCGCGGCAGAACTGGGTGATCGGCACCAGCTCGCGGTTCATGGTGTCGATGGAGGCATCGGCCTCGCCCTCGCGGAAATCGCTGTCGGCCTCGTCGATCAGCCCGGCCAGCTGCGTGGGCAGCTGCGAATTGTTGCGGGTCAGGTTGGCCAGCAGCGCCGGCATCTGGGTCTTGGCGATGTCGGGGGCCTGCTCGGCCTGTTGCAGGGTGTTCCAGACCTCGCCCAGATTGCCCAGCACGGCGTCGATCGGCCGCTTGCCCGGCTCGCCGGCGAGGATCTCGTGCCAGCGGATGAAATGCTGCGCGATGTCCTCGACCGGGCGCAGCGGGTTGTCGGGCTGCTGGCTGCCGCCGCCGCGCGCGCCCGGCGCGGCCGCCGCGCGCTGGCCCAGCACCGCATCGGCGAGGATGCGGCGCACGCCCTGCTGGCGCGAGCGGAAGCGTGCCGCCACCGCCTGGCCGACATCGCCCGCCACCGCCGCGGTGGCATTGCCGTCGCCGGGCGCGTCGCCGGCCAGCAGGGCCTGGGCGTCCTCCTCGGTCAGGTTCTCGTATTCGGCGGTCAGGTGGGTCTCGCGGTCCACGGCCTCGACCAGGGTGAACAGGGGCGAGCCGCGCGCCGCCGCCGCGGTCAGCAGAGCGTCATAGCGCGGCTTGTCGGCGACCATCGAGGCCAGCGACAGGTTGCCCAGCATCGCATCCCAGTGCGTGATGAATTCCAGCTTGTAGCGGTCGAGCAGGTCGCGGTCGAGGCGGCGCAGCCTCGCCTCGACCTCCTCGGAACGCGCCATGTCGCCCAGCACCCATTGATCGGCGCGCAGCTTGTCGCCGACGATGGTCAGCTCGTCGAAGAAATAGCCCCAGAACCCGTCATAGGTATAAAGGCCCGGCACCGACAGCGTCGACAGCTCGCGCCCGTCGCGGGTGGTGAACACCTTTTCGGCGCCGTTGCCGACCGCGGCCTCCAGCAGCCAGGGCTTCAACTGCACCAGATCGGCGCCGTCCACCATCAGCGTCCAGGCCTGCTCGTCCAGCGGCAGCTGGGCGATGGTCTGGCGGGCGCGGTCGATCAGCGCCGGGTCCCAGCCGACCAGCGGATCGACGGTATCGTCCAGTTGCAGCATGGCATGCAGATGCGCGCCGAGATTCTGGCGCAGGGTCACGTCGGTGCCGGAGGTGTTGTAGGCATTGCGCCACTCGCCCTCGAACCACTGCTCGACGGCGGCATCGTCGGGGCGGGCGCCCTGGTCGGAGAATTCCAGATAGGCCTTGGTCACCAGCAGATAGACCTTCAGCGCGCGATAGGTCTCCGGCACGTTGCCGGAATCGATGATCTGCTGGAGGCGGTTCTCGAGGTCGAGGATCAGCCGCGGCCGCAGCATCCGCTCCAGCGCGTCGCGATAGGCATCGGTCGCCGCCTTGTGCAGGCTGGGGCGCTGCGCCAGGCCCAGCCCCTCGTCCAGCGGCACCTCGGGCGAGGAATTGTAGCCGACGGTCATCCCGGCCAGCTTGCTCAGCAGCGGCTCGACCCCGCGCAGGTCGGTATCGTCGATGGCGTCGCGGGCCAGTTCCTGCGCGGCCTCGCCGGTGAACTGCTCGCCCTCGATGCGGCTGATGCGCAAAAGCTGCCAGTTCTGCCAGCCCGACCATCCCAGCGCGCCGATGGTGCCCAGCGTGACCAGGGCCAGCGCCGACACCGCGACGCTGCGCAGCAGGAAGGCGCGGCGCACGGCGCGGCGGTCATGGCTGACCCAGCCGGCCTCGGGAAAGATCACCCGGGTCAGCAGGTCGTGGATGAAATAGCTTTTACCGCGCCCCGACATGAAGGCCGGCGCGGCGATCCCGGCGCCCACCGGGTTCAGCGCGCCCAGCACCTGGTCGATGGGCGTGCCCTCCTGGGTGCCGGAGGTGAAATAGAAGCCGCGCAGGATGGCATTGGTCTTGTAGCGCGTCGGCTCGAACACCCGGCGCAGGAAATCGGCGATATTGTCGCGCAGCAAGGCCATCTGGCCGGGCAGGTTGAAGATGGCGATGCGCGAGATCCCGTCCGGCTCTTCGGCCAGCCGGTCGATGACCTCGTCGGACAGCCGCGCCACCAGCCGGTCGAACTCGGCCGGCACCGCCTCGTGGGTGATGGCCTTGCGGTCGCTGGTCTGGAAGGTCGCGCCCCAGACCAGTTTCCGGCGCGACTGGGAAAAGCTGGCGAAATATTCGCGAAAGCCGGCGATCAGGTCGGCCTTGGTGAACATCACATAGACCGGAAAGTCGATCTTGAGCGTCTGGTGGATCTCGGCCAGCCGCGCCCGCACGGTCTCGGCATGGCGGGTCAGGCTCTCGGGGGTGCCGTTCAGCATGTCCTCGACCGAGAAGGCCAGGATCACGCCGTTGATCGGCTGGTTGGGGCGGTGCTTTTTCAGCAGGGACAGGAAATTCTCCCATCCGGCCTTGTCGCCCTCGGCATGGCTGTCCTGCGAGACATAGCGGCCGGCGGTGTCGATCAGCACGGCATTCTCGGCGAACCAGAAATCGGTGTCGCGGGTGCCGCCGAAGCCCGAGACCGGCTCGGCCTGCTTCAGCGGGAACTCGATGCCGGAATTGGCCAGCGCCGTGGTCTTGCCGGCGCCGGGCGGGCCGATGATCACATACCAGGGCAGTTCGTAGAGATAGGCGGCGCCGCCGGACTTGCGCAGCGTCGCCAGCGCCGCATCCATCTTTTCCGCCAGCACCTTGCCGTCGCCGACCGGCTCCTCGGTGGTCAGCGCCGCCTCCAGCGCGCGGGCGGCGCGGACCCGGCGGCGCCAGCGGATGCCAATGACCAGCAGATAGATCACCCAGGGCACGGCGATGATCGCCACCCGCAGGTCGACGCGGAACAGCGGCGGCCAGCCGGTCATCGGCCCGCCCAGCCAGACCGCGACCGAAAACAGGATCAGTCCCAGCGGCGCCAGCAGCGGCCGCCACCAGCGTTGCTTTCCCAGGCCGAAATCATAGATGCGGAAGCCCAGAAAATACATTAGCCGCCCTCGGTCTGCGCGCTGTCTTCGGGGATGGTCTCGGCACCGGGGGCCGGCGGCACCGGCGCCTCCCAGCTGCCCTCGCGGCGCAGCAGCACCTCGACGCGGCGGTTCTGGGCCCGGCCCTCCTCGGTGGCGTTGTCGGCCACCGGATCGCCCTCGCCGCGGCCTTCGACGGTGATGCGGGTGGCATCGTCGATGGTGGCGGCCAGCACGTCGCGCACCGCCTCGGCCCGCAGCAGGGACAGGTTGTCGTTCGACTTGAAGCGGCTGGAGGGCCGGATCGGCACATTGTCGGTATGGCCCAGCACCAGCACCGGCCCGCCCTCGGCATTCAGCACCTCGGTGATGCGCGCGGCCATGGGCACGAAGCCGGGCTTGACCTCGACGCTGCCGGAATCGAACAGTTGCAGGTTGCCGACGCGGATGGCGATATATTCGCCCTTGGGCACCACCTGCATCTGGCCGGCGTCGATCTCGTCCTTCAGGGCGCTGCGGATACGCTCGAGCTGGGTCGTGGTGACCTCGGCGGCGCGCACCGGCGGCACATAGGTCTGCCGCACCAGCGCGATGGTCGGCACGCCCTGCACCAGCCCGCGCAGCCCGGTGGCCACCCGCGCCCCGTCGCGGTTGAGCAGCATCGACAGGCCGGCAAACACCGCGAATACCAGGATCGCCGCCGCGCCCAGCAGCATCGGCAGCGGGATCGAGCGCCAGCGGCGGCGCTTGCCGATCTCGACCGGCGCCCAGACCGGGGAAATATCCTCGTCCGGGCGCGGCTGCACCCGGCGCAGGGTCTCGTAGATGGCGGCGCGGATGCGGGCCAGCTCGACCGCGCCATTGGGCAGGGTACGATACTGGCCCTCGAAGCCGAGGTTGAGGCAGGTCAGCATCAGCTCCAGCAGGTTGTAATGCTGGCCGGGGGCCTGCATGGCCTTCTCGACCTCCTGAAAGAAGCCGACGCCGGAATCGCGCTTGTGGAAAAAGCGCGCGACCATGGAATATTGCAGCCAGTTGCCGCGATCGGCGCCGGGCAGGTTCTGCACGATGTCGTCGGCGGTGCCCGACAGCGCGTATTTCGCCACCAGCGCCTCATGCGGGTTGACCCCCGCCATCAGGGCATTGCGCTCGAAGGCGTCGATCTCGCGGGTGACGTGATCCATCAGCGGGGCGGCCTGCATCTCGACCAGGCCGGTGCGCAGCCGGCCGAGCAGGATCAGCAGGCTGGCGGCGGCGGCGATCAGCGGATTCGAGGCGCTGCCGCGGCCCAGCCCCTTGACCTGCAACGCGGCGGCCAGCGGGATCTTCGGCCCGACCATCGGCGCCTGCTGGTGCTGGGGCCGCGGCACATCGGGAAAGAAGCCGCGATCGGGCATGGCCGACTGGCCGATGCCGGCGGCGCCCTGCGCCCCCCAGGCCTGCGCGCCCGGCGGCTGGCCGGCCGGCGGCTGGTAATGCGGCGCCCAGCCGGGTTGCGGCGGGGGCGGGGGTGCCGCGCCGGCGCCCGGCGCGGGGCCGAGCCAGGTATTGCCCGAGGGCTGCGGCGGCGCCCAGCCCGGCGGCTGGCCGCCCGGCCCGCCCGGGCTCTGGCCGATGCCGTGCCCCGGCACCGCCGGTCCGCCGACGGCGCCGAAATCGGCACCGCCGGGCGCGGCGGCGCGGGCGGGCGACAGCCCATAGCCGGAGCCGGCGGGGTGCTGCGGCGGATAGACGGCGCCATAGCCCTGCGGCGGCGGCGGGGCATAGCCCGGCTGCGGATAGCCGG
>JBEBVF010000014.1:0-35465 GCA_040392885.1 Paracoccus sp. (in: a-proteobacteria) | reverse complement strand
GGGCCCTTACGCCTTGCGATGCTCCTCGCGCAGCCGGCGGCGGTCGATCTTGCCGGTATTGGTGCGTGGCAGCGCCGCCAGGGCGATATAGTCGCGCGGCCGCTTGTAATCCGCCAGCGCCTGCGCAGCCGCCGCCTCCAGCGCCGCGCGCGGTGCCGGCCCGGTCCAGAAGGCGCAGATGATGCGCGCGCCCGAGGTCACCTCGATCTCGGTCACCGCCACCTCGCCGGCATCGGGAATGGCGGCCAGCACCTCCTCGACCTCGGCGGGCGACAGCCGGTAGCCGCCGGCATTCATCATGTCGTCGCCGCGGCCCAGCATGGCGATGGCGCCATCCGCGCCGGCGCGGCCCAGATCGCCGGTCACGAACCATTCGCCCCTGAACCGCGCCGCCGTCTCCTCCGGCGCGCCGTCATAGGACAGGAACAGCCCGGGATCGGAGCGATGGACGGCCAGCAGTCCCGGCTGCCCGGCCGCGACCGGCCGCCCCGCCTCGTCCAGCAGCGCCAGCCGCCGCCCCGGCTGCGGGTAGCCGGCAAAGCCCGCGGGCGCCGGGCGCGCGGGGCTGCCGGACAGGAAGGTCGAGCATTCCGACAGGCCCATCGCCTCGTGCAGATCGGTACCGGTGCGCGCCTGCCAGGCCGCGCGCAGACCGGGGTCCAGCCGCTCGCCCGCGGTCAGCCCGTGGCGCAGCGCCTCCCAGACCCGCCAGTCGGCCCGCAGCATGCGGCGGAACACTCCCGGCGCGGCGGCGAGGATGGAGGCACCATGGCGCGCGGCCAGCAGCGGGATCTGCTCGATCGCGGTGCCCGGCGCCGGGATCAGCGCGGTGGCGCCCATGGTCCACGGGTCCATCAGCCCGGTGCCCAGGGTGAAGGTCCAGTTGAAGGCGCCGGCATGCAGCAGCCGGTCGCCCTCGCCCAGCCCGTACCAGCCCTGCATCATCATCCCGCGCGCCAGGATCGCGCGATGCGCATGCACCACCGCCCGCGGCTGCCCGGAACTGCCGGAGGTGAAGACGATATAGCCCGGCCGCTCCGGGTCGCCCATGGCGAAGGGCGCCGGCGGCAGCGCGGCGAAGCCCGCCATCTCCGCACTGTCCAGCAGCGGCCAGTCGCCCTCCGGCAGCGCCACGCCCGGCCCGGCGATGACCAGGGCGGGGCGGATGTCCCGCGCCAGGGCCGTGGCCTCGCGCGCGGTCAGCGCCGGCGAGGTCGGCACCGCAACCAGCCCGGCGGCGATGGCGCCCAGATAGGCGACGGGAAAGGCGGGCTCGTTGCCGATGCGGATCAGCACCCGCGCCCCCGGCTGCAGGCCCCGCGCCAGCAGCCCCGAGGCCGTGCCGCGCACCGCGGCGATCAGCCGCGCATAGGACCAGCGTTCTGCCCGCGCCGGGCCGATGACCGAGAAGGCCAGCTTGTCGGGCACCGCCGCCCCGCGGCGCAGCACATGTCCGGCAAGGTTGAAATCGCCCGTCATTCCGCTCTCCCTCGCGCCGGCCGGCGGCGTGCCGGCATGAAAAAACCGGCCTGCCCGCAAAGGCAAGCCGGTCGGTTCGGCAAAGGCCGGGATTCAGAGCAGTTTCAGGTCCGAGGCCGAGGCGCGGCCGTCGCGGCCGGTCTGCATGTCGAACTCGATCTTCTGGTTGTCCTTGAGGCCGGTCAGGCCCGCCCGCTCGACCGCGGAGATGTGCACGAACACATCCTTGCCGCCGTCATCGGGCGCGATGAAGCCATAACCCTTGGTGGTGTTGAACCATTTAACGGTGCCGGTCGCCATGACTCGACGTCTCCTTCAAGATACCGGATGGCGGAATTGCCGGGTCCGGGTCGTGCAGCCCTTTCGATCGTCCGGCTGCCCCGTGAAGGGACGCGGTAGAAAGTAAAGTCGTGCCCACGCAGTATGAAATGATGCCCGATTCGCGCGCAAGCGCAAGCAGGAATTCACCCCCGCGCCGGCGCGTTCGGTGATTTTCTGCCGTGGATGCGGCTGCGCATCGCCCGGAAACCGTTTGCACGGGCGGGAAAGGACAAGGCTCCTGTCCCGCCTGACCGGTGCCGGGTCATCCACCCGGCCGCCGGCAAAGGGAATCAGGCCGCCAGGGGGCGCAGGTCGGGGGCTGTCGCCTCGGCCACCAGCGCGGCCACCGCCTCGTCCAGCCCCAGCACCCGGCTGCCCTGCTGGTCGAGGCGGCGGATCGAGACCGTGGCCTCCTCGACCTCCTTGAGGCCGACCGCCATGATCACCGGCACCTTGGCCAGCGAATGCTCGCGCACCTTGTAGTTGATCTTCTCGTTGCGGGTATCGGCCTCGGCGCGCAGGCCGGCGGCGCGCAGGCGGGCCACCACCTCGGCGACATAATCATCCGCGCCCGACACGATCGAGGCCACCACCACCTGCCGCGGCGCCAACCACAAAGGCAGCTTGCCGGCATGGCTTTCCAGCAGGATGCCGATGAACCGCTCGAAGCTGCCCAGCACGGCGCGATGCAGCATCACCGGCCGGTGCCGCTCGCCATCGGCGCCGACATATTCGGCATCCAGCCGCTCGGGCAGGTTCGGGTCCACCTGCAGGGTGCCGCACTGCCAGTCGCGGCCGATGGCATCGGTCAGCACGAATTCCAGCTTGGGCCCGTAGAAGGCGCCCTCGCCCTCCTGGATCTCAAACTCGTAGCCGGCGGCCAGGCAGGCATTGCCCAGGGCCGCCTCGACCCGGTCCCAGCTTTCCTCGCTGCCGATGCGCTTCTCCGGCCGCGTGGACAGCTTGATCTTCCAGCCCTCGAAGCCGAGATCGGCATAGACCAGCGCCAGGAACTCGATGAAGGTCTTCGTCTCGGCCTCGATCTGCTCCTCGGTGCAGAAGATATGCGCATCGTCCTGGGTAAAGCCGCGCACCCGCATGATGCCGTGCAGCGCCCCCGAGGGCTCGTAGCGGTTGCAGGAGCCGAACTCGGCCATGCGCAGCGGCAGGTCGCGATAGCTCTTCAGGCCGGAATTGAAGATCTGCACATGGCAGGGGCAGTTCATCGGCTTCAGGGCGTTGACCGTCTTGGTCTTGGCATGTTCCTCGTCGACCTCGACGATGAACATGTTTTCCTGATAATTCTCCCAATGGCCGGATTCTTCCCACAATTTCCGGCTGACCACCTGCGGCGTGTTCACCTCGACATAGCCGCCCGCGCGCTGGCGGCGGCGCATGTAGTCCTGAAGCGTGGTATAGATCGCCCAGCCGTTCGGGTGCCAGAACACCTGGCCCGGCGCCTCCTCCTGCATGTGGAACAGGTCCATCTCGCGGCCCAGCTTGCGGTGGTCGCGTTTCGCGGCCTCCTCCAGCATGGTCAGATGCGCCTTCAGCTCGTCCTTCGTGCGGAAGGCGAGGCCGTAGATGCGTTGCAGCATGGGCCGCGTATTGTCGCCCAGCCAGTAGGCGCCGGCGACATGGGTCAGCTTGAAGGCATCCGCCGGCAGTTGACCCGTCGAGGCCAGGTGCGGGCCGCGGCACAGGTCCTGCCAGTCGCCATGCCAGTACATGCGGATCGGCTGGTCTTCGGGGATGCGGTCGACCAGCTCGACCTTGAACGGCTCGCCCGCCGCCTCGTAATGGGCGCGGGCGCGGGCGCGGTCCCAGACCTCGGTGCGCACCGGGTCGTTGGCGGCGATGATCTTGCGCATCCGGGCCTCGATGGCGCCCAGATCCTCCGGCGTGAACGGCTCCTCGCGGTCGAAATCGTAGAACCAGCCCTGATCGCGGACCGGGCCGATGGTGACCTTCACCTCCGGCCACAGTTCCTGCACGGCGCGGGCCATGACATGGGCCAGGTCGTGGCGGATCAGCTCCAGCGCCGGAACGCTGTCCTTCATGGTGTTGATGGTCAGCCGCCCGGAATGCTCGATCGGCCAGGCGAGGTCGATATGCTGCCCGTCCAGCGTCGCGGAAATCGCCCGCTTGGCCAGGCTGGGGGCGATGGAGGCCGCCACCTCGGCGCCGGTGATCCCGGCGGGATAGTCGCGGCTGGCGCCATCGGGAAAGGAAAGGGTGATCTGGGCTTGGGACATCTGCGGTCCTCCTCGTCGGTTCGGCGCCTACGGCACGCCCGGTTGCGGGTATGGCGGTTGATCTGCCGCCTTTCGCCGGGGCTGTCAATGCGGCTAGGCTGCGCCGAAAGGAGACAGACGATGAGTGAGGTTTTCATGTCCCCCCGGGGTCGCCGGCTGGCCTATGCGCGCAGCCCCGGCACCGGACCCTGGGTGGTGTTCCTCGGCGGCTTCCGTTCCGACATGCAGGGCACCAAGGCGCTATGGCTGGAGGATTGGGCGCGGGCGCAGGGGCGGGCCTTCCTGCGCTTCGACTATTCCGGCCATGGCGAGAGCGGCGGCGATTTCGAGGATGGCTGCCTCACCGACTGGGCCGAGGATGCGCGCGCGATCATCGCGGCGCAGACCGAGGGGCCGGTGGTGCTGGTCGGCAGTTCCATGGGCGGCTGGATCGCGCTGCTGCTGGCGCGGGCCGGGCTGCCGGTCGCGGGGCTGGTCGGCATCGCCGCCGCGCCGGATTTCACCCGGCAGGGTTTCGAGGCCGGGTTTACCCCGGCGCAGCGGGCGGAGCTGGCGCGGGCGGGGCGGGTGCTGCTGCCCTCCGATTATGGCGAGCCCTATCCGATCACCGCCCGGCTGATCGAGGATGGCGCCCGCAATCTGGTCATGGACAGCCCCCTGAACCTGCCGATGCCGGTGCGTCTGCTGCAGGGCACCGCCGATGCCGATGTGCCGGTGGACTGGGCGCTGCGGCTGCTGGACCATGCCACGGGCGGCGACATCCGCCTGACGCTGGTCAAGGGCGCCGACCACCGCTTTTCCTCGCCCGAATGCCTGGCCCTGATCGGCCGGGCGGTGGCCGAGGTCAGCGGCCCAGCCCCTGCAAGGCCGCCGGAAAATCCGCCCAGTCGGTAAAGCGGGCATCGGCCGGAATCGCCTCGGGGGCGCGGTCGCGATAGCCTTGGGTGAACAGCAGCATCGGCCAGCCGGCGGCCTGCGCCGCGCCCGAATCGGCCATGCTGTCGCCGACCATCACCGCCTCCGCGGTGCCGATCAGCCCCGCCACCTGACGCAGCGGCGCCGGGTCGGGCTTGCGCCCGAATTCGGTATCGCCGCCCAGCACGGCGGCAAAGCGGGGGCGCAGGTCCAGCGCCTCCAGCAGCGCGTCGGTCAGCGCCTGCGGCTTGTTGGTGCAGACCGCCAGCCTGCGCCCCGCCAACCCGTCCAGCACCTCGGCCACGCCGGGATAGAGCCGCGTTTCCACGCAGATACAATCGGCATAGGCGGCCAGATAGGCATCATGCCAATCGGCGAACACCGCCTCGCCCGCCCGGCCCCGCGCCGCCATCGCCCGGCGGATCAGCATGGCCACCCCATTGCCGACAAAGCCGCGCACCTCCGCCAGCGAAAAACCCGGCAGGTCGCGCGCCGCCATCACCCGGTTCAGCGCCTCGGCCATGTCCGGGGCGCTGTCGACCAGCGTGCCGTCGAGGTCGAAGACGAGGGCGCTCACCGCGCCGCCTCGGCGGCGGCACGGATGGCGCGGATCGCCTCGCCATAGGGCGCCGGATCGGCGACCGAGCCGCCCTTGAACACCGCCGAGCCCGCGACCAGCACATCCGCCCCGGCCGCCGCGACCAGCGGCGCGGTCTGCACGGTGACGCCGCCGTCGATCTCGATATGGATGGGGCGATCGCCGATCATCGCCCGCAGCCGGGCGATCTTGTCGATCTGGGAATGGATGAAGCTCTGCCCGCCAAAGCCGGGATTGACGGTCATCACGCAGATCAGGTCGATATCGTCCAGCAGATGCGCCACGGCCTCGATGCCGGTGCCGGGATTGATCGCCAGCCCGGCCTTGCACCCCGCCCCCCGGATCGCCTGCAGGGTGCGGTGGATATGCGGCCCCGCCTCCAGATGGGCCGAGATCACGTCGGCACCGGCCTGCGCGAAGGCTTCGATATAGGGATCGACCGGGGCGATCATCAGGTGGACATCCATCACCCCCCTGATATGCGGGCGGATGGCGGCACACATCGCCGGGCCGAAGGTGATGTTCGGGACGAAATGCCCGTCCATCACGTCGACATGCACCCAGTCGGCGCCCTGCGCCTCGACCGCGCGGCATTCGGCGCCGAAATCGGCGAAATCGGCGGCCAGGATCGAGGGGGCGATCAGGATCGGGCGGGTCTGTTGCATGGTGGCGGCCTTCGGGCTGGGGCGGGATCGCGCCGGACATAGCCCCAAACACCCGCACCGGGCAAGCCGCGCCCGCGGTCACACCGTCCCGCCCCTGCGATGCCGCTCCCGGCAGCGCAGTGCCCGCAGCAGCGATTCCGCCCTGCCGCTCCGTGACGGCCTTCCAGAGGCGAAGCTGCTTGATCTGGACGAGGCCGGCACCGGCCGGCTACCCTGCTCCTGTTCGGCACCCCCCGGGCAGCGTAGCGCCCGCCGCGGCAATATCGTCCCGTCACTCCGTGACGGCCTCCCGCAGGCAAAGCTGCCGGATCTGGACGAGGCCGGCACCCGCCGGCTACCAGCCACCCTGACCCGTTCCGCACCCCCCGGCAGCGTAGCGCCCACCGCGGCAATATCGTCCCGCCACTCCGTGACGGCCTCCGCAGGCAAAGCTGCTGGATCTGGACGAGGCCAGCATCCGCCGGCTACCAGCCACCTGACCCGTTCCGCATCCCTCGGCAGCGTAGCGCCAACAGCAGCAATACCTCTCTGCCACCCCATGACGGCCTTCACAGACAAAGCTGCTGGACTCGTATGATGCCGGCACCCGCCGGCCCGCGCGCACAAGCGGCGATCAGGCCATCGGACTGTTTCACCCCCGGGCCGGCCTCCCCTCACGCGCGCAAGCCGCTCTCCCCTCGCCGGTCTGCTGCGCCGCCGCCCGCCTGCCCCGCAAGCCGCGCTTGGCAAGGCCCCTTGCCCGCGCCTATGCTGCGCCAACCCCCTGGCCAGCGGAAAGGCCCATCTTGTCCAGCGATCTTCCCCCGGACGACCCGGCCCCGACCGACCCCGAGATCCGCGCCGAGGCCGAGGCCCGGGCCGCGCGGCGCGCCGCGGCCCGCCGGCTGATCGCCGCCCCGCCCCGCGCCGTCGAACTGCCGGCCGAGCGTCCGCGCTTCAGCCAGCCGGTGCGGCAGGTGGTGATGATGCTGGTGGTGCTGGGCCTGGTCGGCACCGGCGGCGCCCTGGCCTTTCACCGCATCCGCGACGTGTTCGAGACCAGCCCGTTCCTGAACGGCGCCATCGGCCTGGTCTTCGTGCTGGGCGTGCTGACCTGCTTCTGGCAGGTCGGCCAGCTCATCCGCTCGGTCAGCTGGATCGAGCGTTTCGCCGCCCGCCACCGCAATGCCGAGGACGGCGCCACCGACGACGACGCACCCCTGCTGCTGGCACCGCTGGCGGCGCTGCTGGGCAGCCGGCCGGCGGGGGGCGTGATCTCGGACGCCGCGGCGCGGGGCATGCAGGAATCGGTCGCCGCCCGCATCGAGGAGGCGCGGGACATCACCCGCTATCTCGCCAACCTGCTGATCTTCCTTGGACTTCTTGGCACGTTCTACGGGCTTGCCACTACGGTGCCGGCGGTGGTCGACACCATCCGCAGCCTGGCGCCCAAGCCCGACGAATCGGCGATGGAGGTGTTCGACAAGCTGATGACCGGCATCGAGGGCCAGCTCGGCGGCATGGCGACGGCGTTCTCCTCCTCGCTGCTCGGGCTTGCCGGCTCGCTGGTGGTGGGGCTGCTGGAACTGTTCGTCACCCATGGCCAGAACCGCTTCTACCGCGAGCTCGAGGAGTGGATGACCTCGTTCACCAGCCTGGCGCCGGCCGGGAGCGGGTCGGGCGATGCCTCGCTGTCGGCCTTCACCGACCGCATGGCCGCGCAACTGGACGCGCTGACGCAGTTCTATGCCGAGCGCGACCAGCTGGCCGAGCTGGACCAGCAGGCCGCCGACGAGCGCGCGCTGCTGATGGCCCGCACCGTCGAGACCATGGCGCGCGACGCCCGCAGCGCCAGCGCCGGCCAGGGCGAGCTGCTGGAACGGCTGGTCGCGGCCATCGAGGCCAGCGGCACCGCCCGGCTGGCCGAGGGCCAGCAGCGGCTGGTCGCGCTGGCCGAGGCGCCTCCGCGCGACCCGGCCCTGCAGGCCATCGCCGAGGGCCAGGCCCGGCTGATCGCCGCCACCGAGGCGCTGACCGAGCGGCTGGGCGAGACCGGCGGCGCCGATACCGAGGCGTTGCAGGCGCTGGCCGAGGGCCAGCAGCGCCTGTCCACAGACACCGCACGCGCCGGCGTGGCGCTGCACAACCTCGCCACCCGGCTGCTGGCGGGACAGGAGCGGCTGGTGGCGCTGGCCGAGGCCGAGGCCGCGGCCGGGCAGACCGCGCGCCGCGACCTCGCCGCCGGGCAGGAGCGGCTGGTCGCCCTGGCCGAACAGGGCCCCGGCGAGGAATTCCGCAACCTTGCCGCCCGCATCGCCGAGGCGCAGGAGCGGCTGGTGACTCTGGCCGCGCGCCCGCCTTCCGACGCGCTCCAGACGCTGGCGCTGCGGCTCTCCGACGGGCAGGAGCGGCTGATCGCGCTGGCCGAGATCTCGGCCGAGGACCGCGCCGCCGCCAGCGCCGAGGCCGCCACCGCGCTCGACGAGATGCGGGCGCGGCTGCGCTCGCTCGACCAGCAACTGGCGCGGCTGGCCGAGGCCAATGCCGAGGCGCGGCTGACCATGCAGGCCGAGCTGCGCGCCGACCTCGCCGCCCTGACCCGCGCCGTGCGCCGGCTGGGCGGACATGCGCATGCCCTTGAGCAGACCGGGGATTTCTGAGCATGGCGAGCATCCGGCGCGGCGGTCAGGGCAGGTTCTCGGCCATCATCTGGCCGGGTTTCGTCGATGCCATGGCCGGGCTGCTGATGATCGTGATGTTCGTGCTGACGATCTTCGTCGTCGTGCAATCGGTCATGCGCGACCGCATCACCAGCCAGGATGCCCGCCTTGACGAGATGGGCGCGCAGGTGGCGCAGCTGGGCCGGGCGCTGGGCCTGGCCCGCGAGGAGGGCCGCGGGCTGCGCCGGCAACTGGCCGACGAATCCGCCGCCCGCGCCGCCGAGGCCCGCGCCGCCGAGGCGCGCGTCGCCGCGCAGGCGGCGGCCGCCGCAGCCGCGGCCCGCCAGATCGCCAGCCAGCGCGAGGAGATCGACGCCGGGCTGGAGGAGGCGCGCCTCGCCGCCGCCCGCCGCGAGGCGCTGGAGGCGCTGATCGCCGACCTGCGCCGCCGCAATGCCGACAGCACCGCCGCCATCACCGCCGCCCGGACCGAGGCGCAGGACCTCGCCGCCCGCCTGGAGACGAGCGAGGCCGGCCGCGCCGCCCTCGGCCAGCAACTGGAGGCCGTGCAGGCCGACCGCAGCGCGCTGGGCCGGAAACTGGAGGCCGCCGAGGCCGACCGCACCGATCTGGGCCGGCAATTGCAGGCCGCGCAGACCGAGGCCGCCACCCTCGCCCGTGACCTTGATTCCGCGACGGCGGCCGGCGAGCGGCTGGCGGCCGAGCGGTCGGCGCTGTCGGAACAGCTCAGCGCCGCCGAGGCGGCGCGGCGGGTCGATGCCGCCGCCGCCGAGGCCCTGCGCCAGCGGCTGGCCGAGGCCGATGCCGGCCTTTCGGCCCGCGACCTGGCGCTGGCCGAGGCCCGCAAGCAGGCCGAGGACACGCTGACCCTGCTGGCCGCGGCCGAGGCGGCCCGCGACGAGGCGCAGGCGGCGGCGCAATCGGCCGAACTGGCCCATCGCGACGAGGCGGCACGGCAGGCGGCGCTGCTGTCGCTGGCCCAGCGCAAGCTGTCGGAACAGGAGGCGCTGGGCGCCGAGGGCCAGCGTCAGGTCGCGGCGCTGAACGCGCAGCTGAGCGAACTGCGCGACCGGCTGACCGAGGTGCAGGCGGTGCTGGACGCCTCGGGCGAGCGCGCCGAGGTGGCGGAACTGCGGGTCGAGGATCTGGGCGGGCAGCTCAATGCCGCGCTACTGCGCGCCGCCCGGCTGGAGACCGAACGCGCCCGTGCCGAGGCCGGGCGCGCGGAATCCGAGGCGGCCCGGGCGGCCGCCGAGGCGGCGCGCGCCGAGGCCGAGGACGCCCGCGCGCAGGCCGAGGCCGAGGCCCGCGCCCGCGCCGAGGCCGAGGCGCAGGACCTGGCCCGCTACCGCTCGGAATTCTTCGGGCGGCTGTCGGCGATCCTCAGCGACCGCGAGGGGGTGCAGGTGGTCGGTGACCGCTTTGTCTTTTCCTCCGAGGTGCTGTTCGGCACCGGCGAGGCGGTGCTGTCGCCGGAGGGGCGCGAACAGGTCGAGGCGGTCACCGCCCTGCTCGACGAGGTGGCCGGGCAGATCCCGCCGGGCATCGACTGGGTGATCCGCGTCGACGGCCATACCGACGACCAGCCGCTGTCGGGCACCGGCCGCTATCGCGACAACTGGGAACTCAGCCAGGCGCGGGCGCTGGCGGTCGTGCGCTACATGGTGGACGAGCTGGGCTTTGCGCCCGACCGGCTGGTGGCGGCGGGCTTTGGCGAATACCGCCCCGCCGACCCCGCCGACACGCCCGAGGCCCGCGCCCGCAACCGCCGGATCGAGCTGAAGCTGACCGAGCGCTGAGGCGGCGGGCAGCGGGGCGGCGGCGCCCTAGTCCAGCCGCCGGGTGATGACCAGCGCCAGCGCCGAGCACAGCATCGAGGCCACGGCCAGCGGCACCACGGTGCCGTCATAGGACTGGCCGGCGGCGGCGGCTATGATCGCCCCGAAGAAGGTCGAGATCGCCGAGATCACCGAGGCGGTGGTGCCGGCGATATTGCCCTTGTACTGCATGGCGATGGCATTGAGGTTGCCGAAGGTCAGCCCCGCCACGCCCATCAGGCCCGAGGCCCAGACGAAGAACACCGGGAACTGCGCCCAGCCGGGCAGCAGCCCGCCCTCGACCAGCACCAGCAGCAGCGCCGAGGACAGGGCCTGCAGGCCGAAGGTCCAGTTGACGATGCGCCGCATGCCCACCCGCATCACCAGCCGCGCATTGGCAAAGGTGCCACAGGCGCCCAGCACCGCCATCAGCGCGAACCATTTGGTGAAATTGTCGCCCTGGCCATAGGTCTCGGTGAACAGCTGCTTGGAGGACATCAGCATCGAGAACATCTGCCCGAAGCCCAGCGTCATGGCGATGGCGCAGAGGACGATCTGGCGCTCGGACAGCACCTCGCGCACACCGCCGACGATGGAGCGCGCGGTCAGCGGCCGGCGCCGCTCGGGCGGCAGGGTCTCGGGCTGGCGCAGGTTCAGCCAGGCCATGGCGGCAAAGCCGAACAGCACATAGGCATGAAAGATGCCGCGCCAGCTGCCCACCGACATGATCCATTCGCCCATGATCGGCGCCATGGCGGGCACGATCATGAACACCATCATCACGAAGCTGACGATGCGCGCCATCTCGCGCCCGGCATAGAGGTCGCGGATCAGCGCCACCCCGGCGATGCGCGGCGCCGAGGCGCCCAGTCCCATGACGAAGCGCCCGACCAGCAGCCATTCCAGCGACGGCGCCAGCGCGCAGCCGATCGAGGCGATGATATAGAGGCCGAAACCCCAGGTGATCGCGCGCTTGCGGCCCAGCCAGTCGGTGATCGGCCCGGAAAACACCGTGCCCACGCCCATGCCCCAGGCAAAGGCGGCCAGCACCAGCTGGATGCGGTTCTCGTTCTCCAGGCCCAGGTCGGCGGCCATGCTGGGAAAGGCCGGCAGCATGGCGTCGATGGACAGCGCGGTGACGGCCGAGATCGCCGCCATCAGCGCGATGAACTCGGCCAGCGGCATCCGCCGCGCCGCCGCCGGGGCGAGGGTCGCGGTCTTTTCCGGCGCCGGATCGGGCGCGGTCTTGGTCATATCGGTCATTGGATCGCCTGTATCGGTTCTGCGCCCGGGCGAGGCGGGCGGCAAAAAGCATCTGCCTTGGGTAGACGTGCCCCGCGCGGGGCGCAACCCTTGCCCCTCCGGCATGGCATGCAGGGCTGATGCGCGCTCAGTGCATGGCTGGCGCGTCGGGGTCGAACCAGCGGGCGACAGCGGCACGCTGGCCGGCGTCCAGATGCAGGCCCAGCTTGGAGCGGCGGAACAGCGCATCCTCGGCCGAGCGCGCCCATTCGCGCCGTGCCATCCAGTCCAGCTCCACCTCGCGCAGGCCGGCGCCGAAATCCGCGCCGGGATCGGCGACGCCACCCAGCATCGCCCACAGCTCGGTGCCATAGGCGCGAGCCATGCGCCGGACCTGGCCGGCGTCCAGCCACGGAAAATCCGCCGCCGCCGCCTGCATCAGCGCCGGCAGCCCGTCCACCGGGAAATCGCCGCCGGGCAGCGGCGCGCCCGCGGTCCAGTCGGGGGCGGCGTCGCGGCCCAGGGCGGGCAGCAGCCGGGCCAGCACGCTTTCCGCCAACCGGCGATGCGTGGTCAGCTTGCCGCCGAAGACCGACAGGCAGGGCGCGCCGGAGGGCGCCATCTCCAGAACATAGTCGCGGCTGGCGGCGCTGGCGCTGCCGGCGCCGTCGTCGAACAGCCCGCGCACGCCGGAAAAGGTCCAGACCACATCGGCCTCGGTGATCGGTGTGCGCAGCCAGCGATTGGCGCAGGCCAGCAGATAGTCGCGCTCGGCCTCCGAGCAGGCGGCGGTGGCGGGGTCGGCCTGCTGGTCCACATCGGTGGTGCCGATCAGGGTGAAATCGCCCTCGAACGGGGTCAGGAACACGATGCGCCCGTCGCTGCCCTGCAGAAGATAGGCCTTGTCATGGGGATGGAGGCGGCGCGTCACCAGATGGCTGCCGCGCACCATGCGCACCCCGCCCCGCGCCGGCTGGCCGGCGATGGCCCGGATCACATGCGCCGCCCAGGGGCCGGCGGCATTGACCAGCGCCCGCGCGGAAAAGCTGCGGCCGTCGCCCAGGGTGATGTGCCACAGGCCGGCCACCTCGCGGGCCTCGGCCACCTGGGCGCGGGTCTCGATCCGGGCGCCGCGGGCGCTCGCATCACGGGCCAGCGCCACCACCAGCCGGGCATCGTCCACCTGCACGTCGCTGTATTCATAGGCCAGCCGCAGGCCGGCGCGCAGCACCGCCCCCTCGGGGGCATGCGTCAGGTCCAGCCGCTGCGTGGCGGGCAGCCGGCGGCGGCCGCCGACATGATCATAGAGGAACAGCCCCGCCCGCAGCAGCGCCGCCGGCCTGCGCCCGCGCAGCCAGGGCGCCAGCCGGGCCAGCGCCCGCCCGACCGGGGTGCCGTCCTCATAGCGGGCGGCGGGGTCGACGGGCAGGACGAAGCGCAGCGGCCGGGCCAGATGCGGCATCATCGCCAGCAGCACCTCGCGCTCGGCCAGCGCCTCGCGCACCAGCCGCAGGTCGAGATATTCCAGATAGCGCAGCCCGCCATGAATCAGCTTGGTGGTGGCCGAGGAGGTGGCCTGCGCCAGATCGCCGGCCTCGGCCAGCCGCACGCTCAGCCCGCGGCCGGCGGCGTCGCGGGCGATGGCGCAGCCGTTGACGCCACCGCCGATGATGAACAGGTCGGTGACCGCCTCGGCGCCCGCGGCACCGGGCCCGGCGCCGGGGCCCGCGCCCGCCGCGGGTTCAGAGCCGCTCGGCATGCCACCAGACATGATCGGCCATGAAGCTGGCGACGAAGAAATAGCTGTGGTCGTAGCCGGGCTGCATGCGCAGCCAGCCCGGTTGCCGCCGCCTTGCCATCGCCGCGGCCAGCGCCTCGGGCATCAGCAGGTCCAGGAACTGGTCCTCGCTGCCCTGATCGACCAGCACCTCGCCGTCGAAACCCGCCTCCTGCATCAGCAGGGTGGCGTCATGCGCCCGCCAAGCGGCCTCGTCACCGCCCAGATAGGCCGCAAACTGCTTTCTGCCCCAGTCCGAGGCGGTCGGGTTGGCGATCGGCGCGAAGGCCGAGACCGAGCGGAACCGTCCCTTCAGCGCCATGGCCATGGTCAGCGCCCCATGCCCGCCCATGGAATGGCCGGTGATGCCCTGCCGGTCCAGATCGACGGGAAAATTCGCCTCGACCAGCGACGGCAGTTCCTCGGCCACATGGTCCCACATGCGGAAATGCGGCGCCCAGGGGGCCTGGGTGGCGTTGACATAAAAGCCCGCGCCCTGCCCCAGATCATAGGCCGGATCGTCGGCCACCCCCTCGCCGCGCGGCGAGGTATCGGGGAAGACGACGGCGATGCCGGCCTCGGCCGCCGCCGCCTGCGCGCCGGCCTTGGTCATGGCGTTCTCATGCGTGCAGGTCAGGCCCGACAGATACCACAGCACCGGCACCGGCCCCTCCTCCGCCGCCGGCGGCAGGTAGAGGCCGAAGGTCATCTCGGTCCCCGTCGCCCGCGAGGCAAAGCGGTAGACCCCCTGGGTGCCGCCGAAACAGCGGTTCTCGGAAACGGTCTGCATCAATACACCACCACCGAGCGGATCGACTCGCCGCGGTGCATCATGGCGAAGCCCTCGTTGATCTGGTCCAGCGTCAGGATATGGGTGATCATCGGGTCGATCTCGATCTTGCCCTGCATGTACCAGTCGACGATCCGCGGCACGTCGGTGCGGCCGCGGGCGCCGCCGAAGGCGCTGCCCTTCCACACCCGGCCTGTCACCAGCTGGAACGGCCGGGTCTGGATCTCGGCCCCCGCCGGGGCGACGCCGATGACGATGGATTCGCCCCAGCCGCGGTGACAGGCCTCCAGCGCCTGCCGCATCACCTTGACGTTGCCGGTGCAGTCGAAGGTGTAGTCGCAGCCGCCGATCTGGTCGAAGGGGGTCTTGGTCATGTTGACCAGGTGCTGGACGACATCGCCGACATCGTTGGGATTGACGAAATGCGTCATGCCGAAGCGGCGGCCCCATTCCTCGCGGTCGGGGTTGATGTCGACGCCGATGATCATGTCGGCGCCGGCCAGCCGCAGGCCCTGGATCACGTTCAGCCCGATGCCGCCAAGGCCGAAGACCGCGCATTTGGCGCCCTGCTCGACCTTGGCGGTGTTCAGCACCGCGCCGACGCCGGTGGTCACGCCGCAGCCGACATAGCACACCTTGTCGAAGGGCGCCGCCGGGTCGATCCGGGCCACCGCGATCTCCGGCAGCACGGTATGGTTGGCGAAGGTCGAGCAGCCCATGTAGTGAAAGATCGGGGTGCCATCCAGCATGCGAAAGCGGGTGGTGCCGTCCGGCATCAGCCCCTGGCCCTGGGTGGCGCGGATCGCCGTGCACAGGTTGGTCTTGCGCGACAGGCAGGACGGGCATTCGCGGCATTCCGGGGTATAGAGCGGAATGACGTGATCGCCCGGCTTGACGCTGGTGACGCCGGCGCCGACCTCCAGCACCACGCCGGCACCCTCATGGCCGAGGATGGAGGGAAACAGCCCCTCCGGGTCGGCGCCCGACAGGGTGAAGTCGTCGGTATGGCACAGGCCGGTGGCCCTGATCTCGACCAGAACCTCGCCCGCCTTGGGGGCTTCCAGCTCGACCTCCATGATTTCCAGGGGTTTTCCGGCTTGCAACGCGACGGCGGCACGGGTGCGCATGGGGGTCTCCTTCTTCGGTCGTCGCCAGTCTGGCAGATTCGGGCGGGTTCACCAAGACCCGCCGATATGGCAAAAGGCCGGGACCGGCCAGAGAGGTACATGCGTGGAAATCCGCCCCGAGACCGCCGCCGACGCGCCCGCCATCGCCGCCCTGACCACGGCGGCCTTTGCCGGGGCGCCGCATGCCTCCGGGACCGAGGCGGCGATCGTCGCCGCCCTGCGCGCGGCAGGCGCACTGAGCCTGTCGCTGGTCGCCGTGGAGGCCGGGCGGATCATCGGCCATGTCGCCTTCTCGCCGGTGCGCATCGACGGGCGCGACCGCGGCTGGTTCGGGCTGGGGCCGATCTCGGTGGCGCCGGATCGGCAGGGGCGGGGCATCGGTGCGGCGCTGATCCGCGAGGGGCTGGCGTGGCTGCGCGAGTGCGGGGCCGGGGGCTGCGTGCTGCTGGGCGATCCGGGCTATTATACCCGCTTCGGCTTCGTCGCCGATCCCGGCCTCAGGCTGCCGGAGGTGCCGCCGCACTATTTCCTGCGGCTGGTGCTGGCCGGCCCGCCGCCGGTGGGCAGCGTCGCCTATCATCCGGGATTCTATCCCTGAGCGTTCGGGAGGCCGAAGGTCCGCAGGCTTCCCTGCAGGCCCCGCCTCCCCCGCCCCTCACACCATGCGGGTGCGGTCTAGGCCGACCTGATAGGGGTGCAGGTCGCTGGCCGGGCTGATCTGGGTGGTGTTCTGGATGGTCAGGTTGGGCAGGTTGCGGTCCTGCGAGGGCGACACCCCGTATTGCCGGCGATACTGGCCGAGGAAATGCGAATAGGAGGCGAAGCCGCTGATCGTGCTGATCTCGCCCAGTTCCATCTGCGTGCTCTTGATCAGCTTGCGCGCCCGCGCCAGCCGGATCTGCAGATAGTATTTCGCCATGGTGCAGTTGAAGGTCGCCATGAACATCCGGTCCAGATGCCGGCGCGAGATGCCCACCTTCTCGGCGATCAGCCCGGCATCGGCGGTGTCGGTGCCGATGCTGTCCTCCATCACCCGGCAGGCGGCGCGCACGATCGGGTGATGGCCCAGCGACTGCGCGGTCAGCAGCCCGTCCTGGAACAGTTCGTCCCGGCGGCGGATCGGATGCGAGATCAGCGCCGAGACCCGCGCCGCCATCACCGGCCCCAGGTCGTTCTCGATCACCTGCAACATCAGGTCGAGGCAGGCGGTGCCGCCGGCGGCGGTCATCCGCCCCGCCTCGCAGGTATAGGCGCGGCGGGTGAACTCGACCCGCGGGAACAGCTGCTGGAACAGCGGCAGGTTGTGGAAATGCGCCGCCGCCCGGTGGCCGTCCATCACCCCCGACTTGGCGAGGTGATAGATGCCGCTCTCGAACGAGCCCAGCACCTTGCCCAGCCGCGCGAAGCGGCGCAGGATCGCGTCGGTGCGCGGGCCGGAATGGTCGCCATGGCGAAAGCTGGCGGTGATGATCAGCGCGTCGAAATCGTCCAGATCGGCGATGTCGCCCGCGGTCTGGATCACCATGCCGGCGCTGGAGGCCACCTGCGGCTTGCCGTCATGGACGAATTTCCAGTCATAGGCCGGGGTCTCGCAGATCGAATTGGCGACGCGCAGCGCCTCGGTCGCCGAGACCAGGCCCAGCAACTGGAAGGACGGATAGAGCAGGAAGGCGAATTTCCTCATGGCGCGCGACCTCAGCCCGGTGCCCATGCTGGGCACGGCCGGGGCCGGCGGGCAAGCCGGCCGGCGTTCACGAAAGGTCGATCTCGGACCACAGCCATTCCCTGACCACGTTATGGCGCAGCGACACGCCGAAGCCGGGGCGGTCGCCCACCGGGATGACGCCACCGGCCACCGTATCCTCGACCGGGTCGGCCAGGATGTCGACATGGCCGGGAATGCGCGCCCAGTAGGGGAAATGCTCCTGCCAGTAGAAATTCGGAATCGCGGCGCTGAAATGCATGCCCACCGCCGTCGACAGGGCCGAGGCGCAGATATGCGGCTGCACCTTCAGCCCGTAGGTCTCGGCCATGGCGGCGATGCGGCGGGCCTCCATCAGCCCGCCGGTATTGCCGATGTCGGGCTGCACGATGTCGGCGGCCCGCGCCTCCAGCACGTCGCGGAAACCGTAGCGGGAATAGAGCCGCTCGCCCACCGCCACCGGCTGCGCGATCGCGGCGCGCACCATGGCCAGCGCCCCGGTATCGCCGGGCACCGTCGGCTCCTCGACGAAGGTGATGCCCAGGTCCTCGACCTCGCGGCAGAAGCGGATGGTGTCGTCGGGGGTCAGCCCGGCCGACAGGTCCAGCATGATCTCGACCTCCGGGCCGATGGCGCGGCGGATCTCGGCGATGCGGTCCACCGCGCGGCGCACCACGCCCTGATCGAAGGTCGAGCGGCGCGAGGGATGGCGCAGACGCCCCTCGGGCAGGATTTCCACGAAAGGATAGAATTTCAGCGCCTTGTAGCCGTCGCGTGCCGCCGCCTCGGCCGCCGCGGGCAGTTGCGCATCGGCGGTGCAGCCGAAATACCAGCCGTTGCAATAGGCGCGCAGGCTGTCATTGACCTTGCCGCCCAGCAGCTCGTAGGCCGGCACGCCCAGCGCCCGGGCGCGCAGGTCGAACATCGCCTGTTCCACCGCGCTGATCCCGGCCATGACCACCGGGCCGCCGCCCTTGGCCCAGAAGCTGTGGTCATAGAATTCGTGCCAGATGGCCTCGGCCCGGAAGGCGCTGACCCCGCCGGTCAGGTAACGCGCGACGATGTCCTTGACCATTCCCGCTGCCGCGGTCGAGCCGGCGCCATAGGCGACCGCCGCCTCGCCGAGGCCGAGCGTGCCGTCCTCGGCCTCCAGTTCCAGGATCACCGGGCGGATGCCGCCGCTGTCGATGAGGTGAATGCGGGCCTTGACGATCTTCATGGCAGCCTCGCTCAGATGGCGCGGCCGATGCGGGCCGCCTCCAGGATGGCGGCGTGGATGTCGCGCGACGACACCGCATCGCCGATGCGGAACAGCTGATAGCTGCGGCTTTCCGGGGCGATGACCGGCCGGTTGTCGGCCATCGCATCCAGGTCGAAGGCGCCCTTGTTGTCCGAGCCCGCGGTCAGGTCGTGATAGATCTCGTCCATGGGAATGGTGCCGTTCTCGATCACGATGCGGTCGGCCTCGTGCTCGCTGCGGATGTTGGAGAACACGTTCTCCAGCGTGGCCACCAGCCGGTTGTCGCGCCGGGCGATGCCGACGACGCGCGAATCGGGGATATGCGCCACCCCGGCCTTGTAGAAGCCGCGCATCATCAGCGGACGCTCGGTGCCGGAGGTTTCCATGCCGGGCATGGAATCCGGGGTGACGCTGGTCACATGGGCGCCGCGCTCGGCCATGGTGGTGGCGCCGTTGACGCCGGTGGCGTTGCCGGTCACGTCAAAGAACAGCACGTCGCCATGCAGTTCGCCCGGGGTGCCGATCACCTCCCACAGCGTCTCGGCCAGTTCGGCGCCCGGCAGCTCCGATTCCATCTGGTCGGGTACGCCGCCGGTGGCGATGATCACCACCTCCGGCTGGCTGGCCAGGATGCTCTCGATATCGGCGACGTGGTTGTAGGTGATGGTCACGCCCAGCCGCTCCAGCTCGGCCAGCCGCCAGTCGACGATGCCGATCAGGTCGCGGCGCTTGTGCAGCTGCGAGGCCAGCAGGATCTGGCCGCCGGCGCGGGGCGCGGCCTCGAGGAGGGTGACCTGATGGCCGCGCTCGGCGCAGACGCGGGCGGCCTCCAGCCCGCCGGGGCCGGCGCCGACGATGGTGACGCGCCGGGAGCGCGGCGCCTTCTCGATGTCATGCGGCAGGGTCTTTTCCCGGCCGATCGAGGGGTTGTGGATGCAACTGCCGAACCACGAGCAATAGGTAGCGCCGACGCAGGGCCGGATGTCGTCCTCGCGCCCCGCCGCCAGCTTCCTGACGATATGCGGGTCGGCGATATGGGCGCGGGTCATGCCTACCATGTCCAGCAGCCCCTCGGAGATCGCATGCCGGGCGGTGGCGAGGTCGTTGATGCGCGCGGCGTGGAACACCGGCAGGCCGACATGGTGGCGGAAGGCGGCGACGAACTGCAATTGCGGCGCCAGACCCAGCGCCATGCCCGGCATGTAGCGCGCCAGCCCCAGCGAGGTGTCGATGCGGCCATAGGTGAGGTTGAAGAAATCCAGAAGCCCGGTGCGCTCGTGGATGCGGCCCATCTCCAGATAGTCCTCGTCGGACATGCCGGGGTCCTCGCCCTCGCCCACCGCCATGCGGATGGAGATGAGGAAATCGTCGCCCACCCGGCGGCGCATCTCCTCCAGCACGCGCAGGCCGAAGCGGGCGCGATTCTCGACCGAGCCGCCATATTCGTCGGTGCGGTGGTTCATCAGCGGCGACCAGAACTGGCCGACGAGGTGATGGTGGACATGCAGCTCGACCCCATCCAGCCCGGCCTCGCGGCAGCGCCAGGCGGTGTCGCCGAACTCCTTCACGATGCGATCGATGTCGTGCTTCTCGATCTCCTTGGCAAAGCCCCGATGCGCCGGCTCGCGATAGCGCGAGGGTGCCACCGTCGGCAGCCAGCCATCGGTGCGCCAGTGGCTGCGTCCGCCCAGATGGGTCAGCTGCACCATCAGCGCGGTGTCGTGGCGGTGGATGCGGTCGGCGAACTGGCGCAGCACCGGGATGGCATTGTCGTGATAGAGGTTGAGCGCCCCGAAGATCGCCCCCGAATCGGGCGAGACGTTCGAGGAACCGCCGAACATCGTCAGCGCGATGCCGCCCTTGGCCTTTTCCTCGTGATAAAGCTGATAGCGTTCCTGCGGCAGCCCGTCGCGGCCGAAACGGATGGCATGGCTGGTGCTGAAGATGCGATTCTTCAGTGTCAGGTGCCGGACCTTCAGCGGCTGCAGCAGCGGGTCCCTGGTCTGGCTGGCGGTCGGCGCGGGGCTGGGGGCGGACATCGGCGGGCCTCTCGGTTTGGCGGAGCGTGGGGGCGAAGCGCGGGTGATAGGCGATTGTTCTGCCTGCCCCCGGCAATCCGATAGCCTCATTTTGGACATAATATCTTCCCGTTTCGGACATGATGGCGATGTCCAGAACGGGCATGTCTTTCGTCCAATATGGACCTTTCGCCTTCCGATTTTTGCCCGGAAACTTGCACGACGAACCACGAAACTCCGACACCGACGGTCCGGGGCCATGGGCCCGCTGGTTTGCCTGCGGTTGCGGGACAAATGTGACAACAGGGATCTAGCCATGATTTTCGACAGCAAAACCAAGGGACTGATAAGAACTGTCGCCGCTGCGCCGCTGTCGCGGCGCGGATTCAATGCCGGGCTGCTCGGCGCGGGGATGGCGGCGCTGCTGCCGATGGACCGCGCCTTCGCCCAGGAGGCGACGCCCAAGCGCGGCGGCCATGTGCGGCTGGCGCTTGTCCAGCAGACGACGAGCGAGAGCTTCGACTCCGCCCGTTACGACAAGGGCAACGACTATATCCGCGGCACCGCGGTCTACAGCTATCTGACCACGCTGGACCAGTCGGGCCAGGCCGTGCCGGAGGTGGCGACCGAATGGGAGCCCGACTCCACCGGCACCATCTGGCACTTCAAGTTCCGCCCCGGCATCACCTTCAGCGACGGCAGCCCGCTGACGGCGCAGGACATCGCCTTCTCGATCATGCGCCACAAGGACGACAACGTGTCCTCGACCGCCAAGCAGCTGGCCGGCAACATCAAGTCGGTGACGCCGGATGGCGAGGACGGCTTCGTCATCGAGTTGGTGGCCCCCGATGCCGACCTGCCGGTGCTGGTCGGCCTGTTCCAGTTCGCGCTGGTCAAGGACGGCACCAGCGACTTCACCAACCCGATCGGCACCGGCGCCTTCACGGTAACCGAGTTCCAGCCCGGCCTGCGCACCATCCTCGACCGCAATCCGAACTACTGGAAGGAGGGGCAGCCCTATATCGACCGGCTGGAGATGTTCCCCATCCCCGACCATGCCGCCCGCGCCAATGCGCTGATGACCGGCGAGGTCGACCTGTGCCTCGAGCTGCGCGGCAATGCCATCCAGGAGGTCGAGGCCTCGGACGTGGCCGGGGTCTTCGTCACCCCCTCGACCCGCTATACCTGCATCCAGGCGATGATGGACCGGCAGCCGTCGCAGAATGTCGACCTGACCCTCGCCATGGCGCATCTGATCGACCGCGAGCGCTATCTGAGCACGGTGATCCGCGGCTATGGCCGGGTCGCCAACGACCATATCGTCGGCCCCGACAGTCCGCTGTTCGATGCCAGCCTGCCGCAGCGCGCCTTCGACCCGGAAAAGGCCAAGTTCCACCTCGACAAGTCCGGCATCGGCAACACGCCGTTCGAGCTGTCGGTCAGCGACGCCGCGCTCTATTCGGTCGAGCTGGGCCAGATGCTGCAACGCGAGGCGCAGCGCATCGGCATGAACCTGTCGCTGCGCCGCGAGCCGGCGGAAAGCTACTGGACGGCGGTGACCGGGCAGAAGCCCTATGCGATGGCCAACTTCCACCCGCGGCCGACGCTGAACATGCTGCTGGACCTGGCCTTCCGCAAGGGCGCGAACTGGAACTTCTCGCATTACGAGAACGACCGGCTGGAGCAGCTGATGGACGAATCCCGCGCCACGCTGGACCTCGACCTGCGCAAGCAGCAATTCGCCGAGATCCAGGGCATCATCCACAATTCCGGCGCGATCATCATCCCCGCCTTCCTCAGCTATGTCGACGGGGTGTCGAACAAGATCAAGGGGATAACGCCGCTCTACATCGGCAATCTCGGCGGGTTCAACTTCGCCGACAAGATCTGGATCGACGCGTAACCTCGCGGGCCGCCCCGAAAGCTCCGGGGCGGCCCGTCACGAAACGGGAAGTCAGCCGATGACGCTCACCACCTTCATTCTGCGACGGATCCTGGCCCTGCTGGTGCTGCTGCTGGTGGTGTCGCTGCTGGTCTTCGTCGGCACCGAACTGCTGCCGGGCGACGTGGCGCAGGTGGCGCTGGGCCCCTTCGCCTCGCCCGAGAACGTCGCGGCGCTGCGGCGCGAGCTAGGCCTCGATCAGCCGGCGATGCTGCGCTATCTGGACTGGCTGGGCGGGGTGGTGATGCATGGCGACTGGGGGATCTCGATCACCAGCCGGCAGCCGGTGACCACCATGCTGGCCGAGCGGGTGCGCAACACCGCCATCCTCGCCGGCGCCACCACGGTGATCGCGATTCCGCTGGCGGTGACGCTGGGCATCGTGATGGCGGTGTTCCAGGGCCGGCGGCTGGACCGGGTGCTGTCGGTGCTGGTGCTGACGCTCAGCGCCACGCCCGAATTCCTCGTCGGCGCGCTGGCGGTGCTGCTGCTGTCGCTGCAGTTCGAGCTGCTGCCCTCGGTCTCCTATCTCAGCCCCGGCGCCAGCCTCGCGGCCAATATCAAGGCGCTGGTGATGCCGGTCGGCGTGCTGGTGCTGGTGGTGACGGCGCAGATCGCGCGGATGACCCGGGCCACCTTGGTCAACATCCTGTCCTATCCCTATATCGAGATGGCCCTGCTGAAGGGCGTGCCGACCTGGCGGGTGGTGACCCTGCACGCGGTCCCCAACGCCATCGGCCCCATCGTCAACATCATCGCGCTGAACGTGGCCTATCTGGTCTCGGGCATCGTCGTGGTCGAGACCGTGTTCAGCTATCCCGGCATCGCCCGGCTGATGATCGACGCGGTGCAGTCGCGCGATTTCCCGGTGATCCAGGCCTGCGCGCTGATCTTCTGCGCCAGCTATGTGCTGCTGATCCTGCTGGCCGACGTGATCGCCCATATCGCCGACCCGCGCGCCGGCGCCGGCGTCCGGCGCTGACCGGCCCCCACCCGCAAGAGTATCCCCATGGCATCCACCGAGACGATGAAACCAAGGCCGCCCCGCGCCGCATCCGCGCACCGCATGGAGATCGGGTTCCTGTTCGCGGTCGCCTGCCTGACGCTGATGGTGCTGGTCGCGCTGCTGTCGCTGGTCTGGACCCCCTATGACCCCACCGATTTCGTCACCGACGAGGCCTTCGCGCCGCCGGGGCCGGGGCTGTGGCTGGGCTCGGACTATCTGGGGCGGGACGTGCTGTCGCGGCTGATCGACGGCGCCCGCATCACGCTGGGCATGGCCTTCACCGCCACGCTGCTGTCGCATCTGCTGGGCGGCAGCCTGGGGCTGCTGGCGGCGGCGCGGGGCGGGCTGCTGGACATGGTGCTGTCGCGGCTGGTCGATCTGGTGCTGTCGCTGCCCAAGATCATCGTCGGTCTGGTGGTGCTGGCGGCTTTGGGCCCGTCGATCCCGGTGATCGTGATTATGGCGGCGGTGGTCTATGGCGCGGCGGTGTTCCGCATCGCCCGCGCGCTGGGCAACGATGTCACCCGGCTGGATTTCATCGAGATCGCCCGCTCGCGCGGCGAGCCCACCCGCTGGATCATCTTTGGCGAGATGCTGCCGCATGTGCTGCGGCCGCTGGCGGCGGATTTCGCCATCCGCACCAGCTTTGCCATCCTGTTCATGGCCAGCCTCAGCTTTGTCGGTCTCGGGGTGCAGCCGCCGATGGCCGACTGGGGCGGCATGGCGCATGAGAACATCGCCGGCCTGTCCACCAACCCGCTGGCCGCCATCGCCCCGGCGCTGGCCATCGCGCTGGTCGCGGTCAGCCTCAACCTTCTCGTCGATGCCATGGAACAGGGGACGAAATGGTGACCGCGACTGATACCCCGATCCTGCGCATCCGCAACCTGTCCATCGCCACCACCCGGGGCAAGCCGGTGGTCTCCGATGTCAGCCTCGACGTGTCGCGCGGCGAAGTGGTGGCGGTGATCGGCGCCTCCGGCTCGGGCAAGACCACGCTGGCGCTGTCGGCGCTGGGCCGGCTGCGGCCGGGGCTGATCCCCGCCGGCGGCACGGTCGAGTTGGAGGGCACCGACATGCTGACCGCGCCCGAGCGGCAGCTGAACGCCCTGCGCGGCCGGCGCGTGGCCTATGTCGCCCAGAGCGCCGCCGCCTCGTTCAACCCGCGCCACCGGCTGCAACGGCAGGTGATCGAATCGGCGCTGCTGCATGGCAGCCAGACCCGCGCCGAGGCCCGCCAGCGCGCCAAGGCCACCTTTGCCCTGCTGAACCTGCCCGCCGATCGCGGCCTGTCCCGGCGCTTTCCGCACCAGGTCTCGGGCGGGCAGCTGCAACGCTTCATGATCGCCATGGCCATGCAGGAGGAGCCGCTGCTGCTGATCTGCGACGAGCCGACCAGCGCGCTGGACGTGACCACGCAACTGGAGGTGATCGCCCAGCTCAAGCACGCGATCGCGGCCAAGAATACCGCGGCGCTGTTCATCAGCCACGACCTGGCGGTGGTCGCGCAACTGGCCACCCGCATCGCGGTCATGCGCCATGGGAGGCTGGTGGAATGCGGCACCACCGACCAGATCCTCAACGCCCCGCGCGAGGCCTATACCCGCGAATTGCTGGCCGCCTGCAAGGGCTTTTCGGAAGGCACCGCATCCGGCACCGCCGCCGGCGGGGAACCGGCTCCGGCGCCCGGCGCGCCGCCGCCGGCGCTGTCGGCCACCGGAATCGTGGCCGGCTACGGGCCGGTCAGCAACGGCCGGCCGCTGCTCACCACGCTCAGCGACATCTCGCTCGCCATCGACCCCGGCGAGATCGTGGCGCTGATCGGCGAATCCGGCTCGGGCAAGTCGACCTTCGCGCGGGTGGTGGCGGGGCTGCTGCCGGCGGCCTCCGGCGCGCTGCATTTCGCCGGCCAGCCGCTGCCCGCCGCCATCGGGCAGCGCAGCGCCGAACAGCGCCGGCGCATCCAGCTGGTCTACCAGTCCGCCGATACCGCCCTGAATCCGCGCATGTCGGCACGGCGCATCCTCGGCCGCACGCTGCGCTTCTATGGCGGCACCCAGGGCCGGGAGGCCGGCGCCCGCATGGTCGAGCTGCTGCGGCTGGTGCATCTGCCGCCCGAATATCTGGACCGCACACCGATGCAGCTTTCGGGGGGCGAAAAGCAGCGCCTGAACCTGGCGCGGGCACTGGCGGCGGAACCCACGCTGCTGATCTGCGACGAGATCACCTCGGCGCTGGACACCATCGTCGCCGAGGGTATCATCGACCTGATCCGCGACCTGCGCCAGCGCCTCGGCATCTCGGTGCTGTTCATCAGCCACGACCTGGCCACGGTCGCCTCGCTGGCCGACCGCGTGGCGGTGCTGCGCGACGGGCGCCAGGTCGAGACCGGCGCCACCGCCCACATCCTCGGCGCCCCCGCCCATCCCTATACGCGCCTTCTGGTCGCCTCGGTGCCGCAACTGCGCCCCGGCTGGCTGGAGGACGCCACGACCCAGCGGAACATGCTTGTTTCGGCCCTGAACCAGCAGGAGGTAGCTGCACAATGACGACGGATCGGTTGGCATCCCTCGACGGACGCGATTTCGACGTGGTGGTGATCGGCGCCGGCGCCGCCGGCGCCTCGGCGGCGCAGAACCTGGCCGCCAAGGGCTTTCGCACCCTGCTGGTCGAGCAGGGCGACTTTGCCAGCGGCACCTCCAGCCGCTCCAGCCGGCTGCTCTATTGCGGGCTGTCCTATTTCTCGCCCAACTATCCGCTGTGGCGGGCGATCTTCAATCCGCGCGACATGATGCGCCGGGTCAAGACCGCCCGGCAGGCGATGCGCTGCCGCACCGAACTGGCCACCACCGCGCCCGAACGGGTCAAACCTTTTGAATTCGTGTTCCCGGTCAAGCGGCGCAGCGAATATCCGCGCTGGAAGGTGGCGCTGGGCTATCGCGCGCTGAGCCTGTTCGGCTCGCGCCGGGTGCCGCTGGCCTATCGCCACGACCCGATGCCGAACGCGGCCCGCGCCGGGCTGGTCTCGCTCATGGACCCGGCCGAACTGGTCGGCGTCGCCCGCTTCCGCGAATACCAGTATGACTGGGCCGAGCGCATCTGCATGGATGCGGTGATGGATGCCGAGCGGCTGGGGGCCACGGTCGCCAACTATACCCGCGTCACCGGTTTCCGCCGCGAGGGCGACAGCTGGTGCCTGACGCTGGAGGACGGCCCCCTGCCCGGCCGCCCGGCCCCGGCCGGTGCCGATGACCGCCGGGTCGAGGTTCGGGCGCGCTTTCTGGTCAACACCGCCGGGGCCTGGGTGGACCGGCTGCTCCGGCAGGGGCCGGGCAAGCATCCCCGCCACGTCATCGGCGAGAAGGGCATCAACCTGGTGGTCAAGCTGCCCGATGCCTGCCGCGGCCAAGGCATGGAGACGATCACCACCACCGGCCAGCCCTTCTACCTGATGCCCTGGGGGGATTATCACTTCTTCGGCCCGACCCACAGCGTGTTCGAGGGCGCCCCCGAGGATGTGCGCGTCCTGCCCGAGGAGATCGACTTCGTGCTGGCCGAGGCCAACCGGGTCTTTCCCAGCTTCCGGCTGACCCGCGACGACGTGATCTATTCCTGGGCCGGGGTGCGGCCGCGCACCTCGAACGCCTCGGCCAACGTGCTGCGGGTGTTCACCATCCACGACCTCGCCAAGGAAGGGCTGGAGAATGCCATCGCCGTCACCGGCGTGCCGATCATGGTGCATCGCCATGCCGGCCGCTCGGTCGCGGCCTGGATCGCGGCCCGCGCCACGCCGAGCGGCCGGCCCGGCCGGCTCGATCCCGGGGCCAGGCTGCTGCCGGCGGATGACGGGCCGGCCATCGGCGGGGTGCCGGTCGCCTCGCTGCGCGCCGCGGCCGAGCGCGAGCATGTGCAATGCCTGCTCGACCTGATGTTCCGGCGGGTGAACATGGGCTGGCAGGCGGATATGGGCCTGCCCCATGCCGAGGCCGTCGCCCGCGCCGTGGCCGACATCCTCGGCTGGGACGAGGCCCGCATCATGGCCGAGGTCGCCGCCTATCGCGCCTTCATCGTCGAGAATTTCGACCCCGCCATCGCCCGCGCCGGCCGGGCCGCGGCGTGAGGGCGATTCCGTTCCTCGATGCCGCGGCGGTGCATCGCCGCGCGCCCTGGGACCGGCTGATCGAGGCGCTGGAGGCGGCGCATCGCCGCCCGCGCATCCTGACCGGGCATCTGCGCCTGATGCAGGAGCGCGCGGACCGCCAGCCCGACGTGCTGATCCTGGCGCCGGCCTGGGACGACGGAAACGCGCTGGGGGTCAAGCTGGTGACCTCGTTTCCCGGCAATCCGGCGCGGGGGCTGAGCACGGTGGGCTCGGTCTATGTGGTCTTCGACCCGGCCAGCGGAAAGCCGCGGATGCTGCTGGACGGCGAGGCGCTGATCTTTCGCAAGACCGCGGCCGATACCGCGCTGGGCGTGCGCCTGCTGTCGCGGCCCGGGGCGCGGCGTCTGCTGATGCTGGGCGCCGGCGCGCTGGCGCCGCATGTGATCGCCGCGGTCCGCCATGTGCGCCCCGGGATCGACGACATCCGCATCTGGAACCGGACGCCGGCCAAGGCCGAGGCGCTGGCCGCCGCCTGCCGGGCGCAGGGCCTGCCGGCCGCGGCCTGCACCGATGCCGGCGCCGCCCAGGCCGAGGCCGACATCATCATCGCCGCAACTATGGCCGAGGTCCCCATCGTCCAGGGCGCCCGGCTGCGCCCCGGCACCCATGTCGGGCTGATCGGCTCGTTCACGCCGCAGATGCGCGAGGGCGACGACGCGCTGCTGCGCCGCGCCCGCATCTATGTGGACGACCCCTCGGCGCTGGAGAAATCCGGCGAGTTCACCGGGCCGCTGGCCCGCGGCGTGATCGCCTGCAGCGACATCCTCGGCGACCTCTACCACCTGTGCCAGGGCGACTGCCCGCTGCCGGGGCCGGAGGATGTCAGCCTGTTCAAGAACGCCGGCGCCTCGCATCTCGACCTGATAACGGCCGGAGTGGTGGGACAGGAGCTGGAGGGCTAGTCGCACCGGGCCAGCGGGCGGGGCAGCCTGCCCGTCCCATGCAGGCCGGTCGCGATCAACCCATTCTCGCCAGCATCGCGCCAGCCTCATCCGGCGGCAGTCCGCGGGGCGACGGCCTGCGCTGCCGGACCAACGAGAACCGGGGCGGCAGCCCCGCACGAAGCCGGCGGCCACACCTGCGACGGCTCCGGGTCCGCGGGGGGCAACCGCAACCTCTGCCCGAAAGGCAAGGACAAGCCCCGGACCCTGCCGGCCCGCCGGTGCCGCGCCCGGCCGGCGCTCTCCCTGCGGCGACGCCCCGGATTGCCCCGCAGGCGCCCATGCGGCATTCATGGCCGCATGATCCCGCCCTCCGGCGGCCCATGCGAGGTGCAGACATTTGGCCCGGCACAGACAGATCCCCCGCCTCCTGGCCTCGGCGCCGCTGCTGGTCGGGCATCACCGCTCGAACGGCAGCGATGCGGTGCTGGCGGTCATCCTCGCCGCGGTTGCCGGGGCTGCGAATGCCGGCGGCTTTTTCGCGCTGGGGCAATATACCTCGCACATGACCGGCTATCTGTCGCAGCTGGCCGACAATCTGGTGCTGGGCAACCTGTGGCTGTCGATGATCGCGGCGCTGGCCATCGGCGCCTTTGTCACCGGCGCCGCCTTCAGCACCGTCCTGATCAACTGGGCCCGCGCCCGCACCACCCAGCGCCAATACGCCCTGCCCATCGCCCTGCAGGGCGGCTTCCTGCTGTGCTTCGCCAGCGGCGGCTGGTTCACCGGCGAGGCCGGGCGGCTGTTCGCGCTGTGCTGCCTGTGCTTCATCATGGGCATGCAGAACGCCACCATCACCAAGATCTCCGGCGCGCGCATCCGCACCACCCATTGCACCGGCATCGTCACCGATATCGGAATCGAACTGGGCCGCGCCACCTTCCGCCATTTCAATCCCGGCACCCCGGTGGCCTTCGACCGCGCCAAGCTGGGCATCCTGGTGGCGCTGGTGGTGGCCTTCGTGCTGGGCGGGCTGACCGGGGCGCTGGGCTACGGCCATATCGGCTTCCTGTTCTCGCTGCCGCTGGGGCTGACCCTGCTGGCGCTGTCGCTGCCCGGCCTGCGGCGACGCCCGCGGCTGGCACAGCGCGGCGCACCGCGGCGCTGAGCCCGGGCGAAGGCGATCCGCCTTGCCCCGAAAGCCGCGCCGGCGCCGGGCGAGGCCGGCAAAGCAGGAACCAGACCGCCGCGCAGTTGCGCCCGGAGGCAGGGAGCGAACCACCTCGCCCCCAGCCGGGTCATGCCCCCGAAGCCCGCCGATCCCGCCCCTCCACCGGAAAACCCCGCGCAAGGCCCGAGCCCCCGGCGAGGGCCACCGCTGCCCGCATCGCGCCCGTGTGGCAGCCACCCGGATGCCGGCGTCACACAAGCGCCGAAAGCGCCGCCCTCACTGCCCTCCGGCATCGCGGCACCCCCCGACAAGGGCAGGCCAACACAACCGGCGGCGCGTCCATTACCGGGACCACGCAGGCGACAAAAGCCGGGACGTGCTGCCGTCACTCTCCAGCATCGTGGCGCAGACCCCACGCCTTCGCCGCTGCGCCCGTTGCCGCAACCACGCAAGAGCTTCGCTGCTGCGGCATCGCGTCGCCCCGCATGGGCCACCACCACGATCGGCGCCCTGCGGCCTGCCTGAACACCCCTCGCGGGCGGCCCTGCGGCAGATTGACCGCCGCGCGGCGCAAACTTTCCATTCGCCCGCCGCAGCCCTATCATGGCGCCGCATCGGGGGCCGCCCAGCCGCGCGCCCTCCGCCCCTAGCCAGCCATCGTGCCAGCCTCCGTCACCCCATCCGCCGAAGGAGGCATCATGTCCCGTCTGATCCTTACCCGCCGTTCGGTTCTGGCCGCCTCGGCCGGCCTCGTCCTGGCCGCGCCCGCCATCCTGCGCGCCGCCCCCGCCGCCCGGCTGGCGCTCTACGGGCCGCCGGCCTCGCCCACCATCACCCTGGCCCATGCCGTCGCCACCCGGGCGCTGGCCGAGCTGGCGCCGGAGGTCACTCTGACCGTCTGGCGCAACCCCGACGAGCTGCGGGCCGGGCTGACCTCGGGCGAGATCGACCTCTCCGTCGTGCCGGTGCAGGCGGCCGCCAACCTCTACAATCGCGGCATGGGCCTGCGCCTGGTCAATGCCATGACCGACGGGCTGATCTCGATCGTGGCGCAGGAGGGGGTGCTGGGCAGCCTCGCCGACCTCGCCGGCAAGCGGGTGGCGGTGCATTTCGTCAACGACACCCCGGACCTGATCCTGCGCGCCCTGCTGGAGAAGAACGGCCTCGCCGACAAGGTCGAGGTGGTCGCCACCGGCACGCCGACCGAATCCTCGCAGTTGCTGCTGTCGGGCCGCATCGAGGCGGCGCTGCTGACCGAGCCGACCGCCGCCGTCGCCGTCATCAAGGGTGCCGAGGCCGGCAAGACCTTTGCTCGCGCCATCGACGTGCAGCAGGAATGGGCGCGGCTGACCGGGCGCGAGGCGCTGATCCCGCAGGCCGGGCTGGCGGTGACCAAGGGCTTTTCCGAGGCCCATGCCGAGTTGATCGCCCCCTTGCAGGAGGCGCTGGCCCGGGTGACCGCGGCGGTGCTGGCCGATCCGCAGGCCGCCGCCGCCAATGCCGCCGCGGCGCTGGAACTGCCGGCCCCGGTCCTCGCCGCCGCCATCCCGCATTCGGCGCTGGTCGCCCGCCCCGCCGGCGGCATCCGCGCCGATATCGAGGCCATGCTGACGCTGATGGCCGGCACCGATCCGGCGATCATCGGCGGCAAGCTGCCCGATGACGGGTTCTATGCGCTGAGCTGAGCCGGACCGAGGATGCAGGGCCGCCGGCTTTACCCCGTTCTGGACCGCCTCGGGCGGCTGGGCCGCTTTCTGTGGTCGGGCTGGGCGGGGCTGGCGGGCCTGTGCCTGCTGGCCGCCGCCTGGCAGGCCGGGCACGAGGCCTATGGCGATTTCATCCTGCCGGCGCCGCTGGCCACGCTGGCGGCGGCGGCGCGGCTGCTGGGCGACGGCACCGCCCGCGACCTGCTGGTGCTGACCAGCGGCCGCGCGCTGCAGGGTTTTGCCGCCTGCGCGCTGCTGGGCGGGGCGGTGGGGATCGCGGCGGGCTATTCGCCGGCGGTGCTGCGGCTGGCGCGGCCGATCCTGACCGTGCTGCTGGGCGTGCCGCCGATCGCCTGGATCGTGCTGGCGATGATCTGGTTCGGCTCCGGCAGCACCACCGTCGCCGCCACCATCCTGATCTCGGCGCTGCCGCTGGTCTTTGCCGGCGCCGTCGAAGGGGTGGTGACCCGCGACCGCGGCCTCGACGCCATGGCGCAGGTCTTCGGCGCCGGGCCGCTGCGCCGCTTCAGCTATGTCGCCGCCCATCAGATCGCCGCGCATCTGCTGCCGGCGCTGGTGCTGGCGCTGGGCACCGCCTTCAAGGTGGCGGTGATGGCCGAGCTGCTGGCCAATGCCGGCGGCATCGGCGGCGCGCTGGCCCGGGCCCGCGCCATGCTGGACATCTCCGAGGCGCTGGCCTGGGTCTGCCTGGCGGTGGTGGCGCTGATCACCGTGGAATACGGGCTGATCCGCCCCTTCAAGGCCGAGCTGGAGCGCTGGCGCGACGCCGCCGCCCCCTGGGGGGTCAAGCGATGAGCCTGCTGTCGCTGCGCGGCGTCGGCCATGCGTTCTTCGGGCGCACGGTGCTGGACGGGATCGACCTCGACGTGGGGCCGGGCGAGGTGGTGTCGCTGGTCGGCCCCTCCGGCTCGGGCAAGTCCACCATCGCCCATATCGCCGCCGGGCTGATCGAGCAGAAGGAGGGCCGCGTCCGGCGCGCCTATCGCCGCCATGCGATGGCGTTCCAGGAGCCGCGGCTGATGCAATGGGCCACCGTCGGCGCCAATATCGGCTTTCCGCTGCGGCTGGCCGGCACACCGCGCCGCGAACGCCCGGCCCGGATCGAGGCCGCTGCCATCCGCGCCGGCCTGCTGCCCGAGGATCTGGCGAAATTCCCGGTCGAGCTGTCGGGCGGCATGCGCCAGCGCACCGCCATCGCCCGCGCCCTGGTGAACGAGCCGGATTTCGTCTATTTCGACGAGCCGTTCACCGCGCTCGACGTGGCGCTGAAGCGGCGGATGCAGGACCTGGTGATCGCCGCCGCCGGCGAAGGCCGGTTCGGGGCGCTGTTCATCACCCATGACCTGATGGAGGCCATCCGCATCAGCCACCGCATCCTCGTCCTCGCCCATGACGGCCGCGGCATCGCCGGCGCGCGCAACCTGCCCGGCCTGCCCGGCAGCCGCAGCGAGGCGGCGGGCTTTGCCCTGCGCCAGGACTTCCTGCACACCGACCCGCTGTTCGCGCATATCCACGACATCGACGAGAGGGCCCGCCCGTGACCGCGACCGCGCCGCCGCTGCATCGGGTGCTGTCGGACGAGGGATTCCGCATCTTCTTTCCGCTGGCGGCGCTGCATGCGGCGCTGTGGCCGTTCCTGTGGGTGGCGCTGTGGGGCCTGGACCTGCCGCTGGCGGGCGCGCTGCCGCCCGGCCTCTGGCATGCGCATGAGATGGTGTTCGGCGCCTGGGGGGCGGCGCTGATCGGCTTCATGACCACGGCGGCGCCGGAATGGACCAATGCGCCGCGGCCGCGGGGGCGGGCGCTGTGGGGGCTGGCGGCGCTGTGGAGCATCGGCCGGCTGGCCGGGCTGCTGGGGTTCAAGGCGCTGCTGCCGCTGTCGGGCCTTGCCGATCTCGCCTGGCTGGCGGCGCTGATCCTGTGGCTGGCGCGGGTGTCCTGGCAACAGCACACCAGCCGGGTGCTGGCCTTCACCGGCTGGCTGATGGCGCTGTGGCTGGCCGGCGCGCTGGCCCGATGGGGCATGTGGACGGGCGACGCGGCGCTGGCCTCGGCCTGGCTGCGCATCGCCGGGCTGGTGTTTCTGGGCCTGCTCGGCCTGGCGCTGGCCCGCATCACCGTGCCGGTGACCAATCTGGTGCTGGACCCCGGCGAGACCACCTCGCCCTTCCGCCCGCATCCCGGGCGGCTCAATCTCGGCCCCGGTCTGGTGGCGCTGGCGCTGGCCGGCGAGGTCTGCGGCCTGTCGCCGGCCACCTCGGGCTTCTTGTGGATCGCCGCCGGGGCCGCCTTCATGGACCGCATGGCCGAGGGTTTCGTCGGCCGCGAGGCGGGGCGGGCCGAGATCCTGGTGCTGATGGGCGCCAGCGGCTATGCCGGCGCCGGGCTGATCCTGCTCGGCGCGGCGCGGCTGGGGGCGCCCTGGGGCGAGGTGGCGCCGCTGCATCTGGCGCTGATGGGCGGGCTCGGCCTCGGGGTGCTAGCGGTGCTGGCCATTGCCGGGCGGCTGCATTGCGGACGGGGGCTGGGCTTTCACCGCCCGACCCGCGCCGCCTTCCTGCTGGCCGCGGCGGCGACGCTGCTGCGCGCCCTGCCCGAGATGGGCCTCGCCCCCTGGCCGCCCGGCCCGCTGCACCTGGCGGCCGCGCTGGCCTGGGCGGCAGCCTTCGGGCTGTGGCTGTGGGACTACTGGCCACTGCTGCGCGACCCGGAAACCCTGGACCGGCATTGAGGGCGAGCGACCGCCGGATGGTGGTCGGCAGGGCAAGGCCGGAGGCCGGGTCGCCGTCCGCCGCTCAATGCAACCGTGGCCGCCTCCTGCGCTCCTGTGGGGCAGTATGGAGACTGGAAAAGGCGCCGCAATTCCGGCAGCAGCCGATAGGGGGTCAAGCACCGAATCGCGCCCCGGGCGGGTCTCTGCTATCGCCGCCGCTCTGCGATCCTTCTCCTCGTGCGAGGGTTCCAACCTCCTGTCGTACCTTGGAACAGCATCGAGGCTAGGAGAAGGCCGTGCCTCGGACGCAACGCGCTGGCAAGGTGAAACACCCCTACCGCGGGCAGATCGCGAGCGCCCCCGCCGCGCTGCGGTTTGTTCGTCCGCGTCCGGTTCCCGACAGGATGCTTCCCGCCTTCCACGCTCACCGTGGAGCAGTATCGAGGTTCTGGCCGCAACCGGTAGCGGTCAGGCAAGGCGAGGCCGGCGCCCGCCCCGACCGCGGGCGCTTCTCGCCGTCGCCGCATGGCGACCACAAGTCCCGCTCCCGGCAGGGTGCTTTCCGCCCCGAAGGGGATCGAAATCTCCTCGCCGGGCCGCGCGGCGCGTGTCACAAGGGAGGTATCCCGGATCACGTCCGCCACCACGGAAGGAACGACCATGTATCACCATATCCTGATCTCGACCGACGGCTCCGAACTGGGCACCAAGGGCCTCGACCACGGGCTGACGCTGGCCAAGGCCCTGGGCGCGAAGGTGACCGTCATCACCGTGACCGAGCGTTTCCCGGCCTATGCCATCTCTGCCGGCGAGGTCTGGATCACCGCCGCCGAGCTGGAGGGCGAGTTCGAGAGCAACCAGCAGAAATTGGCCGAGGGCATCCTGACCGCCGCCCGCGAGGCCGCCGACAGGATCGGTGTCCCCGCCGAGATGCTGCATGTGCCCAATGCGCAGCCCGCCGAGGCCATCGTCACCGCGGCCCGCGACCGCGAATGCAGCCTGATCTGCATGTCCTCGCACGGACGGCGCGGGCTGGGGCGGCTGCTGCTGGGCAGCCAGACCGCCGAAGTGCTGGCCCACAGCCCGGTGCCGGTGCTGGTGGTGCGCTGAGGGTTCATCCGACAAGGGCAGCCCGCGGGCTGCCCTCGTTCAATTAATGCGGCGCGGACCCGTTGTGCCGGTCATGCTTTCGCGTCACTCGCGGCGGAGCCAGGTCGCGGCTTTTCCACAAGTCAGCCCACCCGACGCGCCTTCACC
>JBEBVF010000013.1:0-40952 GCA_040392885.1 Paracoccus sp. (in: a-proteobacteria) | reverse complement strand
GTTGACGCGCACCAGATAGTCGCCGCGCGGGATGCCGGCGGCCTCCAGCGCCTCGGCCAGCATCGCCACGATCTCGGCATCCGCGGCGGGCGAGGCGGCGCCGACCGTATCGGCATCGCATTGATAGAACTGGCGGAACCGGCCCGGCCCCGGCTTCTCGTTGCGCCAGACCGGGCCCATCGCATAGCGGCGATAGGGGCTGGGCAAGTCGTTGCGGAACTGCGCCGCCACCCGCGCCAGCGGTGCCGTCATGTCATAGCGCAGCGCCAGCCAGTCGCCGGAACCGCCGCCCGGCACCGCCTCCTCCTGCCAGGCGAAGACGCCGGCATTGGGGCGGTCCACGTCGGGCAGGAACTTGCCCAGCGCCTCGACGGTCTCGACGGCCGAAGTCTCCAGCGGGTCGAAGCCCCAGCGCGCATAGACCGCGGCGATGCGGTCCAGCATCGCCTTGCGCTCGGTCACGTCTGCGCCGAAATAGTCGCGAAAGCCCTTCGGCGTCTCGGCGCGGGGCCGGCGGGGTTTCGGCGCGGCGGTCTGGGTGGAACTGGGCTTGTCTTGCGGCATCGGGCACGCTTTCCTGCGGGTTGCGCGCCTTCTAGCGGAGGATGGGGACATGGACAAGCAAGAGGCGCGGCTGCGCCGGCTGGAGGAGGCGCTGGCGCATGTCACGCGGCTGGCCGAGGAACTGTCGGACGTGGTCGCCCGCCAAGAGGCGGCGCTGGCCCGGATGGAGCGGCGCACCGGCTTGCTGATGGCGCGCGAGGCCGAGCGCGAGGCCGATGCCGCCGGCACCATCCCGCTGGCCGATCAGCGCCCCCCGCATTGGTAGGGAGGCGCCGCCCGGCGGCCTATTTCGCGGCCGGGCCGGAGCCGAAATGCCGGCTCAGCAGGTAATAGATCACCGCGCGGTACTTGCTGCGATTCGACCGGCCGTATTGCTCGATTACCGCGTCGATGCCGGCATCCGCCTTGGCCTGGTCGCTGACGCCGAGATGCTTGTCGACAAAGTTGCGGCGCACCCGCGCCAGTTCCTCGGGGTCGCTGGCGGCGACCGTCTCGGCATCGTCGCGATAGATGGACGGGCCACAGGCGGCGACACAGCGGTCCAGCAGCCCGGCATCGACGGTCATTCCCAGCTTTTCCAGCTCGGCGGTGTATTTGGCGACGCGTTCCTCGCGCTTGTTCATGGTCGTGACTCTCCCTTTCGTTCGGCGCGGTTGCGCGCAGGGGCAGGTTAGCGCGCGCGGGCCACAGGTCAAACGAAAGCCGCCTGCGATCTTGCGTATTCATGGCCTCGCGGCCTATCTGGGCGCAGTCCCGCGCAGGAGAAGCCGATGATCCCCCGCTATGCCCGCCCCGAAATGACCGCGATCTGGTCGCCCGAGACCAAGTTCCGCATCTGGTACGAGATCGAGGCCCATGCCTGCGACGCCCAGGCCGAACTGGGCGTGATCCCGCGCGAGAATGCCGAAGCGGTGTGGAAGGCCCGGGACGTGCAGTTCGACGTGGCCCGCATCGACGAGATCGAGGCGGTGACCAAGCATGATGTGATCGCCTTCCTGACCCACCTGGCCGAGCATATCGGCGCCGAGCAGGCGCGGTTCGTGCATCAGGGCATGACCAGCTCCGACGTGCTGGACACCACGCTGAACGTTCAGCTGGTGCGGGCCGCCGACATCCTGCTGGCCGACATGGACCGGGTGCTGGCGGCGCTGAAGACCCGCGCCTTCGAGACGAGGGACATGGTGCGCATCGGCCGCAGCCACGGCATCCATGCCGAGCCGACGACGATGGGCCTGACCTTTGCCCGCTTCCATGCCGAGATGGCGCGCGGCCGCGAACGGCTGGCCCGTGCCCGCGAGGAGGTGGCGACCGGCGCGATTTCCGGCGCCGTCGGCACCTTCGCCAATATCGACCCGGCGGTCGAGGAGCATGTCTGCAAGATGATGGGCCTGCGCCCGGAGCCGATCAGCACCCAGGTCATCCCGCGCGACCGCCACGCGATGTTCTTTGCCACGCTTGGCGTGATCGCCTCCAGCATGGAGAACATCGCCATCGAGATCCGCCACATGCAGCGCACCGAGGTTCTGGAGGCCGAGGAATTCTTCAGCCCCGGCCAGAAGGGCTCGTCCGCGATGCCGCACAAGCGCAACCCGGTGCTGTCGGAGAACCTGACCGGGCTGGCGCGGCTGGTGCGCATGGCGGTGGTGCCGGCGCTGGAGAACGTGGCGCTCTGGCACGAGCGCGACATCTCGCACAGCTCGGTCGAGCGCGGCATCGCCCCGGATGCGACGATCACCCTGGACTTCGCGCTCAACCGCCTGGCCGGCCTGGTCGAGAAACTGGTCGTCTATCCCGACAACATGTTGAAGAACATGAACAAGTTCCGCGGCCTGGTCATGTCCCAGCGGGTGCTGCTGGCGCTGACCCAGGCCGGGGTGTCGCGCGAGGATGCCTATCGGCTGGTGCAGCGCAATGCCATGAAGGTCTGGGAGCAGGGCGCGGATTTCAAGACCGAGCTGCTGGCCGACCCGGAGGTGACGGCGGCGATGTCGCCGGCCGCGATCGAGGAGAAGTTCGACCTCGGCTATCACACCAAGCATGTGGACACGATCTTTGCCCGCGTCTTCGGCCCGGAGGGCGCCCGCTAACCGGCTGTTAGCAATCCCGCGCCTAACCTGAGCCCGGCGAATCGGTTGCACGGGGTTTGGGGATGATGGCGGGACTCAGCGCGCGGCAGAAGGCGGCGGTGGTGGTGCGCGTGCTGCTCCAGGACGAGCGCGACCTGTCGCTGGAGGCGCTGCCGGCCGAGGTTCAGGCGGCGCTGGTGCGCGAACTGGCCGGTATGGGCATGATCGACCGCGCCACCCGCGACCGGGTGGTGGCGGAATTCTGCGACACGCTGGAACAGGTTGGCGTCACCTTCCCGGAGGGGCTGAACGATGCGCTGGCGCTGCTCGGCGGGCGGATCTCGGCCGATTGCGCCGACCGTCTGCGGCGGGTGGCGGCGTTGTCCGGCGATGGCGACCCGTGGGAGCGGCTGCTGGCCCTGCCGGTGGAGCCGCTGGTCGATCTGGCCAATAGCGAGGCGGTGGAGGTGGCGGCGGTGCTGTTCTCGCGCCTGCCGCCGGCCCGTGCCGCCGAGGTGCTGGCCGTGCTGCCCGCCGCCCGCGCCCGGCGCATCGCCCATGCCATGTCGCTGACCGCCGGGGTGGAGGCGGGGCCGCTGCGCCGCATCGGCCTGGCGCTGGTGCAGGCGGTCGAGGCCATGCCGCGCCCGGCGCTGGCCGGGGCACCGGCGGAAAAGGTCGGCGCCATCCTCAACCACGCCAGCCCCGCCATGCGCGAGGAGGTGCTGACCGGCCTCGATGCCGAGGACCGCGCCTTCGCCGCTCATGTCCGTCGCAACATCTTCACCTGGGCCAATATTCCGGCGCGGGTCGTCGCCCGCGACATCCCCCGCGTGCTGCGCCAGGTCGACCAGGCGGCGCTGGTCAAGGCACTGGCCGGCGCCAGCGCCCCCGACGATGCCGCGGTGGTCGAGTTCATCCTGACCTCGGTGCCGGCCCGCATGGCCGACGCGCTGCGCGACGAGGTCGAGGCGCTGGGCACGGTGCCCGCCGCCCAGGCCGAGGCCGGCATGGCGGCGACGGTGGCCGCCATCCGCGAGCTGGAGGCCGCCGGCGACATCACCCTGCTGGTGCCGGAGGAGGCCGGGGCTTGAGGTCGGCAACAACCCCTCGCGCCCTGTATTGGCGGCCGGTTTGGGGGACAGCATCTGCGGCCGATGTCTCGGTCGCTGCGCCTTTGGCGTTGTTCGGCCTCCCGCGCCTCCTTGCACGGGCGGGGCAACGGACCGGATCACCCGCCCGTCGCCGGGGCGGCATTCCGGCGCCGCCTTTCCGGGCGGTTCGCCCCCACGCACCCCCTCGCGCCGGGCCGGCGTTCCTGTTATGGGCGGTGCCGCGCGGGTGTGGCGGAATGGTAGACGCAGCAGGTTTAGGTCCTGCCGCCGCAAGGCATGGGGGTTCGAGTCCCTTCACCCGCACCATTTCCTGCCAATCGGCCCGCGCATCCGCTTGCGCTGGGGCGCTGCGGAAACTAGAAGGCTGGCAATTCTCCCGGCTGCGTCCCGCGGCCCCGTTCGACATGAAGGAATCCCCATGCAGGTCACCGAGACCCAAAGCGAAGGCCTCAAGCGCGGTTATCAGTTCACCCTGACCGGCAAGGCGCTCGCCGAAACCGTGGACCAGAAGCTGGCCGAGGCGCAGCCCGAGATCGAGATGAAGGGCTTCCGCAAGGGCAAGGTCCCGATGGCGATGCTGCGCAAGCAATTCGGCGCACGCGTGATGGGCGATGCCATGCAGGAGGCCATCGACGCCGCGCTGCGCAGCCATCTGGAGGAAAGCGGCCACCGCCCCGCCACCCAGCCCAAGATCGAGATGGTCAATGGCGAGGGCTGGAAGGAAGGCGACGATCTGGTCGTGGACGTGACCTACGAGCTGCTGCCCGAGATCCCGGAGACCGATTTCTCCTCGATCGCGTTGGAGCGGCTGGTGGTGCCGGCCTCGGACGAGGCGATCGACGAGGCGCTGGCCAACCTGGCCAAGAACGCCGTCACCTACAAGGACCGCGCCAAGACCACCAAGGCCGCCAAGGACGACCAGGTGATCATCGACTTCAAGGGCATGGTCGACGGCGAGGCCTTCGAGGGCGGCAGCGCCGAGGATTACCCGCTGGTGCTGGGCTCGGGCAGCTTCATTCCCGGCTTCGAGGATCAGCTGATCGGCGCCAAGACCGGCGAGTCGCGCGACGTGAAGGTGACCTTCCCGGAGAATTACGGCGCCAAGAACCTCGCCGGCAAGGATGCGGTGTTCGAGGTGACGGTGAAGGCGGTCAAGGCCGCCAAGCCGGCCGAGATCGACGACGACCTGGCCAAGCGTTTCGGCGCCGAGGACCTCGCCGCGCTGAAGAAGCAGCTGGGCGAGCGGCTGGGCGCCGAATATGGCAATGCCGCCCGCGCGGTGCTGAAGCGCCGGCTGCTCGACCAGCTGGACGCGCTGGTCAGCTTCGACCTGCCGCCCTCGCTGGTCGAGGCCGAGGCCGCCCAGATCGCCCACCAGCTGTGGCATGAGGAAAACCCCGACGTCCACGACCACCATCACGACGCCATCGAGCCGACCGAGGAACATCGCAAGCTGGCCGAGCGCCGGGTGCGCCTCGGCCTGCTGCTGGCCGAGATCGGCCAGAAGGCCGAGGTGACGGTGACCGATCAGGAGATGACCCAGGCGGTGATGGCGCAGGCGCGCCAGTTCCCCGGCCAGGAGCGCGCCTTCTTCGAATTCATCCAGCAGAACCAGGCCGCCCAGCAGCAGCTGCGCGCGCCGATCTTCGAGGACAAGGTGGTCAACCACATCCTCGAAGGCGTGAAGGTCGAGGACAAGACCGTCACCAAGGAAGACCTGGAAAAGGCGGTCGAGGCGCTGGACGAACTCTGATTTCGCCAGATCCCTCGCAGGAATGCGGCCGCGCCCCTCGGGGCGCGGCTTTTTTGTGGCCGGCACCCGTCCTGGCTGTGGTATCGTGAGGTCAGGGTGACGCGTCCGCCCCGGCCGCGGCCCCGCACCGAGCGGTGGGTAGGCGCATGTTGCAGGTCATCGAAAGCCTCGACCCTACGATCCTCGTCGCCCTCATCGGTGTGCTTTCCGTGGTGATCAGCGCCGGGATCGGCGCCATCGTCTCGCGCTGGCACACCGCGTCCAAGTTCCGCGAGGAGCTGGAAAAGCTCAAGCTGGAGCGGGCGAACAAGCAAAGCGATTCCTATCTGGAAAACGCCCGCAAACAGATCGGCACGGTCTATGTGCCCCTGAGCGTGCAGCTGGCGGCCCTGAAGGCGGCCTTCCAGAACTACCTCTATCAGGGAAAGACCGAAAAGGGCCTTGCCGCCTTCCGGGCCCGGATCGACAGGTTCATCACGGAGTTGCAGGCCCTCGAATTGCGCGGCGCGGCGGCCTATGTGACCACGGATCTGGAGGATTCGCTGATCCGCTTCGTCGCCTTCCTGCGGGCGTCGAAGACCTCCACGGCGCCGGTCGTCGATGTTACCTATGATTTCAGGCTCGGCGCGGCCGGTTTCGGAACCCGGCAGAGCGGCTCCCTCCGGGCGCGGTCCTCGGCGATCGCCCGTCCGGGGCGGGCGGCCTCGATCTCGATGGCGGGGATCGGCATGGATGTCCGGGTCTCGGACATTTTGCAGGCCCCCATCGGTTCCGAGGATTTCCAGGCCCGGTTCGAAAGGGATGCCTATCGGCTGAGCGTGCTGATCCGCGAGGTCACCCTGGGCAGCACCGCCCGTGCCGTCCGCGCCATGCCGGGCTAGAGGCGGGGCCCCGGACGGCGGCCCGGGTCAGCGCCGGCGGAAGCGGCCGCCTTTCTCCTCCGGCAGGCCGAAGCGGCGGCGGGTGGCGTTGTCGAGGGGGCCGAACAGGGCCTGGTGCAGGCCGACCGCCGCCGCGGGGTCAGAGGCGGTGGAGGCGGTCGTCGCCGGGGCGGGGCTCGGCACGAAAGCCGGGGCGGCTGGTCGCCGCCGCCTCCTTCCCTTCCTGCCCGTCCTGTGACCCGGCGCGCCAGGCCTCCGCCACCGAGCGGAACTGGTCGCCGAGGCCCTGGGCATGTTCGGCGACGCTGCGGAACCCGGCCAGCGCCATGCCGATGAAGCTGGTCGCATCCTGCACCGCATGCGTCAGCTCAGCCAGGCGCAGCACCGGATTGCGCCGCCGCCGCCGCGGCCGTGCCGGTTGCGCGGCGGGCTGTGCCGGTGCCTGCGGCCGGGCGGCCATCCGTGCCGCGGCGGCCGGCGGCGGCGCCGGCTCGTCGCTGCCCATCAGCTTGCGGCCCAGCAGTACGGTGGCGGCGGTCAGCCCGGCGGCGGCCAGCACCACGCCGCCATAGACGATCACCCGCGAGGTCTGCGAGGGCTGCGGCCAGGCATGGCGGCCATCGGGCGAGACCGGGCCATGCGGCGGCACCGGCCGCGATTCGTCGGGGCCGGCGGGGCGGGCAGCGGCGCCGGCGGCGGGGCGGGCGCGGTCATGCGGATCGTTGCGGTGCATCGGGAAACCTCGCGATAGGTGCGGCGCCGGGCGCCTTTGCCAGACAACAACCGCGGCGGCGGGAATGTTCCGCACCGCCCGCAGCGGGCGCGCATGGAAAAGGGCCGCATCGGCATCCCGATGCGGCCCCCGGTCTTGCGGCTGGCCCGAAGGCTCAGATGTCGTCCTCATCGCGGCCGGCGGCGCCGATCTCGTCGAACAGGCCGGCGATCTCGAACTCGGCGGCGGCTTCTTCCTCCGCGGCCAGTTCCTGGATCGACTTGCCCGAGGCCTGCAGTTCGGCTTCCTCGGCCGAGCGCGCGACGTTCAGCGCGATCTGGGCCTCGACTTCCGGGTGCAGGTGGACGGTGACCTTGTGCAGGCCCAGCTCCTTGATCGGCGCGGTCAGCACGACCTGGCGACGCTCGATCGCGAAACCTTCGGCATTGGCGGCCTCGGCCGCATCGCGCGGCGTGACCGAACCATAGAGCGCCCCGCCATCGGCCGCCGAGCGGATGATGACGAAGACCTGGCCGTCCAGCCGGGCGGCCAGCGCCTGGGCGTCGACCTTGCTGGCCTCGTTCTGGGCGGCGAGATCGGCCTTGCGCGCCTCGAAGGCGGCGATGTTGGCTTCGGTGGCGCGCAGCGCCTTGCCCTGCGGCAGCAGGTAGTTGCGCGCATAGCCTTCCTTGACCTTCACCACCTCGCCCATATGGCCGAGCTTGGCGACACGTTCCATCAGAATGACTTGCATTTGCTCACCCTCACTTCACGGCATAGGGCAGCAGCGCGAGGAAGCGGGCGCGCTTGATGGCGCGGGCCAGTTCGCGTTGCTTCTTGGCCGAGACGGCCGTGATGCGCGAGGGCACGATCTTGCCGCGTTCGCTGATATAGCGTTGCAGCAGGCGCGTGTCCTTGTAATCGATGGCCGGCGCATTCTCGCCCGAGAACGGGCAGACCTTGCGGCGGCGGAAAAACGGACGGGTTGCCATATCCTGATCTCCTTTTCCGGCTCAGTCGCGGTCGTTGCGGTCGGGGCGGTCGCCGCGCTCGCGGCGCTGCTCGCCATCACCGCGGCCACGGCGCTCGCCGCGGTCGCCGCGATCACCACGATCCCCGCGGTCGCCACGATCCCCGCGCTCGCCACGCTCCTCGCGCTTCTGCATCTGGACCGAGGGGCCGTCTTCGTGCTTGTCGACCTTGATGGTCAGCACGCGCATGACGTCGTCATGCAGGCGGGCCAGACGCTCCATCTCCTGCACGGCCGCGGCGGGCGCGTCCGAGCGCAGGAAGGCGTAATGGCCCTTGCGGTTCTTGTTGATCTTGTAGGACAGGGTGCGCAGACCCCAGTATTCCGACCCGACCACCTTGCCGCCGTGATCGGCGAGGACGGTCGAGAAATGTTCGACCAGCCCCTCGGCCTGCGTATTCGACAGGTCCTGGCGGGCGATCATCACATGCTCGTAGAGCGGCATGTCAGTTCCCTTCATCGGGCGCATTTCAAAGGCGGGACAATCCTTCCGCGCCCCGCCACGAGAGGCTGCGCCGGTTTTTCAAAACGGGCGGAAGGATGCGCCCTTATACGCAGCCGCGCGGCGGCTGCAAGGCGAAACCCCTTGCGGCACCGGCGATTCGCCGCGAAAGTCGCGGCCTGTCCCGCAATCGCCACCGAAACGGAGCCCCCGATGGCCCTCGAAGACGCCAAGCGCCAGATCGACCATGCCTTCACCCGCGAGGATCTGCGCGGCCCCAGCTTCGAGAACGCCTTCGCCGGCGCCACCAGCTTCCTGCGCCGGCGCTATGGCAAGGACGTGCGCGGTGCCGAGCTGGTGGTGACCGGCATTCCCTTCGACCAGGCGGTGACGCACCGGCCCGGCACTCGCTTCGGTCCGCGGGCGATCCGCGAGGCCTCCAGCCTGCAAGCCTTCGACCCGCCCTATGGCTGGGGCTATGACCCGCTGAGCGAGCTGGCGATTCTCGACGCCGGCGACCTGGCCTTCGATTATGCGCAGGTGAGCGAGGTGCCGCGGCGCATCGAGGACCATATCGCCGGGCTGGCGGCCGGCGGGGCGGGGGTGGTGACGCTGGGCGGCGACCATTCGATCACCCTGCCGATCCTGCGCGCCATGCGCGCCCGCCATGGCCCGCTGGCGCTGATCCAGTTCGATGCGCATAGCGACACCTGGGCGGATGACGATTTCAGCCGCGTCGATCACGGCACCTTCCTCTACAAGGCCATCCGCGAGGGCACTGTGGATGCGGACCATGCCGTCAGCGTCGGCATCCGCACCGAGAACCCCGACACGCTGGGGGTGACCATCCTCGACGCACCCTTCGTGCATCGCGAGGGGATCGAGGCGGTGCTGGACCGCATCCGCGCCGTGGTTGGCAGCCGCCCGGTCTATATCACCTTCGACATCGACGCGCTGGACCCGGCCTTTGCCCCCGGCACCGGCACCCCGGTCTGGGGCGGGCTGGCCAGCTGGCAGGCGGCGGCGCTGCTGCGCGGGCTGGCGGGGGTGAACCTGATCGGCGGCGATGTGGTCGAGGTCAGCCCGCCCTATGACACCACCGGCGCCACCGCCATCGCCGGCGCCCATGTCGCGACCGAGCTGATCTGCCTCTATGGCTGGACCCGGCGCGGCGGCGGCGGCGATGCGTCCCCGGCGGCGTCTGCGGCGGGCGACGCCAGCAGCATGTAGCTTTGCAGCACCTCGCCGCGCACGGTGGCGCGGCGGGTGCGGCCGCGGCTGTCCAGCAGCGGCTCGGCGCCGACGGCATGGCGGATATGCCAGCCCAGATACATGTTCAGCGGCGATTTCTCCGGCAGGCCGGGGGTGAAGGCGTCGCCGCCCACCGCCTCCTCGTAAAGCGCCCGGAAATCCGGCTCCGCGATCAGCCGGCGCATCACCGTCAGGATGAAATGCTCGTCGAACCCGCCGGCGGCATGGACCTCGCGCGCGCGGGCCACCGCCAGTTGCAGGATGCGGTCGTTGCGCAGCAGCCGCCGGCGCTCGTCCGCGGCCAGCTGCCCCGATTCCAGCGCGTGCCGGCGCAGCACCGCCTGGATATAGGCCTGCACCTCCATCCCCGCGGCATGGGCCTGGGCGGACAGCGCCGCCAGCACGCCGGGGTCGAGGCGCAGGGAAAGGCCGGTGGTGTGATCCTTGCTCATGGGGGGCCTCCATCGCGGGAGACCGGGCTATTGGACCCTGCGGGCGGCGCGGTCAAGCCTGTCGCCGCCCGGGTGGCGCCGCCCCGGCCCGAGGACGGGCGGGGCGGTGCCGGTTCAGCGGAACATCGGCTGCGGCCGCGGCGTGTCGCTGGCGCGCACCGGCAGCACCGGATGCACGATCTGCGGCTGCTCGCCGGTCAGCGTGCCGAGGAAGGCGACGATGTCGGCGACCTCGTCATCGCTCAGCTCGGTGCCGAGCTGGGCGCTGGACATCACCTCGACCGCCTCGGCCAGATCCCAGACCACGCCGGAGTGGAAATAGGGCGCGGTCAGCGCGATGTTGCGCAGCGGCGCGGCGCGGAACACATAGGCGTCGTCGGCGGTCTGCGTGACCTCGAAGCGGCCGCGGTCGCCCTCCGGCAGCACCGAGCCGCCGGGCCGCTCGATCAGCCCGAAGGGATAGTATTCCTGCCCACCGAAATTCACCCCGGCATGGCAGCCGGCGCAGCCGGTATCCATGAACGCGGCCAGCCCGCGCTTCTCCTGGTCGGTCATGGCACCGTCATCGCCGTTCAGGAACAGGTCGAAACGGCTGTCGGGGGTGATCAGCGTGGCCTCGAAGGATTCGATGGCGGCGGCGAAATTGTCGAAGCTGATCGGCTCGGCCTCGTCGGGGAAGGCGGCCTTGAAGGCATCGACATAGCCCGGCATCGAGCTGATCGTCGCCAGCAGGTTGTCGGGGGTGTTGTTCATCTCGACCCCGGCCTGCACCGGGCCCTTGGCCTGCTCGGCCAGGTCGGCGGCGCGCCCGTCCCAGAACTGGGCGATGTTGTAGACCGCGTTCAGCATGGTGGGCGAGTTGCGCGGCCCCTGCTGCCAGCCATGGCCGATCGAGGTCTCCAGACCGTCGACGCCGGCCATGCCGATATTGTGGCAGGACTGGCAGGAAAACAGGCCCGAGCGCGACATGCGCGGGTCGAAGAACAGCATCGCGCCCAGATCGACGCGTTCGGGCGTCAGCACGTTGCCCTCGGGGGCGACCGGCTGCTCGGGGATGGGCTCGAAATAGGCGGCGGCCTCCTCGCGCAGGGCGGTGTTGTCGATGGCGTCCTGGGCCTGGGCGGGCAGCGCGGCCAGCGCGAGCGGAATGGCAAGGAAAAACTTGGGCTTCATGGCGGTCTCCCGATGGGTGGAAGGCTGTGTCGCTGGTTGTCGCCGCCTGGTCTGCGGCGTGATTCGCCCCTTCAAGTATTCGTTATTCAGGATGCTATGCCGGCGCCTGCGCCGCGTCCCTGCGACAAACGGCATCAGCCCGGCTTTACGCGGCTTTGCGGCGCCGGTAAGGGCCTTGCCATGCTGCCCGAAGACCGCCTTGCCCAGATCACCCGGCGTTTCGAGTTTCTCGAAGCGCAGCTGAATGCCGGTGCCGAGCCGGCGCAGATCGCCCGCATCAGCCGCGAATATGCCGAGCTGCGGCCGGTGGTCGCGGCGATCGCCGACTGGCGGGCGAGGGCGGCGCAGCTGGCCGAGGCCGAGGCGCTGCTGGCCGATCCGGAGATGGGCGACCTGGCGGCCGAGGAGGTGGCGCGGCTGCGCGCCGCCCTGCCGGAGCAGGAGCACCGGCTGCGGCTGGCGCTGCTGCCGCGCGACGCCGCCGACGACCGGCCGGCGATCATCGAGATCCGGCCCGGGACGGGCGGCGAGGAGGCGGCGCTGTTCGCGGGCGATCTGCTGCGCATGTATCAGCGCCATGCCGAGGCGCAGGGCTGGCAGTTCGAGCTGCTGGAGCTGGCCGGCACCGATCTGGGCGGGGTCAAGGAGGCCGTGGCCCGGGTCAGCGCCGAGGGCGCCTTCGCCCGGCTGAAATACGAATCCGGCGTACATCGGGTGCAGCGGGTGCCGCAGACCGAATCGGGCGGCCGCATCCATACCTCCGCCGCCACGGTGGCGGTGCTGCCCGAGGCCGAGGCGGTCGAGATCGATATCCCCGAATCCGATATCCGCATCGACACCATGCGGTCCTCCGGCGCCGGCGGCCAGCACGTCAACACCACCGATTCGGCGGTGCGCATCACCCACCTGCCGACCGGGATCGTGGTGACCAGTTCGGAAAAATCCCAGCACCAGAACCGCGCCAATGCCATGGCGGTGCTGCGCGCCCGGCTCTATGACCAGCAGCGCCGTGCCGCCGATGCCGCCCGCGCCGCCGACCGCAAGGCCCAGGTCGGCAGCGGCGACCGCTCGGAGCGCATCCGCACCTACAATTTTCCGCAGGGAAGGCTGACCGATCACCGCATCAACCTGACCCTCTACAGCCTCGACCGGGTGATGGCGGGCGACCTAACCGAGGTGATCGACGCGCTGGTGGCCGACGACCAGGCGGCGAAACTGGCCGCGCAGGACCGGGACTGATGCCGAGCGGGGCCGAGCTGTGCCGCGCGGCCGAGGCGCGGCTGGCCGCGGCCGGGGTGGCCGATCCGGCCGGCGATGCCCGGCATCTGTTCCTGCATGCGCTGAATATTGCCGGGACCGGGGCGCCGGTCCGTCGCCACCATCTGCCCGACCTGCTGGCGCAGCCGGTGCCGGCCGCGGCGGCCGCGGCCTTTGCGGCTGCCATCGCCGCCCGCGCCGCCCGCCAGCCGGTCAGCCAGATCACCGGCCGCCGCGCCTTCTGGACGCATGAATTCCGGGTGACCCCGGACGTGCTGGACCCGCGCCCGGAGACCGAGACATTGGTCGAGGCGGCGCTCGCGCTGCCCTGGCGCAGTGTGCTGGACCTCGGCACCGGCTCCGGCGCCATCCTGGTCTCGCTGCTGGCGGCGCGGCCGGGAACGCGGGGGACGGGCAGCGATCTGTCGCCGGCCGCGCTGGCGGTGGCGCGTGAAAATGCCGCCAACACAAGCGTTACGGCGGATTTCATCGAATCCGACTGGTATGGCGCGGTCGGCGGCCGCTTTGACCTGATCGTGTCGAACCCGCCCTATATCGCGGCGGAGGAGATGGCCGGCCTCGCCCCCGAGGTGCGCGACTGGGAGCCGCATCTGGCGCTGACCGATGGCGCAGACGGGCTGGGCGCCTATCGGGCGATCTGCGCCGGGGCGCCGGCGCATCTGGAACCGGGCGGGCATCTGCTGGTGGAAACCGGGCCGACACAGGGCGCCGCGGTCGCCGCGCTGATGGGGGCTGCGGGGTTTTCGGGGCTGCGCATCCTGCCCGATCTGGACGGCCGCGACCGGGTCGTCTGCGGCAAACTGTCGCAATTCCGGTGAAATTCCGCGGTATTCGACGCGATTTCCCCTTTACAGCCGCAGTGCAGCATGCCTATCTATTCCTGTGACGCGGGGCCGCTGGCCACCGTCGCGGTTCTGCCTGCATTCCGCATGAACCCTCTGGGCGCCGAACGACGTGCTGCCCGCCATCTGGAACTTCCCCGCGGTGCGTTTGCAGCACCCACCGATCCGGCCGGTTGTCGGACCTGAAGCACAGACAGATTATATGAGATCCTCGAAATCACGTTCGCGCAACAAGTCGAACCGCCAGCGCACGCTGGGCAATGTCGTCAACCGCGTCTTCGACAGCTCCGGCCCGGAAGGGAAGGTGCGCGGCACGCCGCAGCAGATCATCGACAAGTATCTGGCGCTGGCGCGCGATGCCCAGCTGTCCAGCGACCGCGTGGCGGAGCAGAGTTTCCTGCAACATGCCGAGCATTACACCCGCATGCTGGGCGAGGCGCAGCGCGAGCTGGCCGAGCGTCAGGGCCAGTCCGGCCAGCGCGGCGAGGGCGAGGAGCAGCCCCGCGAGCGGAGCGAGCGCGGCGAGGATCGGGGTGACGAGCGTCGCGGCGACGACCGCCGGGACGAGCGCCGCGACCATCGCCGGGACGAGCGGCGGCGCGACGAGGCTCAGGCCGCCGCCCCCGAGGCAGCGGAGGCCGGGGAGCCGGCGCCCGAGGCGGCCTTCCCGCCCGCCCGCGACGTGAGCGCCGAGAGCCCGGCCGAGGCGCTGCCCGAGATGCCGGCCCCCGAGGCCGAGGCGCCGCACGAGGCCGCCGAGGCCAAACCCAAGCCCCGCCGCGCTCCGCGTGCCGCCAATCCGCGGCCGCGCGCGCCCCGCAAGCCGCCGCAGGCGGCCGAGGCGCCGAACGGCGTCGCCTCTGGCGACTGAGACCAGCAGAAAGCCGCGGATCGCACCGCGGCTTTTTCGTTTCCGGAAACAGGGGCGGCAGGAATCCCTAGCCGGCACGCGCGGCATCGAGGCCGCGGGCCAGCGCGCAGAACCGCTCCAGCCCGATCTCCTCGGCGCGGGCGGTGGGGGAGATGCCGGCCGCCTCCAGCAGCGCCTCGATCTGCGGATGCAGGCCGCGCAGGCTGGCGCGCAGCATCTTGCGCCGCTGGTTGAAGGCCGCCGCCGTCACCGCCGCCAGCGTCTCGGGGCGGGCGGGAAAGCGCGGCTCCGCCAGCGCTTCCAGATGCACCACCGCCGATTCGACCTTGGGCGCCGGCACGAAGGCCTGCGGCGGCAGGGTCAGGCAGATCTGCGCCCGCGCCCGCCATTGTGCCAGGATCGCCAGCCGGCCGTAAGCCTTGCTGCCGGGCCGGGCCACGATGCGCTCGGCCACCTCGCGCTGGAACATCAGCGTCAGCGAGGTCCAGAACGGCGGCCAGACCGGCGGCGTCAGCCAGCGCACCAGCAATTCCGTGCCGACATTGTAGGGTAGGTTGGCGACCACCCGGATCGGCGGCGCCAGATGCGCCAGCGGATCGACCTCCAGCGCATCGCCCTGGATGACCTGCAACCGGCCGGGATAGGCCGCGGCAATCTCGGCCAGCGCCGGCAGGCAGCGCGGGTCCTTCTCGATCGCCAACACCCGGCGCGCGCCCTCGGCCAGCAGGCCGCGGGTGAGCCCGCCGGGGCCGGGACCGACCTCCAGCACGTCGCAGGCGGCGAGGTCGCCGGCGATACGGGCGATGCGCGCGGTCAGGTTCAGGTCCAGCAGGAAATTCTGCCCCAGCCGCTTCTGCGCCCGCAACTCGTGGCGGGCGATCACCTCGCGCAGCGGCGGCAGGTCGTCGATGGCGCTCATGCCGCGGCCCGCGCCCGTGCCATGTCGGCGGCCATGCGCAGGGCGGCCAGCGTCGAGGCGGTGTCGGCCCGGCCGGTGCCGGCGATATCGAACGCCGTGCCATGGTCGGGCGAGGTGCGGATGAAGGGCAGGCCCAGCGTCACATTGACCCCGCCGGCGAAATCCAGCGTCTTGATCGGGATCAGCGCCTGATCGTGATAGCAGCAGACGGCGGCATCCCAGCGGGCGCGGGCCGGGGCGTGGAACATGGTGTCGGCGGGCAGGGGACCCAGCAGGTCCATGCCCTCGCCGCGCAGCCGGTCGAGCAGCGGCGCGATGACGTCGCGCTCCTGCCGGCCCATGGTGCCGCCCTCGCCGGCATGGGGGTTGAGGCCGGCGATGGCAATGCGCGGCGCGGCCAGGGCGAAATCGCGCCGCAGCGCGGCATGGGTGATGCGGATGGTGGCTTCCAGAACCTCGGGGGTCAGCGCCGAAGTCACGGATTCCAGGGGAATATGGATGGTTGCCGGCACCGTGCGGCAGGGCGGCTGCACCGTGGTCGAGGCCAGCATCATCGCCACCTCCATCCCGCCGGCCAGATGCGCCAGATATTCGGTATGGCCGGGAAAGGCGAAGCCGGCGCCTTCCTTCAGCGCCTGCTTGCTGATCGGCGCGGTGACGAGGCCGGACGCGGCGCCCGCCTGCACCAGTTCCACCGCGCGGGCGATGACCGCGATCACCCCGGCGGCATTGGCGGGGTCGGGGCGGCCGGGCGTGGCGGGGGCGGCAAAATCATGGCGCAGCACCGCCAGATGCCCCGGCGGCACCGGCTCGGCGGGGGCCGCGACCTCGGTCCAGGTGCTGCCCGCGGGCAGGTGACGCGGGTCGCCCAGCCAGACGAAGCGCGGCACCGCCGGATGCCCGGCCAGCCGGGTGGCGATCTCGGGGCCGATGCCGGCGGGCTCGCCGCAGGTCAGCACCAAGGGCGGCAGTTCAGGGGCGGCGGATGATGGCATTGGCGCGCAATTCGGCAAGATAGGCGTCGGCGGCCTCGTTGACCTTCTGGTTGAACAGGTTATCCTGGACCACGCTGCGCGGCGGCAGGCCCTCCGCGGCCTCGCCCGGCGCCACCGCCTCCGGTGCCACCGGCAGCGCCGGGTCGAGCGCGCCGAGCAGGCTGCGCTGGCGCTTGCACAGCATCACCACCTGCGCGGCATTGCCGAGGTCGATCACCGTGCCCTCGTTCTCGTCGAGGCCGGCCAGCCGCACGCCGATGCCCTGCGGCAGCGCGTTCGCCGCCACCACCTGCCGCTGCACCGCGCCGGCCGCGGTGCCCGCCGCCTCGAAGAAGGTGTCGCAACTGGTTGCATTGGCAAGAAGATTGGCGCCGGTCTGCGCCGAGTCCACGGTCAGGGTCAGGTAATCGACATCCTCGGCCAGGGCGCCGGGGCGCAGGGTGCCGCGGGTGTCGCGCATGTAGAACAGCACCACCGCGCCGGGGATTTGCAGGGGCGCGGTCATCTCGCCCGGCTTCAGCGCGGTCAGGATCGGCCCCAGCCCCTCGGGCAGGTTGGCGACCCGCAGCCAGCCCAGCCGTCCGCCGGCCTCGGCCGAGGGCGCCGCCGAATGCTGCCGCGCCGCCGCCGCGAAACCGGCCTCGGAGCCGATGCCGGCACGCAGCTGCTCGGCCTGGGCCAGGGCCTGGCCCTCGCTGCCCTCGGGCGCCGGCAGGATCAGCTCGGAGATCAGCACATCCGTCACCTCGGGCGTGTCGAGGATCTTCTGCATCGCCCGGTCGACCTCGCCTTCGCCGAGGGTGACCGAGGGCACGATGCGCTGGCGGACCACCTCGCGCCAGGCCAGGCCGGTGCGGACGAAATCGCGATAGGTCTCGGCATCGACGCCGCCGCTGCCCAGCGCGGCGATGAATTCCTCGGTGCCCATATTGGCGCGGCCGGCGAATTCGGCCAGCCCGGCGACCAGATTCGCCTCCGACACGGTGATGCCCAGCTGGCGGGCGGCCTCCATCTTCAGCCGCTCGCCGATCAGCTCCTCCTCGACCTCGGCGCGGCTGGTATTGGGCGCGCGCAGCAGCTGCATGAAGCGCAGCCGCTGGTCGATCTCGAAACCGGTGACGGCGCTGTCATTGACCAGGACCGCCGGCGCGAAGGGGCCGGCGCCGCCCGCAACCGGCGTCAGCGCCGCCGTCATCGCAAGGGCGGCTGCCAGCGACAGCGCGCGAAAGCGGCGGACGGGGCGCAGGAGGGGGCGGTGATGCAGCATCGGGGCCTCGGGGTCTGTGGTTCGGGGCGAGATTAGCGCAGGCAGGACCGGCGCGCCACCGTGCCCGGCAATGCATCCCCGCTGCTCTGACCGAATCCGCCGAGGCGGATCGACAGGTCGAAGCTGGTTTCCGGGCGCAGGCTGTCGGCGGCGGTGAAGCGGCGCTCGACCCCCATGTCGAGGGTCACGCATTCGTTGCGCCAGGTCAGGCCCAGCGCCGCCTTCTGGGCGCGGTTCTCGGCAAAGTCATAGCGGGTCTCGGCGGTCGCCCACCAGCCGGGGGCCAACTGGGCGCCGGTCTCCAGCACCAGTTCGGAGATGTCGCGGCCGAGACCGGGCTCGGAGGCGCCGTCGATCCACAGATAGCCGGCGGTCAGCCGCAATTGCGGTTGCAGGATGCCGGCGCGCAGCTCGGCGCGCGAGACGCTGGCCGAATCGCCGATCAGCGCCCGCCCGGCCAGCGCCAGCCCGGCATCGTTGCTGAAATTCGCCGCCAGCAGCCAGTCGCTCTGGGCCTGGCCGAAGACCGGCGCCGGGCTGCCGTCCGGCGGCAGCATGGCCTCGCGGCGGAACACCCGTCCGGCGGCCAGCGCCAGGCTCCAGCCCTGCGGGTCGAAGCGGGTCCAGCCCAGCCCGACCGTGGCCCGCAGCCCCGATTCGCGCGCATCCCGGCCCGGATAGCGCGAGATCGAGAACAGGTTGCCCTCGTCGAATTCCCACAGCACGCTGTCTTCGTTGGGAATGTCGTCGGCCTCGCGCAATTCGGGCGACCAGACCAGTTGCGCGATCGGCTCCAGCACCTGCGAGGCGCCGCCCTGCTCGCCGCGCACCAGCGGCCAGCGCAGGGTGAGCGCGGCCGAGGGCATCACCCGCGCCGTGGTGCCCTCATGCCGGGCGTCATGGGCGATGTGATAGAATTCGGCATCCAGCCGCGCCCTGGCCTCGGCCAGCAGTCCGCCGGCCAGCACCGCGTCGCGCTGCCAGCTGGCGGCAAAGCTGGCGCGGGCCATGTCGCGGCCGGTGATGTCGTCATGCGAGGGGCGGCGATGGCCATGTGCGCTCCATTCCAGCACGGCGATGCCGCCGAGGCCGCGCGGCGAGAACCGGCGCTGCCAATAGGCGTCGGCCACCTGCGCCGGGGTGGTGGCGCGGTCCTCGGTCTCGCGCAGGGTGCGGTACTGGCCCAGCCGCGCCCAGCTCAGCTCGTCGCGGCGGATGCGGCTGAGGGTGGCGCCCGACCACAGCCGGTCGGCATCAGTGATGCCGTAATCCAGCAGATAGGCGCGGCTGGAGGTGGTCTGGAGCTGCGCCTCCAGCAGCCAGTCGCCGCGCAGATAGAAGGTGCCGGCGCCGAACAGGTAGCCGCGGGTCTTGCCCGGCACCAGGTCGTCGCGGCTGATGGCGCCGTCGAACATCACCTCGCCGCGGCGGAAGGCCTGGCGATAGCGCGCCTCCAGCGTGGTCGTGCGCGAGGCCGAGACATAGGGGGTCAGCGTCAGGTCGGCGGAATCGCCCAGGGTGAGGAAATAGGGCAGCTTGATCCCGGCGCCGAGGCCGGAGGTGGTGCGGAAGCGCGGCGCCAGAAAGCCGCTCATGCGCTCGACCGTGGGGTCGGGGGTGGTCAGCCAGGGCAGCGCCGCCACCGGCACCCCGAAGGCGCGCAGCTGCGGCTGGTCGAAATGGATCTGCCGGGCCTCGCGGTCGTGGGTGATGCGGCGGGCACGGATCTCCCACAGCGGCACCGGGTTCTCGGCGCAGACCTGGCAGGAGGAGGCGACGACATGGTCCAGCACCACCCGCCGGCCCTGGTCCTCGATGCGGGCGGCGCTGGCCGCCATCTGCATCTCGCGGGCCAGCACCAGCCGGGCGCCGCGCAGGATGCCGTCGCGCAGGCCCTGATCCAGGTCGGCACTGTCGGCGATCAGCACCGCCTCGCGCGAAGTGCCGCGATCGGCGGGGGTGGAGAGGTGGATCGGCCCCTCGACGCGCACCCGGTCGGCGGCGCCGTCATAGCTGACGCGCGAGGCGACCAGCCGGCGGCCGTGATACCAGATGATCACCTCGCCCTCGGCCACCAGGCTGCGCGGCCCGGTCAGCACCACCCGGTCGGCCAGCAGCGTCGCGGCATCGGCGCTGGTGTCGATGCGCGGCGAGGGCGCCAGTTCCACCGCCGCCGCGCCCAGCTGGGTGGCGACGCTGGCCGCGGACTGGCGCAGGGTGCCGTCGGCGCGCAGGCTGCCGGTGCCGGGCTTGCGCGTCGGCGCCAGCGCCGGGCCGCTGCCGGTGGTCAGAATCTGCGCGGCGGCGGGCGGGGCGCAGGCGGCGGCCAGTCCGGCGGCGAGCAGCGCGGCCAGGGTGCTCCGGCGCAGGCGGGCGGGGCGGCGGGGGTCGTGCATGGGTCAGCCATCCTCCGATCGCAGGAGCCAGCCGATGGCGATCAGGATTGCCGCCAGCGGTGGCGTCCAGGCCGCCAGCGGCGCCGCGATGTCGCCGCGCTCTCCCAGAACCTGCGCGAAATAGCGCAGGAAGAACAGGGCCAGCCCGGAGGCGAAGGCCGACAGCACCAGAATGCCGGTCTTGCGCCCGCGCAGCTGGTGCATGGTGAAGCAGGCGGCGATCAGCAGCATGGCCAGCATGACCAGCGGCAAGGCCAGCTCGGTCTGGAAATGCATGCTGTGGCGCCGGGCCGAGAAGCCGGCGGCCTCCAGCCCGGCGATGAAGCCCGGCAACTGCCAGAACGGGATCAGCCTGGGGTCACCGAACCCGTCGCGGATACCCTCGGCGGTCAGTTCGGTGGGCAGGCTGATGCGCGGCTCCTGGCGGGCGGCGGCCTCGGGATTGGCGGCGGCCAGAGGCCAGATCTTGACCGATTCCAGCTGCCACTCGCCCGGCGCCAGCACCGCGCGCCCGGCCTCGTAGCGCTGGACCGGCGTGCCGTCTGTGTCGAACAGCACGAAGCTGGCATTGTAGAGCGTGGTGGCATCGGGCGAGGCGCGCGTGGCGCGGATCACCGCCTGTCCGGCATGGCCGCCCCCGGCCACCGGGATTGACTGGCGCAGCCAGACCACGCCCTCGCCGAGGCTGAAGGCGGATTGCACGCTGTCGCCGGCGGCGAGTTCGGCATGGCGCTTGGTGGTGGCGGCGGTGATCGGGTTCAGCACCATGACCGCCAGCCCGCCAAAAACCAGCGCCGCCAGCCCCGGCGCCGCCAGCATCCGCAGCGCCGAGCGCCCGGCGGCGCGGATCGCCACCAGCTCCGAGCCCCGCGCCAGCCCCAGCAGCATGGCGATGGCGGCCAGCAGTGCGATCAGCGGCAGGATCATGTAGAACTGCGCCGGCAGCGCCAGCGTCGCCAGCCCGGCGGCGCGGCCCAGACCGCCCTCGGCGCCATGGCGGCGCACCGCCTCGATCAGCTCGATGAACCACAGCAGCACCGCAAAGGCGCCGCCGACCGTCATCAGCGCGCGCAGGAAGCGGCGGATCAGATAGAGGGGCAGCGTCATCGGCCCGCCCCCCCGGGTCCGCGCCGCCGCCCCGCCCAGGCCAGCAGCAGCGCCGAGACCGCGGCGCCGACCAGCATCGGCAGATAGAGGACCGGCCACAGCGCCGGGTCGCGCTCGGCCATGTCCTCGGCGGCGGTGTTGAGGAATTGCAGGCCGATCAGCAGCAGGATCGACAGTGCGATGGGCCGGGCGAGGCCGAAGCGGCTGAACCCGCCGGCCATCAGCGCCGCAAAGCCCAGCAGCGCTGCGACCGGCGACAGCAGGGGCTGGGCCAGCCGCTGTTGGCCGGCGACATGGGCACGCTCGGCGCTGACCCCGGCGGCCTCCAGCATCTCCGGCGCGGCCCGGAACAGCGCCGGCGTCGATACCTCGCGCAGGTCGGTGCGCCGGGCATCGCCGCCGCCCAGCGGCCCGAAATCATAGCTGAGATCCTGAAAGCGGGTGATCGACAGCCGCGCCTCGGCGCCGCTGCCCTCGCTGGCCTCGGCCATGCCGTCCAGCATCACCAGCCGCGGCCCGGCCTCGCCGCGCAGGAACAGCGCCTCGCGCGCGGTATAGAGGGTGCGGCTCTCCTCGCTGCGGGCATCCTCCAGCAGCAGGTCGAGCAGGCGCCCGTCCGGGGCGATGGCGCGGATATAGAGGGTCAGCCCCGGCACCGGGTATTGAAAGCTGCCCGGTTGCAGGAACTGCGCGGTCAGGGTTTCCGAAAGCTGGGCCTGCCGGTCGGCCAGCCGCGCCCGCGCCGCCGGCACGATGCCATGGACCAGCATCGCCACCATCAGCCCGACCATGATGCCGAAGACCAGCACCGGCCGCGCCAGCCGCCAGGGCGACAGGCCGGCGGCCTGCATCGCCGTCAGCTCCGAGTCCCCCGACATGCGGTTGACGCCATAGACCGTGGCCGCGAAACCCGCCACCGGCAGCACCAGCGCGATCACCACCGGCAGGGTCAGCACGGTGAATTCCAGCACCACCAGCGCCGTCTGCCCGTCGGCGATCAACTGCTCGAACAGCGACAGCGCCCGGTTCAGCCAATAGACCGAGACCAGGACAAGCGCGAAAAACCCAAACAGGGTGAGCAGTTGCGTCAGGATATAGCGGTCGATGCGGGGCATGGGACGGGGCTGGCGAGGGCTGTTCCCCCTCCTTAGCGGCGCCGGGCGGTGACGGGAAGGGGCTGTGCCCCGCCACCGGGCGCCGATGCGCGGGTGATGGCCTCTGGCGCGGGGCGAGGACGCGCGCTAGGGTCGGCGCGGTTTTTGCTTCGGAGGGTGCCGCCATGACCAAGCCAGTCCAGATCCGCTTCACGGAAAAGCCCGAGGACGGGGTGGCCGCGCGCCCCGGACGGGTGGCGGTGCTGGTGGACCGGCCGGCCGCGCTCAGGCTGCTGCCGCGGGGTGCGGCGCAGGCGGCGCGGCGCGCCATCGACGACAAGGCCTGGGCCGAGCTGAAGCCCGGCGAGGCGCTGGAACTGGCCTTCCCGGCCGGCATGGCGGCCGAGGGGCTGCAACTGGTCAAGCTGCCGACCCGCGCCGATGCGCAGGAGGCCCGCAAGGCCGGCGCCACCATCGGCGCCCGGCTGGGCAAGTCGCCGCTGACCGTGATTGCCGGCGCCCAGACGCAGCTGGCCGAGACCGTGCTGGGCCTGGCTCTGCGCGCCTATGATTTCGACGCCTACAAGGCCCGGCCGGCCGATGTCGAGGCCGATGCCCCGGTCCGCGGCCCGGTCGAGGTGCTCTGCGACGATCCCGAGGCACTGGCCCGTGCCGCCAAGCGCGGCGCCGCGGTCAGCGAGGGGGTGTTCTTCACCCGCGATCTGGTGAACGAGCCGGCCAACGTCCTGACCACCGAGGATTTCGCCGCCCGGCTGGTGGCGATGGGCGAATACGGGCTGGAGGTCGAGGTCATCGACGAGGAGGAACTGGCGCGGCTGGGCCTGCGGGCGCTGCTGGCGGTCGGGCGCGGCAGCGAAAGCCCCTCCAAGGTGGTCATCATGCGCTGGAACGGCGGCGGCGATGCCGCGCCGCTGGCGCTGATCGGTAAGGGCGTGGTGTTCGACACCGGCGGTATCTCGATCAAGCCGGCGCTGGGCATGGAGGAGATGACCATGGACATGGGCGGCGCCGGCGTCGTCGCCGGGGTCATGCGCACCCTGGCCCTGCGCCGGGCCAGGGCCAATGTCGTCGGCGTCGTCGGCCTGGTGGAGAACATGCCCGACGGCCGCGCCCAGCGCCCCGGCGACATCGTGCGCTCGCTGAAGGGCGACACCATCGAGGTGGTGAACACCGATGCCGAGGGGCGGCTGGTGCTGGCCGACATCATGTGGCTGGCGCAGGAGCGCTACAACCCGGCGGCGATGATCGACCTGGCGACGCTGACTGGCGCGGCGATCATCGCGCTCGGCCACCACAATGCCGGAGTCTTCGCCAATGACGAGCCGCTGGCCCAGGCGGTGCTGGCCGCCGCCAAGGCCGAGGGCGAGGGCGCTTGGCGGCTGCCCCTGGGCGAGGGCTATGACGAGCAGATCAAGTCGCGGCTGGCGGATGTGAAGAATTCCGGCGGCCGGCCCGGCGGCGCCTCGACGGCGGCGGCCTTCCTGCAACGCTTCGTGCGCGAGGGCATGCCCTGGGTGCATCTCGACATCGCCGGGGTGGCGCTGCGCGGCGAGGAGACCGCCATGGCGCCGAAAGGCGCCACCGGCTGGGGGGTGCTGACGCTGGACCGGCTGATCGCCGACCGCTTCGAGACCGCGCCCGCCAAGCCGGCGAAACCCGCGCCGGCGAAGCAAGCCAAGGGCTGAGCGCGGCCATGGGCCGGGCGCTGTTCTATCACCTGACGCGATCGGCGCCGGAGGCGCTGGCGCCGCGGCTGATCGCGCGGGCGCAGGACAGCGGCTTTCGCGTCGAAGTGCGCGGCGCCGATACCGGCGTGCTGGAGCGACTGGACGAGCTGCTCTGGCTGCAGGAAGGGTTCAACGCCCATGGCCGCGCCGGCGGGCCGCATGATGCGCGCCAGCCGGTGCTGCTGCGGGCGCTGGCCCGCGATGCCGGGGAACCCGGCGCCCCGGCCAACGGCGCCGCCTGCATCCTGTCGCTGGACGGCGCCCCGGTGGCGCCCGAGCGCTGCGCCGAGGCCGACCGGGTCTGCATCCTGTTCGACGGCAACAGCGAGGCGGCGCTGGACGTGGCCCGCGGGCAGTGGCGGGCGCTGGTCGCGGCCGGGCAGGGGGCGGATTACTGGTCCGAGGCCTCCGGCGGCTGGCGCAAGGAACGCAGCAGCGACGGCAGCTGAGGCGGCCTGACCACGGCCGGCCTCACCATTCCAGGATCAGGCGGCCGCCCTCGAAGCTGACCCGGCCGAAGCGGCGCAGGAACTCCATCCCCAGCAGCGAGGTGCCGACATCGCCGTCGATGACCACGCCGGCGACCTTGCGGCTGGTGAAGCCGCCGATGGACACGCTGTCCAGCGTCACCGGCGCCGTCTGCACCCGGCCATTGGCGGTCTGGGCGATGCCGAAATAGGCCAGCCGGTCGGGGTCCAGCCCGACCTTGCGCGCATCGGCGCGGCCCAGTGCCACCAGCGAGGCGCCGGTATCGACCACGAAGCGCACCGGCACCCCGTTCACCTGCGCGGTCAGATAGGCATGGCCGTCGCGGGCGATCGGCACCTCCAGCCGGCCGTCGCCGACGCTCAGCGCCTGTGGCAGCGCGGCATTGCGGATCTGCGGCCACAGGCCGGCCACCGCCATCGCCCCGGCAAAGATCAGCCCCCAGGCCGCCATCGCCCGCAGCGTCGAGCCGGGCCGGGCCCGAAACTCGACCAGCAGCCAGCCGCCGACCGCGATCAGCAGCAGCACCAGATAGGCGGCATTGCCCCAGCCGCCGATCATCGGAACAGCGCCGTGTCGGCCAGCCCGTCGAGGATGAACTGGATGGCCAGCGCCGCCAGCAGCATGCCCAGCAGCCGGGTGACCACCATGATGCCGGTGCGCCCCAGCGCCCGGCCCAGCGGCGCCGCCAGCCAGAACAGCGCCGCGGCGACGGCGAGGACCGCCAGCATCACCGCCTCGATCAGCAGGAAATGCCCCCAGCCGCTGCCCTGGCTGGTCAGCAGGATCATCGTCGCCAGCGCCCCCGGCCCGGCGATCAGCGGCGTGGCCAGCGGAAACACCGAAGGGTCGTCGGCGGTATGGATTTCCTGGGCGCCGGCGGTGCCCTCGCGGCGCTCGGTCCGGCGCTCGAACAGCATGTCGAGCGCGGTCAGGAACAGCAGCACGCCGCCGGCGATGCGGAAGGCCGGGATCGAGATGCCGATGCCGTGCAGGATCGAATCGCCGGCCAGCCCGAACAGGGTCAGCAGCGCGGCGGCGGTGATCAGCGCCCGGCGCGCGACCTGCCGGCTGCGCGCCGGCGGCATGCCCCGGGTCAGCGCCAGGAACAGCGGCGCCAGCCCGATCGGGTCCATGACCACGAAAAGCGTGACGAAAGCGGTGATGGTATAGGCCGGGTCCATGCCCCGTTATCGCCCGGATCATCCGCCGGGGGAAGCGCGCCGGGGCGTAAAAAGCGCCGATCACGCGTTTGGGGCTTTCGATCAGGGCGATCCCGACCTATATCGGACCCGATATTGTGCTATCGCAGGGCCATGAGGCCCGGCCACGGAGGTAAACACATGCACGCACCTTCTCCCATGGCGCTTTTGCTCATCGCAATCGTCGTTCTGGTCCTGTTCGGTCGCGGCAAGGTCTCGTCCCTGATGGGCGAGGTCGGCAAGGGCATCACCGCCTTCAAGAAGGGCGTCAAGGAAGGCGCCGAGGAAGTCGATACCGCGGCCCGCACCGAGGTCAAGGAGCTGGAGCTGAACACCACCAGCGACATCGAACGCGCCCGCGCCGAGATCGCGGCCGAACGCGTCAAGCTGGAGGCCGAGCGCGCCCGCGCCGCCGAAGGCGCCGATTCCACCAAGCTCTGACCGGGCGACGGGGCTTCGATGTTGGATGTCGGTTGGAGCGAGCTTCTGCTGATTGGCGTCGTGGCGCTGATCGTCATCGGCCCGGACGACCTGCCCAAGCTGTTCCATACGCTGGGCCGGATCACTGCCCGCGCCCGCGCCATGGCGCGCGAGTTCAGCAGCGCCATGGAGGATGCGGCGAAAAGTTCGGGCCTTGAGGAAGCCAGCAAGACGCTGCGCGAAGTCAATTCGATGACCTCGAAGAAGTCGCTGGGCCTCGATGCGCTGGACCGCGCCGCCACCAGCTTCGAGAAATGGGACCCCAAGCGGCCGCTCCAGCAGCGGACGGCGGCCAAGACCGCGGCGCAGCCCGACCCGTCCCAGCCGGCGCCCGAGCCCGGCGCGAAACCGGCGCCCGAGCCCGCGGCCCCGTCGGCCGCGCCCGCCTCCGGTCCCGCGGCCGAGCCGGTGCTGGCCGAGGCCGGTCCCGTCGCCCCGCCGGTGGCCGAGGCCCCCGGCAAGCGGCAGTTGCACGCCTCGCGCCGTTCGGATGGCGGCGGCGCCTGAGGTGCGGCACCGGCCTCCGGCCCGCCCCTGATCCCCCGGACTCCAGACAAATCGGACCGCAGCAGCGATGAATGCCAAGACCAGCCTCAAGGACGAGGAAGAAATCGACGCCAGCTCGGCCCCGCTGATCGAGCATCTGCGCGAACTGCGCAGCCGGCTGATCTGGTCGGTGCTGGCCTTCGTGGTGGCGATGGTCCTGTGCTATTTCATCTGGAACCCGATCTTCGACTTCCTGACCCAGCCGATCTGCCATGCGCTGGAGGATCGCGGCCAGACCTGCGGCCTGATCCTGCTGAAATTGCAGGAAGGCTTCTTCGTCGCCATGCGCATCGCCTTTTTCGGCGGCTTCGTGCTGGCCTTCCCGGTGGTCGGCTACCAGCTGTGGCGTTTCGTCGCGCCGGGCCTCTACCGGAGCGAAAAGAACGCGCTGCTGCCGTTCCTGATCGCTTCGCCGGTGATGTTCCTGCTGGGCGCGGCCTTTGCCTATTACGTCATCCTGCCCTGGGCCTTCGATTTCTTCCTGGGCTTCCAGCAGGGGCCGCTGGCGCTGCCCGACGACCCGGCCGCCGTTACCGCCGCCGGAACGCCGGGCGCGGCCAAGGAGCCCTGGGCCGGCATCGTCTTCCAGGGTTCGGTCGAGGAATACCTGACCCTGACCACGAAATTCATCCTCGCCTTCGGCCTGTCCTTCCAGCTGCCGGTGGCGCTGACGCTGATGGGCAAGGCCGGTCTGGTCTCCTCCGAAGGGCTGGGCAGCGTGCGGCGCTATGCGATCATCGTGATCCTGGTGCTGGCCGCCATGGTCACCCCGCCCGATGTCATCAGCCAGGTGGTGCTGTTCTCGGTCATCTACGGGCTTTACGAGATCTCGATCTTCCTGGTGCGCCGCATCGAGAAGAAGCGCGCGCTGGAAGAGATGGAAGCCGATGCCCCGTGATCGCCTGACCCGCATCGCCGAGGCGCTGGAGCGGCTGGCGCCGCCACCGGCGCCGGTCCCCGACCTGACCGCGGCCGAGGCCTTCGTCTGGCGCACGGCGCCCGACCGGCTGGAGCCGGTGCCGCAGGTCCAGCGGGTGGCGCTGGAACAGCTGGTCGGCATCGACCGGGCCCGCGACGTGCTGTTGGCCAACACCTTGCAATTCGCCCGCGGCCATGCCGCCAACAACGCCCTGCTGTGGGGCGCGCGCGGCATGGGCAAGTCCTCGCTGGTCAAGGCCGTGCATGCCGAGGCCCGCGCCCGCGGCCTGCCGCTGGTGCTGGTCGAGATCGCCCGCGAGGATCTGGCCTCGGTCGGGCGGCTGCTGGCGGTGCTGGGCGGTTCGGCGCGGCGCTTCCTGCTGTTCTGCGACGACCTGTCCTTCGACCATGACGATGCGCAATACAAATCGCTGAAGGCGGTGCTGGATGGCGGTCTGGCCGGCCGGCCGGAGAACGTGATCCTCTATGCCACCTCGAACCGCCGCCACCTGATGCCGCGCGACATGATCGAGAACGAGCGTTCGACCGCCATCAATCCCGGCGAGGCGGTCGAGGAGAAGGTCTCGCTCTCGGACCGGTTCGGGCTGTGGCTGGGCTTTCATCCCTGCTCGCAGGACGATTACCTGGAGATGGTGCGCGGCTATTGCCGCTCGGCCGGGCTGGACCTGTCCGAGGAGGCGCTGCGCGCCGAGGCCATCGAATGGCAGGCGACGCGGGGCAGCCGCTCCGGCCGGGTGGCCTGGCAGTTGTTCACCGATCTCGCCGGCCGCCACGGCCTGTCGCTGGCCGCCGGCACCGCCTCCGCCTGAGCGGATGCGGGCGTAGAGGCAGGCGCGGCGGCGGTTCATCCGCTCTGCCGCCCTTCCGCCAGCGCCTCCTGCCAGTTGCGCAGACCACTTTCCGCCTCGGCCGCGTCGCGGAAGGCGTCGGGCTGCGCCAGATCGCCCAGCGGCGGTTCCTCGATGCGGCCCTGCGGCCCGCTGACGCCCCTGCGCCCGGTGGCGGGGGCCTGCAGGCGCAGGGCGTGGAAACCGTCGGCCTCGCCCAGCTTGCCCAGCGCCAGCAGCCGGCCGCCCGTCGCCTCCAGCCGGGCCTCGCCCAGGGCCTGGCGGGGCAGGGCCAGCAGCGCGCCGGGCGCCAGCGCCCGCAGTTCCGCCAGCGTGATCCGGCGCCGGCAGAGGATGGCGTGGAGGGCGACCGGCGCCATGCGCATCGCCGCCGCCAGGGTCCGCCGCGGCGCCGGTGGCGCCCGGCCGTCGGCGGCGTCATTGGCCCCTGTGGCTGCCGCGGCCGCCGGCAGGGCCGGGGCCAGCCGCGGCGCATCCGCCGGCAGCGGCACGGCGAGGAAGATCACCCCCTCGCGCTCGCCCAGCGGACCGAGACGCAGGTCGAGGCGCAGGGTGCGAAAGCCCCGATCCTCCAGCATCAGGCCCAGCGGCCGCGGATCGGCCAGATGCGAGGCATAGCGGAACCCGGCAAGCGCGGCGAGATCCGGCACCGGGTTTGCCGCGCCCAGCCCGGTCAGCATGGCGTCGATGAACTCCGCCGCCAGCGCGGCATCGGCGCGGGTGGGCTTGCGCGGCTCCGGCGCGGTGGCGGTCAGGCGGCCGAGGGTCTGCATCTCGATCAGCGCCGCCGCCATGCCGGGCGACAGCGCCATCACCCCCAGCCGGTCGGCGCCGCCCTCGATGATCGCCAGCAGCGCGTGGTCGGGCAGATGCTCGGGCAGGTCGGCGAGGCTGCACAGCCCGGCGCGGCTGTCGGCGCAGACCACCGCCAGCCCGGCCACCGCCCGCGCCGCCTGGGCCGCGGCGATCGCGGCCAGCCGCGTCGGCGGCGGCGGCCCGGCGGAAGGCAGCGGCGTGCCCGCCGCCGGCGCCGCCTGCGCGTGCCGGGCCAGATGCTGCCGCAATACCCCGTTTCCCACCGCCATGCCGCCGTGCCAGCCCCGTTCGAATCGCCTTGCCTCCAAGGCATAGGCCGGCGATGCTTACCAAAGCGTTGACGCGCGCCCTTTTTGCCGCATTCCGGCGATGTTCGTCGTTTGCCCTTGAAAACCCCGCCTTTTGCGCGCATCTAGGCGCCACCCGCACTGGGCGGGGGCGATACTGGAGTGATCATGGCCAAGGAAGACATGCTCGAATTCCCCGGCGTGGTGAAGGAACTCCTGCCTAATGCGACGTTCCGGGTCGAGCTTGAAAACGGCCACGAGATCATCGCGCATATGGCGGGAAAGATGCGGAAAAACCGCATCCGCGTTCTGGCCGGGGACAAGGTGCAGGTGGAAATGAACACCTATGACCTGACCAAGGGGCGCATCAATTACCGGTTCAAGTAAGGCGTGCGGCTGATCCTCGCCTCGGCCAGCCCGCGCAGGCGCGATCTGCTGGCCCAGATCGGGCTGGTGCCCGACCTGATTCTGCCCGCCGACCTCGACGAGACCCCCCGCAAGGGCGAGGGGGTGCGCGCCTATGCGCAGCGCATGGCGGCCGGCAAGGCCGCCGCCATCGGCCCGCAGAAGGGCGCCGTGGTGTTGTCGGCCGACACCGTGGTCAGCGCCGGCCGCCGCATTCTCGGCAAGCCGGAGGACCGCGCCATGGCCGGGGAGTTCCTGCGCCTGCTGTCGGGGCGCCGCCACCGGGTCACCACCGCCATCACCGTCAGCGGCCCGGGCCGCGCCGTGCATCGCGCGGTCGAGACCACGCTGCGCTTCCGCCAGCTGAGCCCGGCCGAGATCGAGGCCTATCTGGACAGCGGCGAATGGCGCGGCAAGGCCGGCGGCTATGCCATCCAAGGCCGGGCCAGCGCCTTCATCCCGTGGATTCAGGGCAGTTTTTCCGCCGTGGTCGGTCTGCCGCTGGCCGAGACCGCGGCGATCCTGGCCGGTTTCGGCATCAGGGGGCGGGCATGAAGGGACGGGCGGTCGTGCTGGGGCCGCTGCTGGGCGGCGAGGCGGCGGCGCTGATGGTCGATGGCCGGCTGGAGGACCTGATCCTCGATGCCAGCCGCTGCCTGCCCTTCGCGCCGGGCGCCATCCTGCGCGGCACCGTCGGCCGGCTGGTCAAGGGGCAGGGTAGCGTCTTCCTGCGCCTGCCGGGCGGCGAGACCGGCTATCTGCGTGACCGCAACCACCTGTCCGAAGGGCAGGTGCTGCTGGTGCAGGTCTCCGGCGTGGCCGAGCCGGGCAAGGCGGTGCCGCTGACCGCGCGGCTGCTGTTCCGCGGCCGCTGGGCCATCGTCACCCCGGGCGCCGAGGGGGTGAACGTCTCGCGCAGTATCCGCGACCCCGAGGCCCGCGCCCGGCTGACCGTCCTGGGCGAGGCGGCGATGGCGCGTCTGCCCGGCGCCGGCGCCATCCTGCGCAGCGCCGCCGAGACCGCCGACGAGGAGGAGATCCGCGACGAACTGGCCGCGCTGGCCGACCTGACGGCGCGGGTGCTGGCCGATGCCACCGGCGCGCCGGAGCTGCTGGTCGACGGACCCGACCCGGCCGAGGCCGCCTGGCGCGACTGGGCCGAGCCGGCGCCCGATTCGCTGGAGGAGGGCCCGGAGGCCTTTGCCGACAGCGGCGCGCTGGACGCGGTCGAGGCGTTGCTGGAGCCGCGCCTGGCGCTGCCCGGCGGCGGTCATGCCACCATCGAATCCACCCAGGCCCTGGTGGCGGTGGATGTGAATACCGGCGCCGACACCTCGGCCGCCGCGGCGCTGAAGGCCAATATCGCCTTGGCCCGCGACCTGCCGCGGCAGTTGCGGCTGCGCGGCCTCGGCGGCCAGGTGGTGGTGGATTTCGCGCCGATGCCCAAGCGCGACCGTGGTACGCTGGAGCAGGTGCTGCGCGCCGGCTTCCGTCAGGACGGGGCGGAGACCACGCTGGTCGGCTGGACGGCGATGGGGCTTTACGAGTTGACCCGCAAGCGCGACCGTGTGCCGCTGGCGCGCTGGCTGGAGGGTGGGCGATGAGTTGCCCGATCTGCGGCAAACCCACGGTGGCCCGGTTCCGGCCCTTCTGCTCGGCGCGTTGCGCCGATGTCGATCTGGCGCATTGGCTGCGCGGCGACTATCGCATTCCGCTTGCCGAGGACGAAAACGACGCCGGCGGCGAGGGTGATGAAAATTCTGGAAATTTAGCTGTGGACACCGGCGGGCGCGCCGGGTAACAACCGCTCACCGCAGCCGAGAGGCTGATTGGCCCGGATAGCTCAGTTGGTAGAGCAGCGGATTGAAAATCCGCGTGTCGGTGGTTCGAATCCGCCTCCGGGCACCATTTCCCAATATCGCAAATTCTGTGGCGGGATGGCCTTGTGGCTTTCCGCAACTGTGGCCGGTTTCCGCCTGCATCGGATGCGGGCCGCGCGGCAGGGCCGGGCCGGCCCGCCCCTGCCTGTGGTCTGGCCGTCAGAAGCGGAACGAGGCGCGCAGGCGGATGCTGTCCGCGTCCAGATCAACGCCGGTGCCGTCCACGTCATCGATGCTGTCGCGGCTGTAATCCAGGCCCAGCACGACCCGCTCGGTGACCCGGAAATCGGCGCCGAGGCCGTAGGTCAGGCCGGTATCGCTGTAATCGTCGTCGGAATAGCGGGCGAGGCCAAGGGTCAGATAGGGCATGACCCGGCCCAGATCCATGCCGGCGCGGGCGCGCAGGCGCAGCATGTCGCCGGACCTGTCGTCATCGTCGTCGAGCCGGTCATAATCCAGCTCGGCCCCCAGCACATGCCGGCCGAAATCGCGCAGATAACCGGCATGGAGGCCATAGGCATCGCCATCGGTCTCCTGCCGCCGGACCGGCCCCTGCGCCTCGACCGAGCCGGTGCCGTAATGCAGGCCGGCATAGAACCCGCTCCAGTCCCCGGAGACGGTGGCGGCAGTGTCGGGGGCCGGGGCGGTGTCGGGGGCGACCAGCCCCCCGGCAGAGGCGGTCCCGGCCAGCAGGCCGAGGGCGAGCGAGAGCAGGGCGGTCTTCAACGGGGATCTCCTTGTCCGGTATCGATTCCTTCCCGCTTTATCACGCAGCCGCAAGCACATACAGTTTTGCGCCCCCGGCGGGAGGCCGGCGGCCCCGGCTATTGCGCGGTATAGCCGCCATCGACCAGGTGATAGGAGCCGGTGATGAAACTGGCCCGGTCCGAGAGCAGGAAGGTGATCAGTGCCGCGACCTCCTCGGGCCGGCCGAGCCGGTTCAGCGCATGCTTGCCCTCCAGGGCGAGCAGCGTCGCTTCGTCCACCCCGGTCACCAGCGGCGTGCGGATGAAGCCGGGACCGACGGCATTGACCCGCACCCCCTCGGCGGCATGGTCCAGCGCCGCGCTTTTGGTCGCGCCCAGCACGCCATGCTTGGCGCTGACATAGGCGCCGGCATTGGCAAAGCCGACCGAGCCGAGGATCGAGGCGACATTGACCACGGCACCGCCACCGGCGCGGGCGATCTCCGGGATGGCAAAGCGCATGCCATAGAAGACCCCGGAGAGGTTGATGTCGATCACCTTCTGCCAGCCGGCGAGGTCATAGCTGCCGGTCGGGGCCGAGGGGCCGCCGATGCCGGCATTGTTGACGATGCCGTGCAGCGCGCCGCCGCGCTCGACCGCAAAGCGCACCATGGCGGCGACCGCCTCGGCATCGGCCACGTCCACCTGCACCGCATGGGCGCGGCCGCCCCGGGCGGTGATGCCCGCGGCGACGGATTCGGCATGGGCGAGGTCCAGATCGGCCACGATCACCGTGGCGCCGCTGGCCGCCAGTTCCTCGGCGGTGGCGGCGCCGATGCCGGAGCCGCCGCCGGTCACGATGATTGTCTTGTCGTCGAAACGCAGGTCCATGGCCGTTCCCCTTCGGATGCGGAAATATGCTGCGTCCTCATATGGGGATCGGGTGGCGCCGCTGCAGGGTGCTGCGGCGATTTGCCTTGCGCCGACGCCATCGGCCGCGAGCGGAGAGGTTCGACAGGGAAGGGGAAGGGTGAGAGACTGGACGACGACCCAGACGGGATTCGTTACGGCTGCTTCCTTCCGGACCTGACCGGGTTGGCGAGGCGCCTGCCCGCGCCAGCCTCTCGCCCTCCAGATAGGGCAGGCGCGGACGATGTGCAAGGGACTAGAGATGCAGGTTCCACAGCGCGAAACCCTCGCCATCCTGCCCGGCGGTGGTCAGCGCGAGGCCCGGCGGCGGCGATGCCCCCGGCGCGGTGCGAAAGCGCGCCACGGTGCCCGGCAGCGGCGCGAAACCCCAGCCCAGCGCCGCCGCCGGGGCGACATCGCGGCGCCGGCGCAGATAGCGGGCCAGCAGCGTGCGCAGCTTCGGCCCCTCGACCAGCAGCGGCGTGGCGGCACGGGCCGGCGGTGCGAACAGCCCATGCGCGCCGAGCCGGTAGCTGTTGGTGGCCAGCACGAAGACCTGCTCCTCCGCCAGCGGCCGGCCGCGGAACAACAGGTTGCGCACCCGGCCGGGACCCTCGCCCAGCCGGCGGCCGTCGGGGTGATAGAGCGGCGGCGCGGCAAGGTCGAACTGCCAGCTCAGCCCGGCGATCACATCGAAATTGTAGCCCGGAAAGCGCGGGTCGAGCAGTTCCTGCCCGACCTCGCCGGGTGCGAGGCGGTTGAACTGGCCGCCGGCGCGCTCCAGCCAGTCGCGCAGGCCGGCGCCGGTGATGCGCAACGCGGCGATGTGGTTGGGAAACAGATAGAGGTCGGTCAGCGCGCGCAGGCTCAGCGGCCCGGCCGGGACATCGGTATATTGCCCCGGCCCGCCGCGCCCGCCGTTGCGGAACGGTGCCACCGCGGCCAGCACGGGCAGGGCATTGCCCTTCAGCACCCGGCGCAGATGCCAGCGCGAGGCCTGCGCGATCAGCGCCAGCCCGGCATCATGGCCGAGCTGGGCGAAATGGCTGGCCAGCGGCACCGAACTGCGCCCGACGCGGCGGCCGAAATGCCGCCGGGCGGCGCGATGCGCGGCCAGCAGCGGCGCCGGCGGGTCGGCGACCGGGGGCGTTGCGGCGCAGGGCTCGGCGCGGGCGGCGGCGGCCTCGATGCACCAGCCGGCGCCGTCATGGGCCAGATGCAGCGAGATCACCCCCAGATGGCTGCCCCAGAAGCCCGGCATCACCGCCGGCTTGCCCGCCAGCCGGCCGCGAGCCGGGTCGATGGCCTCGGTGGGGGCGTGGTCGGGGCCGGGAAAGACCAGATGCGTATGGCCGGCCACCAGCGCGTCGATGTCGAGCCCGGCCAGCGCCGCCGCCGCATTCTCGGCGCCGCGGCGATGGCCGCCGGGCTGGATGCCGCCATGGCAAAGCGCCACGATCAGCTCGCAACCGGTGGCGCGCATCTGCGGCAGGTGGCGTGCCGCCGCCTCCAGCATGTCGGTGCAGACCAGCCTTGCCGCCAGCCGGGGCTCCCATTGCGGGGTCTGTGGCGGCAGGAAGCCGATGACGCCGATGTTCAGCGCCCGGCGGCTGCCATCGGCGCAGAGGATCTGCCGCGACAGCATCGCCCAAGGCCGGAACGGCGGCTTGCGGCCCGGCGTGGCGGCATTGGCCAGCACCACCGGATGCCGCGCCCCGGCCAGCGCCCGCTCGAGGCCGCGCAACCCGTAGGAGAAGTCGTGATTGCCCAGCGTGGCCGCGTCATAGCCCAGCTGCGCCATCCAGCCCAGCGCCGGATGCGGGCCGGGCCGCGCGGCCAGATGATCGCCCAACAGGTTGCCCTGCAACAGATCGCCATTGTCGAGCAGCAGGCAGTTCGGGGTCTCGGCCCGGTGGCGGGCGATGCGGGTCGCCACCCGCGCCAGGCCGAAGGGCGCATCGCCGCGATCGGCGAAATAATCATGGGCCAGCAGATGCATATGCAGGTCGCTGGTGGCGAGGAGGCGCAATTCCGCCGTGCTCGGCGGCGCTCTGTGTGGTTTTTGCCGGTTCACAACGGATTCTTTACCGTTCTGCCCCAGGCTCTACAATCCAAGGTTGTTTGCGGCCGCCCGAACCTTGCGGCAACCGCATCGGGTGCTTTATGGGCTGGGGCGCGCAGGGGGCGCGGCAAAAGGGGCGGATGCATGAAATTCTCGACGCGCAAGGATGTCGACATGACGGCGCAGGCCCTGTTCCAGACGCTGAGCGATTTCGACCGGCTGGAACAGGTCATCCGCCGCAACCGGGCCGAGGTCACCGCGCTGGACCCCAGCGTCGAGGGCACCAAGGCCTGGGACATCGCCTTCGACTGGCGCGGGCGGCGGCGCAGCGCCCGCTTTGCGCTGACCCGCCATGACCCCGACGAGGCGCTGCGGCTGAACGGCAGCTCGGAATCCTTCGACATCGTGCTGGACCTGACCATCGTGGCGCTGACCCGGGCGCGGGCGCGCGTGGTCTGCGAGGCCAACCTGCGCCCGCGCACCATGAAGGCGCGGCTGCTGGTGCAGACCGCCAAGCTGAGCAAGGGCGCGCTGGACAGCCGCTTTGCCGAGCGGGTGGGGCGGCTGGTCGACCAGATGGTCGAGGGTCGCGGCCGGAGCTGAGCCGGTAGTCTTTCCCCGCGCCTGGGCCGGGGAGGGCGGCGCCTCTGCCCGGCCGCCGCCGTTCCCCCCGGATCTGCCGCGCTCTAGCCGCCCAGGCCGGCGGCCCGCGCCGCCGCCTGCGATTCGCGCAGCGGATCGGCGGGATAGGTGCCCAGGATCATCAGGCTGGAGGTGAAATAGCGCAATTCCTCCAGCGCGCGGCGCACCGGCGGGTCGTCGGGATGGCCGTCGAAATCGGCATAGAACTGTGTGGCGCTGAACAGCCCGTCGACCATGTAGCTTTCCAGCTTGGTGATGTTGACGCCATTGGTCGCGAACCCGCCCATCGCCTTGTAGAGCGAGGCCGGAATGTTGCGCACCCGGAACACGATGGTGGTGATCATGCCGAGGCCGGGGCGCCGCTCGCGCCGGGTGGCGTCGGGGGCGGGCGACATCACCAGAAAGCGGGTGGTGTTGTTCTGGCGGTCCTCGATGCCCTCGGCCAGAACCTCCAGCCCGTAGATCTCGCCGGCGAGGCTGGAGGCCAGCGCCGCCCGGGCCGGATCGCCCTCCCGCGCCACCTGCATGGCGCTGCCGGCGGTATCGGCGCCGGTCACCGCCTCGATGCCGTGCCGGCGCAGGAAGCCGCGGCACTGGCCGAGCAGCACGGTATGGCTGACCGCCTGCCGCACCTGCTCCAGCCGGGTGCCGGGCACGCCCAGCAGGCTGATCTGCACGCGCACGAAGGCCTCGTCGATGATGTGCAGCCCGCTTTCCGGCAGCAGGTGGTGGATGTCGGCCACCCTGCCATAGGTCGAGTTCTCGACCGGCAGCATCGCCAGATCGGCCTGGCCCGAATGCACCGCCTCGATGGCGTCGTCGAAGGTGCGGCAGGGCAGCACCTCCATGTCGGGACGCGAAAATCGGCAGGCCTGATGCGAATAGGCACCCGGTTCCCCTTGAAATGCGATGCGATTGGTCTTGGAATGGGGGCGATCGGTCATCGGCGTGGTCCTGTCGTCGCGAAAGGCGCAGAACGTCAACTATACCTTGAAAGGGCCGAGCGAAAGCGGATACATACGCCGCGAGAGATAGCTGACCAACCGGGAACGCCACCATGTTCAACACCATGACGATCACCAAGGCCGCCGGGGCACTCATCGGCGCGCTGCTGTTTATGCTGCTGGCGTCGTGGGCGGCTTCGGGCATCTTCCACATGGGCGGCGCGGGCCATGGCGAGGGCGAGGAGGCCGCGCAGGCCTATACCATCGAGGTCGCCGATGCCGGCGACGAGGACAGCGGCGAGGATGCCGCCGAGGAAGTCGATTTCGAGGCGCTGCTGGCCGCCGCCGATCCCGCCAAGGGCGAGAAGGATTTCGGCAAGTGCAAGGCCTGCCACAAGCTGGACGGCGCCAATGCCACCGGCCCGCATCTGGACGGCGTGGTCGGCCGCCCGATCGCCTCGGTCGACGGCTTCGCCTATTCGGACGCGATGAAGGCCCACGCTAGCGACTATCCCGACTGGACCCCGGAGGCGCTGTATCACTTCCTGACCAATCCCAAGGCCGAAGTGCCCGGCACCAAGATGGCCTTCGCCGGCTTCAAGAAGGCCGAGGACATCGCCGATCTGGTCGCCTATCTGCAACAGAACCCGTAAGCGCAACCCGTTCGCGGCATTGCGAAAAGGGCGGCCCGCGGGCCGCCCTTTCTCGTTTCCGGCCGCTGTTTTGCGCGCGGTATGCGGCGCGCGGGGCCTCGGCGCTCAGCGCTGCTTGCGCACCCGCGCGCGCTTGGCCTTGTGCGCGGCCTCGCTGGTCTTCTTGCGGATGGCGCCGGGGCGGGCCGGGCCGCGGCCCTTGCGGCGGCGCGGCCCCTGCGCCACCGGCTGGCCGTCCAGCTCGAGCAGCTCCAAGGTGAGTCCGCCGGTCAGCGGCTCGGCCTCAGCCAGGCGCACGGTGACGCGCTGGCCCAGCCCGATCTCCAGCCCGCTCTCGGCGCCGATCAGCAGCTGCGCATCCGGGTCGAAATGGAAATATTCGTTGCCGATGGCGCGGATCGGCAGCAACCCGTCGGCGCCGGTCTCGTCCAGCCGCACGAAGGCGCCGAAACGCGCCACGCCGTTGATCCGGCCCGACAGTTCGGTGCCGACGCGATCGGCGAGGAAGGCGGCCAGATAGCGGTCGTTGGTGTCGCGCTCGGCCGCCATCGAGCGGCGCTCGGTTTCGGAGATGTGCTGCGCGGTCTCGGGCAGCAGCTCGACATCCTCGGCCGACAGCCCGTCGCGCCCCCAGCCATGGGCGGTGATCAGCGCCCGATGCACGATCAGGTCGGCATAGCGGCGGATCGGCGAGGTGAAATGCGCATAGGAACGCAGCGCCAGGCCGAAATGGCCCAGATTGGCCGGGTCGTAATAGGCCTGCGACATCGCCCGCAAGGTGCTGATATTGATCAGCTCGTCATAGTCGCTGCCCTCGGCCTGCGACAGCAGCCGGTTGAGGTGCTGGGTCTTCAGCACCTGGCCCTTGGCCAGCGTGAAGCCGGAGGCCGCCGCCACCTCGCGCAGCGCATCCAGCCGCTCGGGCGCCGGCTCCTCGTGGACGCGATAGACGAGCGGCCGGCGCAGCCGCTCCAGCGTCTCGGCGGCGGCGACATTGGCGAGGATCATCATCTCCTCGATCAGCTTGTGGGCCACCAGCCGCTCGCGGAAGGCCACCGACTTGACGCGGCCGTCCGCGGTCAGCTCGATCCGTCGCTCCGGCAGCTCCAGGTCCAGCGGCTGCCGGCGCGCCCGCGCCTTGTCGGCCAGCGCGTAGGCGGCGAAGAGCGGCCGGATCACGCTGTCCATCAGCGGCGCGGTCACCGCATCCGGCCGGCCGTCGGCCGCCTCCTGCGCCTGATGATAGGACAGCGAGGCCAGCGAGCGAATCATCCCGCGATGGAAGGCATGGCCGGTCAGCTCGCCCGAGGAATCCAGCCGCAGCCGCACCGCGATCACCGGGCGCTCGACGCCCTCGTGCAGGCTGCACAGGTCGCCCGACAGCGCGTCGGGCAGCATCGGCACCACCCGGTCGGGGAAATAGGTCGAGTTGCCGCGCTTCCGTGCCTCGCGGTCCAGCGCGCTGCCGGGGTGCACGTAATGGGCGACATCTGCGATGCCCACCCAGACCAGCATGCCGCCGGGATTGGCCGGGTCGGGGTCGGGCAGGGCGGCCACGGCGTCGTCATGGTCGCGGGCATCCGAGGGGTCGATGGTGATGAAGGGCACGTCGCGCAGGTCGTCGCGGCCCTTCATCGTCGCCGGTACGGCCGCCTCGGCCTCGGCCAGCGCCGCATCGGGAAAGTCGTCGGGAATGCCGTATTGGTGGATGGCGATCAGGCTGACCGCGCGCGGCGCCGAAGGATCGCCCAGCCGTTCCAGCACCCGGGCCAGCGGCAGGCCGAGGCGGCCGGCGGGACCGGCCTGCTCGGCCTCGACCAGTTCGCCATCCTGCGCGCCCAGGGTGGCGTCGCCGCGCACCCGCCATTCGCGGCTGTCGCCCTTGTCGATGGGCAGGATGCGCCCGCCCTCGGTGGTCTTGCGGAAGATGCCGGCGATCTTGTGCGGCTGCAGGCCGATGCGGCGCATCAGCCGGGCCTCGTAATCATGCGATTCGTGGCCGGGCGTCGGGGTCAGCCGGGCGAGGAAGCGGTCGCCCGGACCCAGCGCCGGGTCATGCTCGCGCGGCAGGAACAGGATGCGCGGCGCGGCGCCGTCGCCCTGCCATTCCAGCGGCTTGGCGAACAGGTCGCCCTGCGCGTCCGGCCCGATCAGCGCCAGCACCGAGACCGGCGGCAGGGTGCCGGCATCCTCGTAATGGCGGCGGCGCCGCGCCAGCAGCCCCTCGGCCTCCATCTCGCGCAGGATGCGTTTCAGCTCGATGCGCTCGGCCCCGCCCTTGAGGCCGAAGGCCTTGGCGAGGTCGCGCTTGCTGGCGGCGTCCGGGTGTTCGGCCACCCAGTCGAGGATTTGCTGTCGGGAAGGGATCATTGCCATGCCGTTGCCTAGCATGCCCGGCGCGCGGCGGGCAGGGGTGAAATGCCGCCGCTCAGACGGCGACGCCGGCGCCCGCGGTGGCCGGGCCGGCGCTGGCGCGGAAGGCGGCGAACAGCTCGCGGCCCATGCCATGCGCATTGGCATCGGGATCAAACGCGGCAGGGGCGCGGGTGTTCCAGCCCTCGGTCAGACAATCCAGCGTTCCGGTCAGCGCATCCAGCCGCAGCAGGTCGCCGTCGCGCAGCCGGGCCAGCGGCCCGCCGGCCGCGGCCTCCGGGCAGACATGGATCGCCGCCGGCACCTTGCCCGAAGCCCCGGACATGCGGCCATCGGTGACCAGCGCCACCCGCAGCCCGCGGCCCTGCAGCACCCCCATCAGCGGCGTCAGCGCATGCAGTTCCGGCATGCCATTGGCGCGCGGCCCCTGAAAGCGGACGACGATGATGCAATCCTCGGCGAATTCGCCGGCGCGGAAGGCGGCCTTGACCTGTTCCTGATCGCTGAAGATGCGGGCCGGCGCCTCGATCACCAGCCGGTCGGGGGCGACGGCCGAGGTCTTGATCACCCCACGCCCCAGATTGCCGTCCAGGACCTGCAACCCGCCATGCGGCTGGAACGGTTCGGAAACCGGGCGCAGGATGGCGGTGTTCAGGCTGTCGGCGGGCGCATCGCGCCAGATCAGCCCGCCCTCGCCGTCCAGCCCCGGCTCGGTCCGGTAGCGTGCCAGCCCCGGCCCGGCCACGGTCTGCACGTCGGGATGCAGCAACCCGCCGTCCAGCAACTGCCCGATTAGCCAGGGCAGGCCGCCGGCGGCGTGGAAATGGTTCACGTCGGC
>JBEBVF010000012.1:0-47916 GCA_040392885.1 Paracoccus sp. (in: a-proteobacteria) | reverse complement strand
CTCATTCCCCTCTCACTCCTGGGGGGGGGGGGGCGCCCCCCCGCGCGCGGGGGCCCCCCCGGGGCCGCACCACGAAGAACAAACTTGCGCGCACCGCGCGCACAGGATGGCCGCCAACAGGCGGTCTTCCTTGCCCGAAACCCGCACCACCGCCGCGCCGCCGCAAGGCCGGGCGGCAGCGCCGCGCCCGCAAGCCCTGCAAGGGCGCCGCGGGCGCGGCCCTACTCCGCCGTCTCGCGCAGGATGCGGGGCACCTTGAACTCGATGTTCTCCTGCGCGGTCTCCACCATCTCGACCGTCACCTCGTAGCGCGCCCGGAAGGCGTCCACGACTTCGGCGACCAGCACCTCCGGCGCCGAGGCGCCGGCGGTCACGCCGATGGCGCGAATGCCCTCCAGCGCCCGCCAGTCGATCTCCGCTGCCCGCATCACCAGCTGCGCATAGGCGCAGCCCGCCGCGCGCCCGACCTCGACCAGCCGCTTGGAGTTCGAGGAATTCGGCGCCCCGATCACCAGCAGCGCGTCGATGCGGGGCGCGATCGCCTTGACCGCCGCCTGGCGGTTGGTGGTGGCATAGCAGATGTCCTCGCGCCCCGGCCCGACGATGGCCGGAAAGCGCGCCTTCAGCGCCGCGACGATGGCCGCGGTGTCATCCACCGACAGCGTGGTCTGGGTGATATAGGCCAGCCGCTCCGGGTCGCGCGGCGCGATCAGGGCCACGTCGGCGACGGTCTCGACCAGCAGCACCTCGCCCTCGGGCAGCTGGCCCATGGTGCCTAGCACCTCTGGGTGGCCTTCATGGCCGATCATCACCATCTGCAGGCCGTTGGCCGAATGGCGCGCGGCCTCGGAATGCACCTTGGTCACCAGCGGGCAGGTGGCGTCGACATGGATCATGTTGCGCCGCTGGGCCTCCTCGGGGACCGATTTCGGCACGCCATGCGCCGAAAAGATCACCGGACGGTCGTCGGGGCATTCGTCCAGCTCCTCGACGAAGACCGCGCCCTTCTCGCGCAGCCCGTCGACGACGAACTTGTTGTGCACGATCTCGTGGCGGACATAGACCGGGGCGCCCCATTTCTCCAGCGCCATCTCGACGATCTTGATGGCGCGGTCAACGCCGGCGCAAAAGCCGCGCGGCGCGGCGAGATAGAGGGTCAGAGGCGGCTTTTCCATTCCATTCCCCTAGCGCAGCCGGCCGGCCAAGGCCAGCCGGGCCCGCATCACTTGCCCCAGTCGGCGCCCTGCATCTCGCGTAAGCGGCTGACGGTGCGCTCGAACTCGAAACTGCCCTCGCCGCGCGGATAGAGCGCCTCGGGCTCGCCGGCGGCCGAGGCGACCAGCCGCACCCGGGCCTCGTAAAGCGCGTCGATCAGGGTAACGAAGCGCTTGGCCTGGTCGTAATTGTCGCTGCCCAGCTCGGGGATGGCGTCGATCATCAGCACCTCGACGGCGCCGGCGATAGCCAGGTAATCCGCCGGTCCCAGCGCCGCCCCGCACAGCGCCGCAAAGCCGATGCGGCCGACGCCGCCGGCAAAGGCCGGCAGTTCTACCGTCCGGCCCATGACCGGGATCGCCAGCGGCTCGGGCGCGGCGCAATGGGTCAGCTCGTCCCAGGCCGCCTCCATCGCCCGCGCCGCCTGACCGTCCAGCGGCGTAAACCAGACCGGCTCCCCGCGCAGCCGGCCGAGGCGGTGGTCGAGGGGCGATTCCAGCTCCACCACCGCCAGCCGCTGCCGGATCATGGCGATGAAGGGCAGGAAAAGCTGGCGGTTGAGACCATTCTTGTAGAGGTCTTCCGGCACCCGGTTCGAGGTCGTCACCACCACCACGCCGCGATCGAACAGGCCCTGAAACAGCCGCCCGACGATCATCGCATCGGCGATGTCGGTGATCTGCATCTCGTCGAAGCACAGCAGCCGGGTCTGCGCCGCGATCCGGGCCACCACCGGGGCGATGGCGTCGCGCTCGCCGGCCTTGCGGGCCGCCTCCAGCCCGGCCTGCACCTCCTGCATGAAGGCGTGGAAATGCACCCGGCGGATGTCGGCGGCGCGGGCGGGCAACGCCTCGACCAGCAGGTCCATCAGCATCGACTTGCCGCGCCCGACCCCGCCCCAGAGATAGAGGCCCTTCACCGGTGCCGGCGGCTGGGCGTTTCCGGTCAGCCGTGCCAGCCAGCCGCGCTTCGCCGGCTGCGCCGGTCGGGCGGCGAATTCCTCGGCCAACCGGTCCAGCGCCGGCAGCACCGCCCGCTGGCCGTCATCGCCGGCCAGCCCGCCGGCGCGCACCCGCGCCTCGTAGAGGGCGGAGACCGGGCCGGGCGCGGCAAGAGCTTTCGGGGCGGTGGCGGGACTCACGGGCGGGGCCTCCGGGATTGCGGCTGGGGCGTCAGAGAATGCGCCATACCGCCCCCCGCCCGGCAAGGCCAGACCGGCCGCGCCGGGCCAAGGGCGCGGATGGCGGGCGCGGCGAGGATGGAGAAAGGTGGCACGGGCAGCCTCCGGGTTTGCGGCTCAGGATACCCGGAACCGGGCGACACCGCCGTCCGCAAGGCAAGGCGCGCCGGCCGCGGGCGTGGGGAGGGGCTTCACCGGCGGGGCCTCCCCGGGTCAGGGCGCGTGAAAATAGACATATCCGGCCACCTCGCGAAAGCCCAAGCGCGTGTACAGCCGCAGGGCCGGCGCATTTTCGCGGGTCACCGCCAGCGCCATCACCTGCGCCCCCTGCCCGCGCGCCCATTCGGCGGCCCGGCGCAGCATGTACTCGCCCAGCCGGGCGCCCCGCATGGCCGGCTCGACCACCACCGCATGCAGACCGGCGACCGGGCCGGAGACGGCGCAAAAGCCGGTGCCGGCGGCGCGGTCGCCCTGCCGGCCGAGCAGGGCGACATGCGGGCCGGCGACACGCGCCATCGCCGCCTGCCGGGCCGGATTGATGCCATGCGCCTGCCAGATCGCCCGCTGCACCGCCAGCGGAGGCCAGAGCGCAAAGGCGGTCATGCGCGGAATGTCCCCGGCCGCCAGCGCCTCCAGCGGCGCGGTCAGGATCGCCGTGGGCTGGCGCAGGACCATGCCGCGGGCGCGGGCGGCCTCGGCCAGCCGCTCCTGCCCGTCCAGCACCCGCAGCAGCCGGGCCTCGCCCCAGGCGTCCTGCCGGGCCAGCGCGGCATCGAGATCGGCATCGCACCATTCCCCGACCTGCCGGATCGACGACAGCCGCCCGCCGCCACCGGCGCCGCGCCCGGCGAGCAGCCCGCCGAACCGCACCGCCTCCACCGGCGGCCAGGTCGCCTCCAGCGCCTCCAGCCGGGCGGGGTCCATCACAGCCCCAGCCGGGCGCGCAGCACCGCCATGCCCTCGGCCACCCGCGCCGCATCGAGGCCGCGCACCACCAGATTGGTGCCCCAGCCATCGGCATCGCGGAACGGATAGCTGCCATAGGCCAGATCGGCATAGGCTTCGGCAACGGATTTCAGCTCCTCGGCCACGTCCGATTCGCCGCGCCGGACCAGCAGCGTCTCGCTGACCGAAGGGCGGCCGGCCGTCAGCGTCGGGATCAGCGCATCGACCATGGCCCGGAACACCTCCGGCACCCCGGCCATGACATGGGTGCGCCCGATGCTGAAGCCCGGCGCGGCGGAAACCGCATTGCGGATCAGCGTGGCGCCGATGGGGATGCGCGCCATGCGCAGCCGGTTGTCGGTCAGGTCGAGCCCCAGCCGCTGATAGCGTTCGGCCATGGCGGCGCGGGCTTCCTCGTTGATCTCGATGCCGGTGCCGAAGGCATCGGCCACCGCATCGGCGGTGATGTCGTCATGGGTGGGCCCGATGCCGCCCGAGGTGAAGACATGGTCCCAGGCGCCGCCCAGGCTGCTGTCCATCGCCTTGATGGCGCCGACGATGGCGGCATGATCGTCGGGCACCACCCGGATCTCGCGCAGGTCGAAGCCGGTGGCCGAAAGCACCCCGGCCAGATGCCAGGCATTGCCCTCGCGGGTGCGGCCGGAGAGGATCTCGTCGCCGATGACCAGAATTCCCGCGGTCGGATTGTCGGATTGCATGGCACACCCCCTGAAAGCCCTGCGGCCGTTCTAGACCCGGCGCGCGAAGGGGAAAAGGGGGCGCCCCGCCGGGGAGCGCGGGGGGCACATTTGGGCCGATCCCCCGGAGCGAGGCCGGCCCGCGAGGTGCGGAAGGACCATGCCATCACCACCTCGAAACCGGCAGGTGCGGCCTGTTTGCGTTGCCCAATCAAGCAGGCCCAACTCGAACGGCACGGAGTGCCGCGCAGGACGTCCGGCCTCGCCCGCCTGCCCACACCCTGAAAGTCCCCGGCAGGGCGCGAGACCCGGCTTCCTTTTTGCCCCAACCACCTCGTCACCAAGCCGCCACCGCCAGCGGCACGGAGAGCAGCGCACTCACGGCGTCACCGGGAACAGCAGCGGGTGAAACGGGGCACTGAACCGCACGGAAAGCGGCGCATTCGCGGGGTATCGGGGACGGCAACGGGTGAAACGGCTCGATCAGCCACTCCCCACCCACGCGGCCGCGCCGTCGCCTGCCCGATGCAGACCAGTCGTCACCACCGCCAACGGCACGGAAAGCGGCGCACTCATGGGGTCATCGGGAACAGCAGCAGGTGAAACGGCGCGATCAACCGATCCTCACCCGCCGCAGCCGCGCCGTCGCCTGCCGGCACAGTACCGAGCCAATGCAGACGAGCGCCGCCCTCCGCCGGAACCGTACGGAAAGCGGCGCATTCGCGGAGTATCGGACAGCGGCGGGCGCAACGGCGCCCTCAGCCAGTCCTCGCCCACCGCGGCCGCGCCGTTGCCTGCCAGCACAGCACCGAGCCGATGCAGACCAGCGCCGCCCCCTGCCAGAACGGCAGCGAGAGCGGCGCATCCAGCAGCAGCGCCGCCAGCGCCGCCGACAGCACCGGGATGAAATAGGAGGCCCCGGCAAGGATGGTGACATGGCCGTGCAGGATGCCGACATTCCAGGCCGCATAGCCGAAACCCATGGCCGCGGCCGCCAGCACCAGCCAGACCAGCGCGCCGGGTGCAAAGGTCATCGCGGCCTCGCCGGCAAAGGGATATTGCGCCCACAGCGCCACCGCCACCAGCATGAAGAACAGCGTGATGCCGTTGCTGCCCTGCGCGATGCGGGTGGTCAGCGTGCAATAGCCGGCCCAGATCAGCGCCCCGGCCAGTGCCAGCCCGTAGCTCAGCGGATTGTCGCGGACATTGGCCGCCATGCCGGAGACATCCAGCCCCTGCTCGCCGCCCAGGATCCAGCACACCCCCAGCGTGGACAGCAGAAAGCCCGGCACGACCAGCAGGGTGGCGCGCTGGCGGTTGAACAGGATGGCGAACACGATGGTCAGCGAGGGCCACAGATAATTCACCATGCCGACCTCGATGGCCTGCCTGCCGGTCCGCGCATAGCCGATCGACAGCGCCAGGCACAGCTCATAGGCCACGAACAGCAGGCTGCCCCAGAGCAGATAGGCACGGGGAAAGCGGCGGACCCGCGGAAATCCCACCGACAGGACCAGAAACACCGAGGCCAGCGAATAGATCAGCGCCGCGCCGCCCACCGGGCCGAAGCTTTCGCTGACGGCGCGGATCAGGCCGACGATCAGGCTCCACAGCAGGATGGCGAACAGGCCGATCAGGGTGGCCCGGTTGCGGATCATGGCGGCCTGCGGCATGGCGTCAGCCGCGCACCAGCTCCAGCGTCGACCATTCGCCGAGGTCGTCGCGGCGGCGCAGGGCGATGCCCTGCGCGGCATAGGCGGCGGCAACCTCGTCGGCCTGGTCGGCCAGCAGCCCCGACAGCACGATCACCGAGCCCGGCCGGGTCATCGCCGCCATGTCGGGCGCCAGGTCGATCAGCGGCTGCTTGAGGATATTGGCCAGCACCAGGTCAAAGGGGGCGTTCTCCTCCAGCACCGGGTGGCGGAAGCCGGCGGCCTCGACCACCTCGACGCGGCCGGCCAAGCCGTTGGCCAGCACATTGGCGCGGGCGGTGTCCACGGCCACCGGGTCGTTGTCGCCGGCCAGCACCACATGCGGCCAGACCCGCGCCGCCGCCATCGCCAGCACGGCGGTGCCGCAGCCGATATCCACGATCCGCGCCGGGGCGAAGCCGGTATCGCCGGCCAGGCGGTCGATGGCCTCCAGGCAGCCCTTGGTGGTGCCGTGATGGCCGGTTCCGAAGGCCATCGCCGCGTCGATGCACAGCGCCTCGGCACCCGGCGGGATGCGGTCGGCATCGTGGCTGCCATGGACAAAGAACCGACCGGCCTCGACCGGGCTCAGCTCGCGGCGCACATGCGCCACCCAGTCCACGTCCGGCAGCTCGCTGACCACGAAGGGGTTGGCGTCATAGGCGGCGGCGAGCAGCGCCAGCGCGATCTCGTCCGGGCTCTCGGTGAAATAGAGGCCGACCTCCCAGCGGTCGCGGCCATCCTCGATCTCGAACACGCCGGAGCCGAACGGCTCCGGGACCAGCACCTCCTCGGCGTGGGATTGCAGGGCCTCGGCCCGGTCCTGACCGGCGACATGGGTCAGCGCCGTCCAGGTCGCCATCAGCCGGCCTCGCCGGTGTCATGGGCGCGCACGCCGGTGCCGCGCAGCGCGCAATAGCCGTCGGGCACCTTGTGCAGATATTGCTGATGCAGTTCCTCCGGCGCGCGCCAGAACTTGTGCAGCGGCGCGATCTGGGTGGTGACATGGCCGAAGCCGCTCATCCCCAGCCGGTTGTCGAAGTCGATGCGGCTGGCCTCGGCCTGGGCCTGCTGGGTGGGCGTCGTGGTCAGGATCATCGAGCGATACTGCGCGCCCACGTCATTGCCCTGGCGGTTGCCCTGGGTGGGGTCGTGATTTTCCCAGAACAGTTGCAGCAGATGCTCGTAGCTGATGCGGGCGGGGTCATAGACCACCCGCACCACCTCGGCATGGCCGGTATCGCCGGCGCAGACCTGGGCATAGGTCGGCGCCTCGGTGGTGCCGCCGGCAAAGCCGGCCTCGGTCAGCCAGACGCCGGGCTGTTCCCAGAACAGACGCTCGACCCCCCAATAGCAGCCCATGCCGAACACGGCTTCCTCGAAGCCGGGCGGGGTCGGCGCGTCCAGGGGACGGCCGAAGATGGCGTGAAGGGGTGCAGACATGGCAGGGCCTCCTTTCGGGTCCGGCGAATCATGGGCGTGTTATCGTGCCGATTGCCGCGACCGCGTCAACGCCTGCCCAACGCGCCGATGCCCTCCGGGGTTGCCGCAGGCGCCGGCAGCGCCGCCCCGGCGGCCTCGATGGCCGGCGGGGCGGCCCCTTCCTTCCGGTCGCCGCCGGTCCCGGCCCGCACCGCCGCGGGTCCGGCATCGCGGCAGATGTCGCCCTGCCCGCCGCCTGTGCGGAACGGCCCGTCGCCCCCGGCTCGCCGGGCCCGCATTGTGTCCGCCGCGCCGTCGCCGCATAGTGGCGCCGGCGGCCCCCTTTCCCTTGCCGGCCATGCGCGGCAGGATATGACCCCCGAGGCCCCTTCAGCACGAGAGCAAGCCATGACGAATCCCATCGCCCTGATCACCGGCGCCGGCAGCGGGATCGGCCGGGCCTGCGCCGTGGCGCTGTCGCGGGCCGGCTGGACCGTGGTGCTGACCGGCCGCCACGGCCGCACGCTGGACGCCACCGCCCGCATGCTGGCCGGCCCCTCGCTGATGCACACCGCCGACATCTCCCGCCCGCAGGAGGTGCGCGAGCTGTTCATCGACATCGAGGAGCATTTCGGCCGCCTTGACCTGCTGTTCAACAATGCCGGTCGCGGCACCGACCGCCTCGACCCCGACGAGCTGTCCACCGAGCTGTGGGATGAGGTGATCGGCGTCAACCTCAACGGCGCCTTCTACTGCGCGCGCGCCGCCTTCGGGCTGATGAAGCGGCAAAAGCCGCGCGGCGGGCGGATCATCAACAACGGCTCGATCTCGGCCCATGCGCCGCGGCCCGGCTCGATCGCCTATACCGCCTCGAAACATGCCATCACCGGCCTGACCCGCAGCCTGTCGCTGGACGGCCGCCCCCATGACATCGCCTGCGGCCAGATCGACATCGGCAATGCCGCCTCCGACATGACCGAGCGCATGGCCGAGGGCGTGCCGCAGGCCGATGGCAGCATCCGCCCCGAGCCGCGCATGCCGCTGGCCGAGGTCGCCGAGGCCGTGGTCTACATGGCCGGGCTGCCGCTTTCGACCAATGTGCAGACCATGACCATCATGGCCACGAAAATGCCCTTCGTCGGCCGCGGCTGAACACCGGAGACCCGCCATGACCCTCGCCAAGATGATCGACGGGCTGCACCATCTCTGGCGCGCGCCCCGGGGCCATGCGCCGGTGCTGGTCTTTGCCAATTCGCTGGGCACGGATTTCCGGCTCTGGGACCGGGTGGTGGCGCGGCTGCCGGCCGACTGGGGGGTGCTGCGGCTGGACAAGCGCGGCCACGGCCTGTCGACGCTGACCGCCGGCGTCACCATCGACAGCCTCGCCGGCGATGTCGAGACGCTGCTGGACGCCTATTCCATCCAGCGCTTCGCCGGCATCGGCCTGTCGGTGGGCGGGCTGGTCATGCAGCGGCTGGCGCTGCGACGCGCCGGCACCATGACGCATCTGGTGCTGGCCGACACGGCACCCCGGATCGGCACCGAGCAGGTCTGGAACGACCGCATCGCCGCGGTCGGCGCCGGCGGCGTGCAGGCGATCTCGGACCAGATCCTGAAGAACTGGTTTCCCGCCGACTACCACGCCACCGACGATTTCCAGATGTGGCGCGCCATGCTGGAGCGCACCGACCGCGCCGGCTATGCCGCCGTCAGTGCCGCCATCCGCGATGCCGACTTCACCGCCGACCTGCCGCATATCGGTATGCCGACGCTGGCGGTGGTGGGCGAGAAGGACGGCTCGACCCCGCCGAAACTGGTGCGGCAGATGGCCGACCGCATCCCCCATGCCCGTTTCGAGATCATCGCCCGCGCCGGCCATGTGCCCTGCGTGGACCGCCCGGAAGCCTTTACCGAGTTGCTGCTTTCGCATCTGGGGGCCAGCTGACCGATGAATGCGGGCCGCATCGGCATCCACGAGATCGACGGCGCCACCGCGCTGGCGCTGCTGGAATGGCAGGTCGAGCTGGGCGCGGACGAGCCGATGCTGGACGCCCCCGCCGACCGCTTCGCCGAAAGCGCGGCGCCGCGGGTGCCGCCCGCCCCCGCCTCCGCCCCGCCGCCGCGGGTCGCCGGTAGCGCCACCGCCGCCTCTGCCGCTGCGCCGTCCGCCACCGCCCCGGCCGGGGCGCCGGATGTCCCGGCCCATGACGTGGTGGCCGAGGCCGAGGCGCTGGCCGCCGCCGCCCGCGACCTGCCCGGGCTGGCCGCGGCGCAGGAGCGTTTCGACGGCATCGCGCTGAAGCGCGGGGCGCGGAATTTCGTGTTCTCCGACGGCCGCCCCGGCGCGCGGGTGATGATCATCGGCGAGGCGCCGGGCGAGGAGGAGGACCAGCAGGGCCGCCCCTTCGTCGGCCGCGCCGGGCAGTTGCTGGACCAGATGTTCGCCGCCATCGGCATGGACCGCCACGCGACCGATGCCGAACGTGCGCTCTACATCACCAATGTCCTGCCCTGGCACCCGCCCGGCAACCGCCGCCCCGAGCCGGCCGAGATCGCCGCCTCGCTGCCCTTCCTGGCCCGCCATGTCGAGCTGGCCGGGCCGGACGTGCTGGTTCTGATGGGAAATTCCGCCTGCCAGGCGGTGCTGGGCCGCGTGGGCATCACCCGGTTGCGCGGCAACTGGGCCTCGGCCTTCCATCGCCCGGCGCTGCCGATGACCCACCCGGCCTATCTGCTGCGCAACCCCATCGCCAAGCGCGAGGCCTGGGCAGACCTGCTCAGCCTCCAGACCTGGCTGGAGAGCCATCCCGCCGGGTCATGACCCCGACAGCGGGCAACCGTCGAACTCGACCGCCCGCTCACCGCCCAGCAGGGTGATGCGGATGGCATCGCCCGCCAGCGGGAAGGGCTTGCCGCTGGGCGCCACCGCCTCGAAGGCCGCGACCATCCCGGCGCCCTCCCGCGAGATGTCGGGGTCCGAGACCCAGATCGCGGGGTCGGACAGTTCCGCCACCACCGCATCGCCCGCCCCCGCCGGCAGCCGGGCGGTGATGCGCATCCCGTCGCCGATGGCCTCGGCCTGGCAGCGGATCGTGCCGGAATCGCCGGGCACCGGCTGCGCGTTCAGCGCCGCCACGATGCCGGGATCGGGGGTATCGTCGCCCGGCTCCGGCGCGGCCAGCGTCATCGCCACCGGCACGCAGACCTCGCGGCACAGGCCGAACTCGACCTCGGCGCGCAGGGGGCCGGCCGGGCCGGCCGCGGTCGGCGTCACCGTGAACGGCAGCACCAGCCGGTCGTGATAGCCCAGCGAGCGGGCGCCGCCGGCCTCGAACACCTCCGGCGCCGGCCAGAAGAACTCCACCGCGCCGATCTCGCCCTGCCAGTCGAAGCGCGGCGGGATGCCGCTGTCGCCGGGGCTGCGCCAATAGGTCTTCCAGCCCGGCTCCAGCACGATCTCCAGCGCCGAGAACCGGGTGCCGCCGCTATCGGTCCAGCCGGGCAGCAGCCGCGCCGAGACCAGGCCGGGGAAATCCTGGGCCAGGGCCGCGCCGGCCACCGGCCCGGCGATCACAAACACAAGCGAAGCGAGGTATTTCATGCCCATTGGCTAGCCCGTTGCCCCGGGCGTGATAAAGTCAATTTTACGACAGACCCGCCGACCGGCGGCGCAGGAGGACAGAATGCAGGCGCAAACCGACCTGACCGGCAAGATCCTGATCGCCATGCCCGCGATGAGCGACCCGCGTTTCGCGCGCTCGGTGGTGCTGATCTGCGAGCATTCCCGGCAGGGCGCCATGGGGCTGGTTCTGAACCGTCCGCTGCCCGACATCAGCTTTCCGCAGCTGCTGACTCAGCTCGGCATCGACAGCGACGGCCCGGCGCCGGTGCCGGTGCGCTTCGGCGGCCCGGTCGAGCCCTCGCGTGGCTTCGTCCTGCATGCCCAGCCCAGCCCGGGGCCACCGCATGAGGGCCGCATCGAGGTCGCCCCCGGCCTGGCGCTGACCGCGACCCGCGACATCCTGGTGGACCTGGCCCGCGGCGGCGGACCGGCGCCGGCGGTGCTGGCACTGGGCTATTGCGGCTGGCAGGGCGGCCAGCTGGAGGCCGAGATCCTCGACAATGGCTGGCTGGTCGGCGAGGCCTCCGATTCGCTGATCTTCGGCGCTTCCGACACGCTGAAATGGGCCGAGGCCCTGCAGGGCCAGGGCATCGACCCTTCGATGCTGTCCGGCGCGGCGGGGCGGGCATGAGGCGCGCCGCGCCCGCAGCCGCCGGCCGCCGCCTACCCCACCGCCATGCCCCGCGCCCCCGTGACAGGGGCTTGCTTTTCGTCTATCGCTTGCGCAAACCCGGATCGGCGCCAGTAAGCACAGCCAAAGCAGAGGGATGACAGTCATGGCCGGCAATCACGAAACCTCCACCGACCGCATCAGCGACCTGCGCGCGCATGAGCGCACCTTCGCGGGCTTCGTGAAATTCCTGATCTGGCTGTTCGGCCTCTCCATCCTCGCCGTCATCATCGCGGCGCTGTCGAACGCCTGAGGCCACCCGGCCCGCCTCCTGCCCGATGAACGAAAGGAACTGCCCATGCTGCGCCCGCTGATGCTTGCGCTGGCGGCCGTGCTTGGCCTCGCCGGTTGCGCCGAGCATGTCTATGCCCCCGACGAGGCCGTGGCCCGCGCCCGCTTCGTCTCGGACGAGCCGCCCTCGATCACGCTGTTCACGGTGATCGGCATCCCCAAGGGCGAGGGCGCGCATTCGGCGCTGATGATCAACGGCAGCCAGCGGGTGATCTATGACCCCGCCGGCAGCTGGGAACACCCGGCCATCCCCGAGCGCAACGACGTGCTCTATGGCATCACCGACAATTTCCGCAACTTCTACATCGACTACCACGCGCGCGAGACCTATTGGGTCGCCGAGGACCGCATCCTGGTCAGCCGCGAGGTGGCCGATGCCGCCATTGCCGCGGCCGAGGCCAACGGCGCTTCGGCCAAGTCGTTCTGTGCCAATGAAACCGGCAATGTCCTGCGCCGAGTGCCGGGCTTCCAGGGGGCGCCCGCGACCATGCGGCCGCTGGTGCTGCGCAAATGGTTCCAGAGCCTGCCCGGCGTGGTGTCGAAATCGCATTACGACGGCGACCCGGCCAACAATCACGACGTGCTGCTGCGCCAGCACGGCCAGATCACCGCTGCCGGCGGAAGGCCGGTCGTCGCCGCCGCGGCCAACTGACCGGACAGGCGCGCGTCCCGACCACGCAGACTTATCCACGCCCGCAGACCCCCATGGGAGTCGGAGGGGGTGGGTAAGTCGGGCAATGGCCTGCGTCGCGGCGGTGCGTGCTTGCACGCACCACCCCTCCCCGACCCGAAAACCGCCTTGCGCAAGCGGAAGCGCCGCCGGCCCTGGCTGACGCAGCGGCAGGGCGCCCCCTGCGGACCCGGCGACGACGGTTCGGAAAGTCGGCGCCCGCCGGACGCCTCACCCTTCGGGGTTGAAGAAGTCGTGGATCACCTGCGCCATGGCGTCGGAAATGCCGCCCACCGCCCGCAATTCCTCAACCGAGGCGCGGCTGACCGCCTTGGCCGAGCCGAAATGCGCCAGCAACTGCCGCTTGCGGGTGGCGCCCACGCCGGGGATCTCCTCCAGCCGCGTCGCGGTCATCGCCTTGGATCGGCGGGCACGGTGGCTGCCGATGGCCCAGCGATGGGCCTCGTCGCGCAGGCGCTGGATGAAATACAGCACCGGGTCGTTCATGCGCAGCGCGAAGGGGCGCATGCCGGGGCGGTGGAACTCCTCCTTGCCGTGGTCGCGGTCGGTGCCCTTGGCGACGCCGATCACCGGCATGTCCTCGACCCCCAGCTCGCCCAGGATCTCGGCCACCGCCGAGACCTGCCCGGCCCCGCCGTCGATCAGCAGCAGGTCCGGCCAAGCCTCGGTCTCGCGGTCCGGGTCCTCCTTCAGCAGCCGGGTGAAGCGGCGGGTCAGCACCTCGCGCATCATGCCGAAATCGTCGCCGGGGGTGATCTCGGTGCCCTTGATGTTGAACTTGCGATACTGGGATTTCAGCCAGCCCTCCGGCCCGGCGACGATCATGCCGCCGACCGCATGCGCCCCCTGGATATGGCTGTTGTCATAGACCTCGATGCGGCGCGGCGGGGCCGGCAGGTCGAAGGCCTCGGCCAGCCCGGCCAGCAGCCGCGCCTGCGCCGCCGATTCCGCCATGCGCCGGCCCAGCGATTCGCGGGCATTGCGGGCGGCATGTTCGACCAGCGCCGCCTTTTCCCCCCGCTGCGGCACGCCCAGCACCACCCGGCGCCCGGCGCGTTCCGACAGCAGGTCGGCGACCAGATCGGCATCCTCGACACCATGCGACAGCAGGATCAGCCGCGGCGGCACCTTGTCGTCGTAGAACTGCGCCAGAAACGCCTGCATCACCTCGTCGGCGCTCTCGGCACCGCCCAGCCGCGGATAGAAGTCGCGGTTGCCCCAGTTCTGGTTGGCGCGGATGAAGAACACCTGCACGCAGGCCTGCCCGCCCTCCATGTGCAGGGCGATGACATCGGCCTCAGGCACCTGGCGCGGGTTGATCGCCTGCACCGACTGCACCGCGGTCAGCGCCCGGATGCGGTCGCGGATCGCCGCCGCGCGCTCGTATTCCATGGCCTCGGCCGCCGCCGCCATCTCGCGCGCCAGATCGGTCTGGATGCGGGTGGTGCGGCCGCGCAGGAACTGCACCGCATCCTCGACGCTGGCAGCATAGTCGGCCTCGGAGATGCGGCCCACGCAGGGCGCGCTGCACCGCTTGATCTGGTAGAGCAGGCAGGGCCGGGTGCGCGAGGCGAAGAAGCTGTCGGTGCAGCTGCGCAGCAGGAACACCTTCTGCAACTGGCTGAGCGTGCGGTTGACGGCGCCGGCGCTGGCGAAGGGGCCGAAATAGTCGCCCTTGCGGGTCTTGGCGCCGCGATGCTTGGTGATCTGCGGGAACGGGTGATCGCGGGTGATCAGGATGTTCGGAAACGACTTGTCGTCGCGCAGCAGCACGTTGAAGCGCGGCTTCAGCTGCTTGATGAGGTTCTGTTCCAGCAGCAGCGCCTCGGTTTCGGTGCGCGTGGTCAGGAACATCATGCTGGCGGTTTCGGCGATCATCCGCGCGATGCGCGGGCTGTGGCCGGTCGGGCGGGCATAGTTCGACACCCGCGCCACCAGATCGCGCGCCTTGCCGACATACAGCACCGCCCCCTGCGCATCGAGCATCCGATAGACGCCCGGCGCGTGGTCCAGCCGCTTCAGCTGGTCGCGGATCAGCGCATGGCCGGTCAGCGGCGGCGGGGATGGGCTCTGATTGGGGTCGGTCATGCTCAGGTCGCGGGAAGAATCGGTGTGCCTCCCTGCGCTGCCCCGTCCGGGCGCCAAGCGCAAGGGGTGGAGGCCGGGGCGACTATCCCCGGAATCTGTGGATAACTCTGTGGGCGGAGTCCAGCGCGGCTTGGTCCCGCCAGCGGATTCGCGGGCTCCGGCTGACTTGCCCCTTTTTTGGGCAGTTTTTCAGGCGATTGATTTACAAAGAAATTTTGCCTATCTGTGACAAGTCACTGATTTTTGTCAGAGTTTCGTGACCGTTCCGTGAACGTCCCGGCACTGGTGGACAAGTTGTCACGGATTCGCCCCGGCGGTCCCGCCGGGTCTGCCCCCGACTCGCGCATAGGTGGAACTCTTGCGGCGGCGAATCAGCCCTGCCGTGATGCTGCCGGCGCCCCGAAACGGGCTGCCACAGCGGTTCCGGCCGGGCGCGCGCACGCCCGGGCCCTCAGTGCCGGTCGCGATCCAGCCCCAGCAGCCGCAGCACGAAGCGCCGGAAACCCGGGCCGGAGGCCAGCGCCAGCACCACCATGATCAGCAGGAACAGGAAGACGATACGGATCAACATGATTCGCTGATAGGCGCAGCGCCGGCCTGCGGCAAGCCCGTTCCGCAGCCGCGGCGCATGACCAGCGCCAGCCTGCCATGACCGGGGCGGCGGCGGGCGACGATCACGAAGCCCTCGGAGACATAGAGCGCCTGCGCCGCCCGGTTCGCCTCCAGCATCTCGACGGTCAGGCCGGGGCGACCTCGCGCCGCCGCGTCGGCCAGCGCCGCCCGCAGCAGCGCCCGCCCCACCCCGGCCCGCGCCGCCCGCGGATGCACCGCCAGCCCGTCCAGCACCAGATCCGTCGTCGGCGGCCCGGCCCGCCACAGCATCAGCCGCGCCCGCCCCAGCCCGCCGGAAACCGGCCCCAGCGCCGCCCGCAGCGGCGCCTGCCAGCGGATCAGCCCGCCGCTGCCGTCGCGCAGCCCGGCCAGCCCGACCAGCCGCCCGTGCCGGTCATGGGCGGCCAGCGCCGCCTCGGGGCGCAGGGCGCGGCAGGTCCAGCGGATGCCGGCGCGGGCGCGGGCATGGGGCAGCACCTGCCGGCCCATGCCGCGCCACCACAGCGCCGCCGCCGCCAGGCGGCTGCCGGGCGCGATCCCCGCCGTCACCCGCACCCTGTTGCCGCGTTTCGTCATGCCCGCCCCATCCTGCCATGCGGCAGCTTGCCCCGCCCCGCCGCCGGTGCCAAGTTGCGGCGCGAAAGCCAAGGGACGGACCAGCATGACCCCGCCAGACCCGACGCGGCCGGATGCCCGCATCCTCAGCCCGCGCGCCTGCTTCTGGCGCGGTTTCCTGCAATCGCTGCCCTTCCTGCTGGCGCTGGTGCCCTTCGCGCTGCTGTTCGGGGTGCTGGCGCGGGCCTCGGGCTTCGATCTGGTGCAGACCAATGCCATGTCGATCCTGGTGCTGGCCGGCGCCTCGCAGCTGACCATCGTCGAACTGATGCAGCAGCAGGCGCCGACGCTGGTGGTGATCCTGTCGGCGCTGGCGGTGAACCTGCGGCTGGCGATGTATTCGGCCTCGCTGGCGCAATATCTGGGCCAGGCCGGGCCGGCGGCGCGGGCGGCGGTCGCCTATGGGCTGGTCGACCAGAACTATGTGCTGGCGGTCAACGAATACGAGCGTTTCCCGCAGCTGACCATGCGCCAGCGGCTGGCCTATTTCGCCGGCGCCGCGGTGATGCTGGTGCTGCCCTGGATGGTGACCACCCATATCGGCGCGCTGCTGGGCAAGTCGCTGCCCATCGGCGAGCTGGGCCTCGACATCGCGGTGCCGGTGATGTTCATCGCCATGATCGCGCCGACCCTGCGCTCGCTGCCGCATCTGGTCGCGGCGGCGGTCTCGGTCGGGCTGGCGCTGGCCCTGCACGGCCTGCCGGCGGGGCTGGGGCTGCTGGTGGCCGCACCCTGCGCCATGGTCGCCGGGGCGATGACCGAGCAGCATCTCAACCGGCGCCGCGCCGCGCGCCTGATCCGGGAGGGCGGGCGATGACCGGCTATTCCACCGCTGCGATCTGGACCATCATCCTGACCAGCGCCGCCGGCACCTATCTGCTGCGCTGGTCGTTCCTCGGCGGCCTCGGCGGGCGGGCGATGCCGGAATGGCTGCTGCGCATGCTGCGCTATACCGCGGTGGCGGTGCTGCCGGGGCTGGTCGCGCCCGGCGTGCTGTGGCCCGAGGTCACCGGCGGCCAGCCCGACCCGACCCGGCTGGGCGCGGTGTTCGCGGCGCTGGCGGTGGGCATCCTGTCGCGCAACATGCTGGCCGGGATCGCCGCCGGCATCGCCGGCTTCTGGGCGCTGGCCTGGGTGCTGGCATGAGCGGCCGCCGGACCGGCCAGGCCGGGGCCGTGAAGGCCGCCCTCGCGGGATGCGCCGCGGCGGCAGGGTGGAAAGATAGTGCGAAATTCGCACCGCCGCATCTTCCCTCGCGCGCGCGCAGGGCCTAGCGTTGCCGCCATGCGCTGGACCATTCCCAATATCCTGACCCTGGGTCGCCTGCTCGCCGCGCCGCTGGTGCCGGTGATGTTCCTGTATTTCGCACGGCCGCTGGCCGACTGGGCGGCGCTGGCGCTGTTCCTGCTGGCGGCGGCGACCGACTGGTTCGACGGCCACCTCGCCCGCCGCTGGCGGCAGGAGAGCCGCTTCGGCGCCGCCATGGACCCCATTGCCGACAAGGCCATGGTCATCATCGCGGTGGTGGTCATCACCGGCTATTCCGGCATGAACGCCTGGCTGATCCTGCCCGCTACGGTGATCCTGTTCCGCGAGGTCTTCGTCTCCGGCCTGCGCGAGTTCCTGGGGGCGGATGCCGGCAAGCTGAAGGTGACGAAGCTGGCGAAATGGAAGACCACCGCCCAGATGGTCGCCATCGCCGTGCTGTTCCTGGGCACCGGCCTGGCCTATCTGGCCACCGGCCGGCCGCCGCGGGTGGGCGAGAGCCGCCTGCCCGACATCGCCACCTGGGCGGGCTGGGCCACGCATCTGGGGCTGGCGCTGTTCTGGGTGGCCGGCGCGCTGACGCTGGTCACCGGTCTGGACTATTTCCGCAAGGCCCTGCCCTGGCTGCGCGACCGGCGGTGAGCCGCGTCCCCGCGCGGGAAAAGTTGCAATCCCCGCGCGCGGGCCGCATATAGGCCCCGCATCCCGGAGGCGCGCATGACCACCTATCTCGAATTCGAAAAACCGCTTGCCGATATCGAGGGCAAGGCCGAGGAATTGCGGGCGCTGGCGCGCAAGGGCGAGGGCGCCGTCGATGTCGAGAAGGAGGCTGCCGCGCTGGACCGCAAGGCCGCCGAGATGCTGCGCGACCTCTACAAGACCCTGGACCCGTGGCGGAAGACGCTGGTGGCGCGCCACCCCAACCGGCCGCATTGCCGCGACTATGTCGAGGCGCTGTTCACAGAATACACGCCGCTGGCCGGCGACCGCGCCTTCGGCGACGACCATGCGGTGATGGGCGGGCTGGCGCGGTTCGACGGCGCGCCCTGCGTGGTGATCGGCCACGAGAAGGGCAACGACACCAAGACCCGCCTCCGTCACAATTTCGGCATGGCCCGGCCCGAGGGCTATCGCAAGGCGATCCGGCTGATGGACATCGCCGACCGCTTCGGCCTGCCCGTCATCACCCTGGTCGACACCCCCGGCGCCTATCCCGGCAAGGGCGCCGAGGAGCGCGGGCAGAGCGAGGCCATCGCCCGCAGCACGGAGAAATGCCTGCAAATCGGTGTGCCGCTGGTCTCGGTCATCATCGGCGAGGGCGGCTCGGGCGGGGCCGTGGCCTTCGCCACCGCCAACCGCATCGCCATGCTGGAGCATTCGATCTATTCGGTGATCTCGCCCGAGGGCTGCGCCTCGATCCTGTGGAAGGATTCCGACAAGATGCGCGAGGCCGCCGACGCGCTGCGCCTGACCGCGCAGGACCTGGCCCGGCTGGAGGTGATCGACCGCATCATCCCCGAGCCGGCGGGCGGCGCCCAGCGCCACCGCGCCGACACCATCACCGCCGTCGGCCGAGAGATCGCGGCGATGCTGAAGGATCTGGCGAGGAAATCCCGCAAGGACCTGATCGCCGACCGCCGCAAGAAATTCCTGAACATGGGTGCCAAGGCGCTGTGATCAGGGCAGTAACGGTGCGTGCAAGCACGCACCTTACGACTCGCCAGGATTGGTGCCTTGTTGCGCGGGGCACGCGAAAGCCCGGCCCCTGCAGGTGAGCCGTCCGGCCTAGGCTGCGTGCTCGACCACCGAACCCATAGGGTGGTGCTTGTACGCCCCGCCCCACGCACGGCATACCCGGCTTCGACACGCCCATGCAGGGATACCGCCTGACTGCCTCACGCGCCCTCGCATCGCTCGGCACATGCCGTAGGGTGCGTACTTGCACGCACCGCTCCCACGCAACCTGCCCGGCCTAGCCGCGGGGCATCGGCAGCCCGCGTGCGGCGCAGGCTTCCTCCAGTAGCCGCGCCGAGGCCGGCTCGATGGTCGCCTCCAGCTGCTCGGTCAGCGCGGCGGTGCTGGCCTCGCTGCCCGGCGCGATCACCGGCAGGAACTCGATCACCGCGCGGCCGCCGCGGATGCGCAGCCCGTTTTTGGGCCAGAACAGCCCGCAATCGCCGGCGACCGGCACCATCGGTAGCCCGGTCTCCTGATAGAGCATCGCCGCGCCGTTCTTGTAGGGGCGCGAGGTGCCGGGGCGGGTGCGGGTGCCTTCGGGATAGATGATCAACTGGCCGAGACCGCGCGGCAGCGCCTCATGCACGGCGGCGACGATGGCGGCGCGGGCGCCGCGCCCATCCTTGCGGTCGATGGGCACCGAGCCGACCTTGCGCGCGAACCAGCCCATGATCGGCACCCGCATCACCTCGCGCTTCATGATGAAGGCGCGCTCGGGGCAGGCCTTCGCAAGGGCGAGAATGTCGAGAAAGCTCTGATGCTTGGCGGCGATGATGCAGTCGCCGCGGGGCGGGATGCCGCGCACCTCGACCTCCAGGCCGAAATGCCAGCGCGCGGCGCGCAGCATGTGGCCGACCCAGACCGTCGCCACCCGCTGCGCCCCGGCACGGCCGGAAAACAGCGCCTTGGGCAGGCCCCACAGCCCCAGTACCACGGTGGCCAGGACGACATGCAGGTAATAGCTGCCGGTCAGCAGCGGCCAGACCGGCGACAACCTGCCGGGCCCGCGCCGCATCACCGCACCTCGCGCAGCACGCGCAGCGCGGCGCCGCGCGTGGCGACGAAGCCGATGGCGGCGGCGACGGGAATGATCAGCAGCGGCGCCAGCCAGCCCCAGCCCTGAAAGCCGAGGCCGGTAAGGAAATCGCCGCTGTCCTGCATGTCGGGCAGCGCCAGTACCGCCAGCATGCCCAGCGCCACGCCCAGCGTGGCGCCGAGGGCGGCGCGGCGGGTAAAGCGGCGCACAAAGGCCCGCGCGATGGTCACGTCGCGCGCCCCCACCAGCCGCAGCACCCGCACCACCTGGCCGCTTGCGGCCATCGAGGCGCGGGCGGCCAGCGCGATCATCCCCGCCGAGGCCCCGGCGATCAGCAGCAGCGAGAAGATTCCCATGACCCGCAGCCGCCCCGCCGCGGCAACCAGCGGCCGGCGCCAGCGGGTGTGGTCGTCCAGCACCGCGCCCGGCGCCTCGGCCTCCAGCCGCAGGCGCAGGGCATCGGCGTCCAGCCGCTCGCCGCTCTCGGTCACCGCGATCAGGCGCGGCAAAGGCAGTGCATCGACCGGCACATCCGGGCCGAACCAGGGCCGCAGCAGCTCGGCCATCTCGTCATCGGGCACGACATGGGCCTCGGCCACGCCGGGGGTCTGCGACAGCACCTCCAGAACGATGCGGGTCTGGGCGTCCATCTCGGCCGGGGACGCGGTCAGGCGCAGGGTCATGCTGCTCGCCAGCCCCTCCGACCAGCGCTCGGCCAGGCGGCCGGTGGCGGTGGACAGCGCCAGCGCGAACACGGCCAGGAAGGCCATGGCGGCGGCGGTCAGCAGGGTCAGATGCGCGGTGCGCCCGGTGGGCGGCACCACCCGGTCGCCGGCGCGGTCGCTGCCCAGGAAGCCGCGGCCCAGATTGCGCAGGCTCAGCGTGCGCAGCTCGGCGCCATGAAAGCCGGTCAGACGCAGGCGCAGGGTTTCGATCAGCCTCACAGATCCGCCCCCGCCTGATGCAGATGGTTGCCAGCGATGCGCAGCACCCGCGCCGAGACCTGCGCCTTGGCGGCGCGGATCAGGTTGAGGTCATGCGTCGCCACCAGGATGGTCTTGCCGGAGCGGTTCAGCTCGATCAGCAGTTGCAGCAGCCGCATCGACATCTCCCAGTCGAGGTTTCCGGTCGGCTCGTCGGCCAGCACCAGGTCGGGCGACTGGATCACCGCCCGCGCCAGCGCCGCCCGCTGCCGTTCGCCCCCCGACAGCGAGGGCGGCAGCGCCCGGGCCTGCGGCGCCAGCCCGACCCAGCCCAGCAATTCGCGCAGGGCGTCGAAATCCAGCGGCGCGCCGGAGACGGTCAGCGGCAGGGCGACGTTCTCGGCCACCGGCAGATGGTCGAGGAACTCGGCATCCTGCGGCACCAGGCCGATGCGGCGGCGCAGATCGGCGCGGTCGTCGCGGCCCATGCCGGCCATGTCCTGCCCGAAGGCGGTCATGCGCCCGGCGGTCGGCACCAGGTCGCCGATGCACAGGCGCAGGAAGGTGGTCTTGCCCGAGCCGGAGGGGCCGGTGAGGAACAGGAAGGCGCCCGGCTGCAGCTCCAGCGACATCTCGGCCAGCAGGACATCGCCGCCGCGATAGCCGAAAGAGACGTTCTGCATGTCGATCATGATGCGCACCCCGTTCCGTCCTGGCGCCTTTGCAGGCGGGTCGCGGCGTTGATAGAACATGCGCGCGGCATTGACCAGAAAGGCCGCGGCCCGATTGCGAAAGGATGAGCGGATGCGCCTGGTTTGCCCGCGCTGCGGCGCCGAATACGAGATCGACGACCGCCTGATCCCGGCCAGCGGGCGCGAGGTCGAGTGCTCGTCCTGCGAAAACGCCTGGTTCCAGCCCGGACGGCTGCGCATGCCGCCGCCGCCGGTCGGGGCCGCGCCGGAGCCGGCGGAGGCGGGGGCGCCGCGGCTGGGGCGGTCACTTCCCGAAGATGTGATGGACATCCTGCGCGACGAGGCGGCGCATTTCCGCGCCAGCCATCCCGGCATCGAGGCGGCGCTGCCCGCCGACATGGCCCCCGCCGACCCGGATGCGGTGACGGCCGGGCGGGAGGCGGCCAACGAGGGGCCGGCCACCGCCACGGCCGAGGTCGCCGCGGAACCTGAGGCTGCGGCCGCGGCGCCGGAGGGTGACAGGCGCGAAACCCCGTCCCCGGAGCCGGGCGGGGCGCGGATGGTGCAGGATACGGGGGCGGAGGTTCTGGAGGTGCGCGCGGTGCCGCCCTCGCTTCCGATCATGCCACCATCCCCGGAGCCACGGCCACGCCCGGCCGGGAGCGACCAGGGTGCCATGCTGCGGGCCACGGCCGCACAGCCCGCTGCGGCGGTGATGCCGGTGCGGCGGCGGGGCGGTTTCGGCAAGGGCTTCGTCATCGGCCTGCTCATCGCCGGCCTGTTCCTCGGCCTCTATACCGCCGCGCCCCATGCCGGCGAGGGCATGCTGGGCGATGCCCTGCGCGCGATTCGCGCGGCGGGCGACGGCTTTCATCACTGGGTGCAGGCGAAGCTGCCCCTGTGACGTCGAAAGGGCGGTGGCAGGCCGGCGCGCGGCACCAGGCGGTCGCCGCTGGCGCGCAGGGGCCGGTCGGAATAGCGGGCGCGAACGCCGCCCGCTCGCCACGGATCGGCCCCCGGCCGCGCCTTCCTGCCACTCCGGCCAGATACGCGACACCGGCCGGGAAGCAGACGTCAGGCCCGGAGGTCAGGCGCAGTATTGCCCGCCATTGGCGCTGATCACCGAGCCGGTGATGAAGCCGGCATCCCGGGAGGCGAGAAAGGTCACGCAACGGGCGATCTCCTCGGGCTCGCCCAGGCGGCCGACCGGGATCTGCGGGATGATGCGCTCGTTCAGCACCTTCTCGTCGATGGCGCGCACCATCTCGGTGCCGATATAGCCCGGCGCCACCACGTTCACGGTGATGCCGGCCCGCGCCCCCTCCTGCGCCAGGGCACGGGTAAAGCCGATATCGCCCGCCTTGGCCGCCGAATAGTTCGCCTGCCCGGCCTGGCCCTTCTGGCCGTTGATCGAGCTGATGGTGACGATGCGGCCGTATTTGCGCTCGCGCATGCCGTTCCACACGCCATGGGTCATGTTGAAGACGCCGGTCAGGTTGGTGTCGATGACCTCCTTCCATTGCTGGGGGGTCATGCGGTGGAACATGGCGTCGCGGGTGATGCCGGCATTGTTGACCAGCACCGCCACCGGGCCCAGATCGGCCTCGATCTGGCGGATGCCGGCGGCGCAGGCCTCGTAATCCGCCACCGACCACTTGTAGGTGGGAATCCCGCTCTGCTCGGTGAAGGCGCGGGCGGCCTCGTCATTGCCGGCATAATTGGCGGCGACGGCAAAGCCCGCCTCCTTCAGTGCGAGCGAGATCGCCGCGCCGATGCCGCGCGAGCCGCCGGTGACGATTGCGGTTGTGGTCATGCCTTCCTCCCTCAGCACAGATACCTCGGGTCTGATCGTTACGCACCCCGCCCCCATCGCGCAACATTATTTCAAGCACGCCGGGAGATTTGCCGGCCTCAATGCCGCCTGGCCAGCGCCGGCGGCACCCCGCCCGGCGGCGCGATGGTCGGCGCGCCGAAATAGAAGCCCTGCAGGCAGTCGATGCCCAGTTCCATCAGGAAGTCGGCCTCCTCGGCGGTCTCGACCGATTCCGCCACCGTGAACATGTCGAAATGATGCGCGATGGAGATCAGCGCCTTCACCAGCACCTGATTGTCGGGATGGCGGGCGATGTCGCGGACGAACTGGCCGTCGATCTTGATCATGTCGAAGCAGAAGTCGCGCAGATAGCGGAACGAGGTATAGCCGGCGCCGAAATCGTCGATGGCAAAGCTGACCCCGCGCGCCTGCCATTCGCGCATGAAGGTGCCCACCAGTTCCGGCATGCCCATGGCCGAGCTTTCGGTGATCTCCAGCACCAGCCGCTCGGCGATGCGGTCGTCGCTGCCGGTGCCCCAGCGCAGCGTCTCCAGCCAGTTGGGGCAGGTGATCGACCGCGCGCTCATGTTGATCGACAGCCGCAGGTCCGGATTCGCGGCCAGCGTCTGCAGGCCCAGCGACAGCGACAGGCAGTCGATCTGCCGGCCGAGATCGGTGGTTTCCGCATAGGGCATGAAATCGCATAGCGGCACGATGCGCCCGGTCTCGTCGAGGATGCGAATCAGCCCCTCGTAGAAGGCCGGGCGGTCGGGCCGGTCGGTCTGCACCACCGGCTGGAAGGCCAGCATGCCCTTGCCCGCCGCCACCGCCCGGCGCACCGAGGTCAGGGTCAGCCGGGACTGTTCCCTGATGACGAAATCCAGGGGCGAAGCCGGCCCCCCCTCAGTCTCACGATACATGCCCGCAACCCCCGTTCCTTCGATTCGCCGTCACCCCTTTTAGGCATGGTCGCCTAAGAAGCGGTAAACCGGAGCGGGAATCTGCGTGGCTGGTTAACACAACCCTGGGGCGATCACTCCCCGGCGATCATCTGGGCGATCACGTCCTTGACCTCCGGGCTGGCCCAGTCCAGCTCGCCGATGACGCGGGCGACCTCCATGCCCTCGCGGTCGATCAGCACCGAGACCGGCAGCCCCATCACCCCCATGCCGCGGGCCAGCACCTGGCGCTCGTCGCGCAGCACCAGCAGGTTCTCGATGCCCTGCTCCTCATAGAATTTCTGGATCGCCGGCACCGGGTTGCGGCCGGCGGCGATGGTCAGCACCGCGAAATCCTCGCCGCCCATCTCGGCCTGCAGCGCATCCAGCGAGGGCATCTCCTCGCGGCAGGGCGCGCACCAGGTCGCCCAGAAATTCACCAGCAGCACCTGCCCGTGCCAGTCGGCCAGCTGCTTCTGCACGCCCTCGGCATCCACGAAGGCGGTATCGGGGACCGGCACCGGCTGCTCCAGCGGCGCCAGCTTGGTCAGGCCGGCGGCGCGGGCGGCCTCCCAGTCCACCGCCCCGGCATGGGCGCCGTTTACGCCGAGAAGCAGCGCGGTATAAAGAATCGACGAGCGCAACATGCATCCCCTCCAAGGACAGACCGATGACCGACACAGCCGACGCCCCGCAGACCGCCAATACCATGTGGGGCGGTCGCTTCGCCGCCGGGCCGGACGCGATCATGGAGGCGATCAATGCCTCGATCGGGTTCGACAGGCGGCTCTACGCGCAGGACATCCGCGGCAGCCGGGCCCATGCCGCCATGCTGGCGGCCCAGGGCATCCTTACCCCTAGCGATGCCAGGGCGATTGAGGAAGGGCTTCTCACCGTCTTGTCAGAGATCGAATCCGGCAGCTTCGCCTTCTCGACGGCGCTGGAGGACATCCACATGAATGTCGAGGCGCGGCTGAAGGCGCTGATCGGCGAGCCGGCGGGGCGGCTGCACACCGCGCGCTCGCGCAATGACCAGGTGGCCACCGATTTCCGCCTCTGGGTGCGCGACCAGTGCGATGCGGCGATCGCGGGGCTGGAGGCGCTGATCCGCGCCGCCTTGTCGCAGGCCGAGGCCGGGGCGGATTGGGTGATGCCGGGCTTCACCCATCTGCAGACCGCGCAGCCGGTGACCTGGGGTCATCACATGATGGCCTATGTGGAAATGTGGGGCCGTGACCTGTCGCGCTTCCGCGACGCGCGGGCGCGGATGAACGAATGCCCGCTGGGCGCCGCGGCGCTGGCCGGCACCGGCTTTGCCATCGACCGCCATGCCACCGCGGCGGCGCTGGGCTTCGACCGGCCGACGGCGAACAGCCTCGATGCGGTCAGCGACCGCGATTTCGCGCTGGAATTCCTGTCCGCCGCCTCGATCTGCGCCATGCACCTGTCGCGGCTGGCGGAGGAGCTGGTGATCTGGTCCTCGGCGCAGTTCCGCTTCGTCTCGCTGTCGGACAAGTGGTCGACCGGCAGTTCCATCATGCCGCAGAAGCGCAACCCGGACGCGGCCGAGCTGATCCGGGCCAAGATCGGCCGCATCCTCGGCGCCACCGTGGCGCTGTTCACGGTGATGAAGGGCCTGCCGCTGGCCTATTCCAAGGACATGCAGGAGGACAAGGAGCAGGTCTTCGACGCCGCCGACAACCTGATGCTGGCGCTGGCGGCGATGGAGGGCATGCTGCGCGACCTGACCGTGAACCGCCCGGCGCTGGAGACGGCGGCGGGATCGGGCTTTTCCACCGCCACCGACCTGGCCGACTGGCTGGTGCGCGAGGCCGGGCTGCCGTTCCGCGACGCCCATCACGCCACCGGCGCGCTGGTGGCCATGGCGGAATCGCGCGGCGTCGACCTGCCCGACCTCAGCCTTGCCGACATGCAGTCGGTCAATCCGGCGATCACCGAAGGCATCTTCGCCGTGCTGGGCACGCAGAACTCGGTCGCTTCGCGCACCAGCTATGGCGGAACCGCTCCGGCGCGCGTGCGCGAACAGATCGCCGCCTGGAAGGAGCGTCTGGCATGAAGACCCGCCCCCTTGTCGCCGCCCTCGCGCTTCTGGCCCTGCTGGCCGGCTGCGGCATCGACGGCCCCCCGCAGCGCCCGGCCGAGCGGCCGGCGCCGGGCATCACCCTGTCCGGCGAGGCGGAGATCGGCCTCAAGCATGAGCTCTGAGCTGACGCCGATGCGCCTGGTCTGGGCGGCGCTGAGCCTGATCGGCGCCGCCGCCGCGCTCTGGGACCGGGCGGCGCCCTCGCCCTCCGAGGCGGTGGCCATGGTCGCCCTTGGGTTGTGGTGCCTGACCGAGACCACGCTGCGGCGCAACTGGCTTGCGCTTCTGACGCTTCCGGCCATGCTGGCCGGGCTGGGGCTGGCGCTGCCACTCTATCTGTTCTTCCGCTCTCGCAGGATCGCCTGATGGACCATTTTACCTATCGTGACGGCGTGCTGAGCGCCGAGGACGTGCCGCTGACCCGCATCGCCGAGGCCGTGGGCACCCCGGCCTATGTCTATTCCGCCGCCACGCTGCGCCGGCATTTCGGCCTGTTCCAGCAGGCGCTGGACTGGGCCGATCACGCGCTGGTCTGCTTTGCGGTCAAGGCGCTGTCCAATGTCGCGGTGCTGAAGCTGCTGGGCGACATGGGCGCTGGCATGGATGTGGTCTCGATCGGCGAATATGCCCGCGCCCGCGCCGCCGGCGTGCCGGGCAGCCGCATTGTCTTTTCCGGCGTCGGCAAGACAAGCGACGAGATGCGGGCGGCGCTGACCGGCGGCATCCGCCAGTTCAACGTGGAATCGGAGCCGGAATTGCGGGCGCTGTCGGAGGTCGCCACCGCCCTCGGCGTCACCGCCCCCATCGCCATCCGCGTCAACCCGGACGTGGACGCGAAAACCCATGCCAAGATCGCCACCGGCAAGTCGGAAAACAAGTTCGGCATCCCCATCGCCCGCGCCCGCGAGGTCTATGCCGAGGCCGCCCGCCTGCCGGGGATCGAGGTCATCGGCGTCGACATGCATATCGGCAGCCAGCTGACCGACCTCGCGCCCTATCGCGCCGCCTATGCGCGGATGGCCGATCTGGTCGTGGCATTGCGCGGCGACGGCCACGACATCCGCCGCCTCGACATGGGCGGCGGCCTCGGCATTCCCTATGTCCGCGACAATTCCGTGCCGCCGCTGCCGGTGGAATGGGGCGCGGTGATCCGCGAGGCGGTCGGTCATCTGGGCTGCGAGATCGAGGTCGAGCCGGGCCGCAACATCGCCGGCAATGCCGGGGTGCTGCTGTCGCAGGTGGTCTATGTCAAGCAGGGCGAGGGCCGCGACTTCCTGATCCTCGACGCCGCCATGAACGACCTGATCCGCCCGGCGATGTATGATGCCCGCCACGAGCTGGTGCCGGTGATCGAGACCGCGGCAGCGCCGCGCGATTTCGATGTGGTCGGCCCGGTCTGCGAGACCGGCGACACCTTCGCGCGCGGAATTCCGCTGGCGCCGCTGAAGGCCGGGGATCTGGTCGCGTTCCGTTCCGCGGGGGCGTATGGTGCGGTCATGGCGTCCGAATACAACACCCGCCCGCTGGTGCCCGAGGTGCTGGTCGATGGCGATCGGTTCGCGGTGATCCGCCCCCGCCCCGGCATCGAGGAGATGCTGGCGCGCGAGGTGGTGCCCGACTGGCTGTAAGTGGCGCGGCCGGGCCACCGCATTCCCGACACCCTGCCCCGCAAGGCGCGGCGGGCGGTGGCGCTGACGCATCTGGCGCTGTGGTGGGAGGCGCTGGCCCGCGCCTTCTGGCCGGCCGCCTCGCTGGCGGTGGCCGGGCTGGCGGCGCTGGCGCTGGGCGCCGGCCGGGCACCGCTGATCGGCCCGGCGCTGGGGCCGGTGCTGGTGCTGGCGGTGCTGCTGCTGGCCGGGCTGGGCTGGCGGCGCCTGCGGCCCCCGGCGCCGGGCGCGGCACTGGCGCGGGTCGATGCCCGCCTGCCCGGCCAGCCGTTGACGGCGCTGGGCGACCGCATGGCGGTGGGCGCTGGGGATGCCGGCAGCCGCGCGCTCTGGGCCGCGCATCAGGCGCGCGCCCTGGACGCGGCCGGGCTGGCCCGCGCTTCGGTGCCCCGCGCCGGGCTGGCCGCCCGCGACCCCTTCGCGCTGCGCCTTGCCGCGGTGACCGCGCTGGCGATGGCGCTGATCTTCGGCGACGTGGCCGGGCTGGGCCAGGGCTGGGGGGCGCTGGCCTCCGGCACGGCGCCGCATCGGCTGCCGCCGGGCGCCCCCGCCGCCGACAGCTGGGAGGGCTGGGCCGAGCCCCCTGCCCATACCGGTTGCCCGGTGGTCTATCTGAACGCCCTGCCTGAATCCGAGACCCTGACCCTGCCCCAGGGCAGCCGCGTCACCCTGCGCCTCTATGGCAGCACGCAATTCGCGCAATCCATCGGCCCGCAGGAGGCCGGCTTGCCCGCCGACGCCCCGGCCTTCGCCGCGCTGAAGGATGGCAGCATCGACCTGCCCGGCGGTCGCCGGATCGGCGTGACCGTCACCCCCGACGCCGCACCCACCGTCGCCGCCGGCCCGGCGCCCGAGCGTCGCGCCGATGGCCGGCTGGTGCAGCGTTTCACCGCCGCCGACGATTACGGCGTGACCGCCGGCAAGGCCGAGATCGCCCTCGATCTGGCCGCGGTGCCGCGCCGCTACGGGTTGGCGCGCGCGCCCGAGCCGCGCCCGGCACTCAGCCTCGACCTGCCTTTGCCGGCGCGCGGCCGCGATGCGCTGCGCGGCGCGCTGACGGCCGACCTCGCCCGCCACCCCTATGCCAACCTGCCGGTGGTGCTGACCCTGCGGGTCGAGGACGGGCTGGGCCAAGTGGGCGAATCGACGCCCCTGCACATGGTCCTGCCCGGCCGGCGCTTCTTCGACCCGCGCGCCAGCGCCCTGATCGAGCTGCGCCAGTCGCTGCTGTGGTCGCGCGAGAACCGGGCCGAGGTCGCGCAGGTGCTGCGCGCGATCCTGTGGCCGCAGGGCGAGCTGTTCGAGGCCGAGCTGGATCAGGGCCTGCGCGCCCTGGTGGCGCGGCTGGAATCCGGCCCGCTCGACGCCCGCACCCGCGACGAGGCCGCCGAGGCGCTGTGGCAAAGCGCCATCGCGCTGGAGGATGGCGGGCTGTCGGACGCGATCGAGCGTATGCAGCGCGCCCAGGAGCGACTGTCCGAGGCCATCCGCCAGGGCGCCTCGCCCGACGAGATCGCCCGGCTGATGCGCGAGCTGCGCGAGGCGACCGACGCCTATACCCGCATGCTGGCCGAGCGCGGCGAGGCGCCGGAGGCCCGCTTCACCCGCGACCGGCCGATGGAGGAGCTGTCGGGCGACCAGATCCAGGCGATGATGGACGAGATCGAGCGCCTGATGCGCGAGGGCCGCACCGCCGAGGCCCAGGAGCTGCTGGAGCAGTTCAACCGCATGATGAAAAATCTGGAGGTCCGGCAGGGGCAAAGCTCGGGCGGTGCCGGCAACGGCGAGGGTCAGGACCAGGCCATGGACCAGTTGACCGAGACCCTGCGCGACCAGCAGCGCCTGGCCGACGAGGCCATGCGCCGCCAGCGCGACGAGCGCGGCATGTGGCGCCCCGAAACCCCCGGCGAGGCCGACGACCTTGCGCAGGCGCAGCGCGAGCTGCGCGAACAGCTCGGCCGCCAGCGCGGGCTGCTGCCCGGTCAGGGCAGCGCGCCGGGCGACGAGGCGGCGCGGGAGCTGGACGAGGCCGGCCGCGCCATGGAGGAGGCCGAGGAGGCGCTGCGCCGGGGCGGCATCGGCGAGGCCATGGATCGCCAGGCCGAGGCCATCCGCCGGCTGCGTGAGGGCATGCGACGGCTGAGCCAGCTGGGTCAGGAGGGCGCCGGCGCCCCGCAGACCGGCGAGGGCGAGGCGGGCGGCCTCGACGAGCAGGGCCGCGACGGCAGCGGCGCCGGCGGCGACGGCACCCGCCGCGACCCCCTGGGCCGCAGCACGGACGGCACCGGCGGCTCGATCACCACCGACAGCCCGCTGGGCGAGTTCGGCCCCGGCGAGGCCATGCGCCGCGCCCGCGACCTGCTGGACGAGATCCGCCGCCGCTCGGGGCAGCTCCAGCGCCCGCAGGACGAACGCGACTACCTGCGCCGGCTGCTGGAGCGGTTCTGAAGGACACCGAAGCGAAACGGCGCGGCACCCGCAAGGCGGTTGCATTGCGCCAGGTGGGGGCCGAGCCACCACCTGCACAGACATCACCCTCCGCTCGCACAATACCGGCCTTGCGGGCGGTGCGTGCAAGCACCCACCCTACCACAGGCCAGTGTCAGGGTGGCGACATTCCGTCAGGTGCGTGTTGGGCCAAGTCGAACCGGCACCCGCACAAACACCACCCTTCCTCTCGCTCAATGCCAACCATTGGGCGCGGTGCGTGCAAGCACGCATCCTATGGCGCGGCACCGGCAGGGTGGCGGGCATGAACACCGCCCCCCTCCGCAAACGCCACGGGTTCACTCACCCGCCACTCCGGCCCGGCAACCGTAGGATGCGTGCTTGCACGCACCGTTCACCCCCCCAAAAATGCCGGCCAACTTGCACCCGCAAGCCACCGCCACGCCAACGCCACGGACGCGCCCCCTCCGCCACTCCGGCCTGCTGCACACACCATTCCCCCCATGCGCCCCGCCCGTTCCCCGCAGGCCACCGCGTGAAAACGGCACAAGGGGCTAGCCCTTTGCATCGCGCTTCGCTATCCCGCAGGATGACCCCGCAAGCCCGCGACCAGAGCACCCCCATGCCCCAGACCATTACCTTGCGCCGCCCGGACGACTGGCACCTGCATCTGCGCGACGGCGCCATGCTGAAGGCCGTCGCCCCCTGGTCGGCCGCTTTCGGCCGCGCCATCATCATGCCGAACCTGGTGCCGCCCGTCGTCACCGGCGCCGAGGCCCGCGCCTATCGCGACCGCATCCTCGCCGCCCTGCCGGAGGGCAGCGACTTCCAGCCGCTGATGACGCTTTACCTGACCGAACGCACCGACCCGGCCGATGTCATGGCCGCCCAGGCCGCAGGGCTGGTGACGGCAGTCAAGCTCTATCCCGCCGGGGCCACCACCAATTCCGACTCGGGCGTGCGCGATTTCGACCATGTGCGGCCGGTGCTGGAGGCGATGGCCGAATCGGGCCTGCCGCTCTGCGTGCATGGCGAGGTCACCGACCCGGCGGTGGACATCTTCGACCGCGAGGCGGTGTTCATCGACCGCGTGCTGGACCCGATTCGCCGCGCCACCCCCGGCCTGCGGGTGGTGATGGAGCATATCACCACCGCCGAGGGCGTGGCCTATGTGCAATCCGGCGGCGAGGACCTGGGCGGCACCATCACCACCCATCACCTGGTCATCGACCGCAACCACATCCTCGCCGGCGGCATCAGGCCGCATTACTACTGTCTGCCGGTGGCCAAGCGCGCCAGCCATCGCGAGGCGCTGCGCAAGGCGGCCACCGCGGGCCACAGCCGCTTCTTCCTCGGCACCGATTCCGCGCCGCATCCCGACCATGCCAAGATCGCCGCCTGCGGCTGCGCCGGCTGTTTCACCGCCCCCAACACCCTGTCCGTGCTGGCGCAGGTGTTCGAGGACGAGGGCGCGCTGGACCGGCTGGAGGCCTTCGCCAGCCTCAACGGCCCGGCCTTCTACCGCCTGCCGCCGAACGAGGCGCGCATCACCCTGACCCGGCGCGACACGCCGCTGGACCTGCCCGCGCAGATCAGCGCCGGCGACGAGACCGTGACCGTCTTCGACCCCGGCTTTCCCCTCTACTGGCACCCGGAGGCCGCGCAATGACCCTGCCCTTCACCCCGCGCGAGGAGATCGCCCGGCTCTGCGCGCGCATGCTGCTGGAAATCAAGGCCGTCCATTTCAACGCCGACGAGCCGTTCACGCTGGCCTCCGGCCTGCCCTCGCCGACCTATATCGACTGCCGCAAGCTGATCTCGTTTCCGCGCATCCGCACCACGCTGATGGATTTCCTGGCCGCCACGGTGCTGCGCGAGGCCGGGTTCGAGGCCTTCGACAACGTGGCCGGGGGCGAGACCGCAGGCATCCCCTTCGCGGCCTTCGTGGCCGACCGCCTCGGCCTGCCGATGTCCTATGTGCGCAAGAAGCCCAAGGGCTATGGCCGCAATGCCCGCATCGAGGGTGTGATGGGCGAGGGCGACCGGGTGCTGCTGGTCGAGGACCTGACCACCGATGGCGGCAGCAAGCTGTCCTTCGTCGACGCCATCCGCGAGACCGGGGCGACCTGCAACGACACCGCCGTGGTGTTCTATTACGACATCTTCCAGGGCACCGAGCAGCGGCTGGCCGATCACGGCGTGACCCTGCATTACCTCTGCACCTGGTGGGACGTGCTGGCCGAGGCGCGCCGTCAGGGTTCCTTCACCACCGCCACGCTGACCGAGGTCGAGCGCTTCCTGAACGATCCGCGCGGCTGGCAGGCGGCCAGGGCCTGAGCCATGTCGCTGCCCGCCCCGCTGCCGGACCAGGACGACCCGCCGGGGGTTCCGTTCTCGATCGAGGCGGAACAGCAGTTGCTGGGTGCGCTGCTGACCGATAACGGCGTCTATGACCGCATCCAGAACATCGTTCTGGGCGATCATTTCTACGAGCCGGTGCATGCCCGCATCTTCGAGCTTTGCGCCGAGCGCATCAAGCGCAGCGCGCTGGCCAGCCCGGTGACGATCAAGGCCTTCATGGACGACGATCCGGGGCTGAAGGCCCTGGGCGGGGCGCCCTATCTCGCCCGGCTGGCCTCGGCGGCGATCTCCTCCTTTGCCGCGCCCGATTACGCGCAGATGATCCGCGAATTCGCCATGCGGCGGGCGCTGATCGGCCTTGGCAACGACATTTCCGCCCGCGCCGCCACCGTGCGGGTGGACGATGACGCCGCCGAGCAGATCAAGGCCGCCGAGCAGGTGCTCTACAAGCTGGGCGAGCAGGGGGTGGCGGAACGCGGCTTCGTGTCGTTCCTCGCCGCCGCCAACGAGGCGGTGGACATCGCCAATGCCGCCTATCGCCGCGACGGCCAGCTTTCCGGCCTGTCCACTGGGCTGATCGACCTCGATGCGAAAATGGGCGGGCTGAACCCCTCCGATCTCATCATTCTCGCCGGGCGGCCCTCGATGGGCAAGACCTCGCTGGCCACCAACATCGCCTTCAACATTGCGAAAAACCATCAGCCGGGCCAGGAGGATGACGGACGGGTCAAGACCGGCGGCGTCGTCGCCTTCTTCAGCCTGGAGATGTCGGCCTCGCAGCTGGCCACCCGTGTGCTGTCCGAGGCCGCGCAGGTGCCCAGCGAAAAGATCCGCCGCGGCGACATGACCGAGGACGAGTTCCGCCGCTTCGTCCAGACCGCCATCGACCTGCAGAATGCGCCACTCTATATCGACGACACTCCGGCTTTGCCGATCAACCAGCTGGCCGCCCGCGCGCGCAAGCTGAAGCGGACGCGGGGGCTGGATGTGCTGATGGTCGACTATCTGCAACTGCTGCGCCCGGCCTCGGCCAAGGACAGCCGCGTCAACGAGGTGTCGGAGATCACCCAGGGCCTCAAGGCCATCGCCAAGGAGCTGAACGTGCCGGTGATCGCCCTGTCGCAGCTGTCGCGGCAGGTGGAAAGCCGCGACGACAAGCGCCCGCAGCTTTCCGACCTGCGCGAATCCGGCAGTATCGAGCAGGACGCCGACATCGTGATGTTCGTGTTCCGCGAGGAATATTACCGCGAGCGCGAAAAGCCCGCCGATCACGAGCTGGACAAGATGGCGGCCTGGCAGGAGATCATGGCCTCGGTCCATGGCAAGGCCGAGGTGATCATCGGCAAGCAGCGCCACGGCCCCATCGGCACGGTGGAGCTGTCCTTCGAGGGCCAGTTCACCCGCTTCGGCAACCTCGAAAAGCACCGGACCTCGTCATCATGGAGCTGAACCTGCCGGCGATCCTCCACTCCCCGGCGCGCCGCTTGCGGCCATCGGCGGCGATGCCGGTCCGTGCCGTTTCCGCTGCGGGTTCGAGGCCTGCTGTGGCCCGCTCCACGGCCGCCGCCCGTCCGGGGCGCCATCGGGCGGTGGCGCCATGGGGCTGAGCCTGCCGGTTCCCGTCGTCACCATCGGCCTGCTGATCGCCTCGAACCTGTTCATGACCGTTGCCTGGTACGGGCATTTGAAATTCAAGGCGGCGCCGCTGGCGGCGGTGATCCTGATCAGCTGGGGCATCGCGCTGTTCGAATATGTCCTGCAGGTGCCGGCCAACCGCATTGGCCACGGCCAGTTCAGCGCCGCCCAGCTGAAGACCATCCAGGAGGTGATCAGCCTGACGGTCTTTGCCGGTTTCTCATGGCTTTACCTGGGCGAACGGCTAGGCTGGCAGCATGGGGTGGGCTTTGCCCTGATCTGCATGGGGGCATGGTTTGTCTTTCACGACTGGGGTTAGGCGCCGTCGGCCGTCGCTGTTCACGCTGATCCTGCTGACCTCGCTGGGGGCGCTGTCCACCAACCTGTTCCTGCCCTCGCTGGACAACATGGCCCGCGATTTCGGCGTGCCATACGGGGTGATGCAGATTTCGATCAGCGGTTACCTGGCCGGCTCGGCGGTGCTGCAACTGCTGGTCGGGCCGATGGCCGACCGCTATGGCCGCCGGCCGGTGATGCTGGGGGCGCTGGTGCTGTTCATCCTGGCCAGCGCCGGCACGCTGCTGGCGCAATCGGCGGGGGTATTCCTGTTCTTTCGCATCCTGCAGGCGGTGGTGATGACCGGCACCGTGCTGTCGCGCGCGATGATCAGCGACCTGGCCGCCGACCGGGCAGCCTCGATGATGGGCTATGTCACCATGGGCATGTCGCTGGTGCCGATGCTGGCGCCGGTGATCGGCGGCCGCCTGGAGGAGATGTTCCACTGGCAGGGCGCCTTCACCGTGCTGCTGGTGGTGGGGGTGCTGTCGCTGGCCTGGAGCTGGCACGACCTGGGCGAGACCATGACCACGCCGGGCATTCCGGTGCGCGAGCAATTGCGCCGCTATCCGCTGCTGGCGCGCTCGGTGCGGTTCTGGGGCTATTGCCTGGCCTCGATGCTGAATGCCGGGGCGTTCTATGCCTATCTCGGCGGCGCCTCCTTCGTCGGCGCGCAGGTGTTCCACCTCGACCCGGTGACGGTCGGCAACTGGTTCGCGGCGCCCTCGGTCGGCTACATGATCGGCAATGCGCTGGCGGGGCGGCTGTCGGGCCGCTTCGGCATCGACGCGCTGATCCTTTCGGGCAGCGCCATCACCGCCGCCATGCTGGCGATTGCGCTGGCGGTGACCCTGGCAGGAGGCGAGGCGCCGCTGGTGTTCTTTGGCGCGGTCTCGATCATGGGTATCGGCAACGGCCTGACCATGCCCAATGCCATGGCCGGCATGATGGGGGTGCGCCCGGACCTGGCCGGCACCGCCTCCGGCTTCGGCGGGGCGATGATGGTGGCGGGCGGCGCGGCGCTGGCCTCGCTGGCCGGCGCGCTGCTGGTGCCGGGCAGCAGCTCGGCGGTGCTGCTGGCGATCATGGCGGTATCGGCCGGCGGGGCGGTGCTGGCAATCCTGTGGGTGATGGCGAGCGGACCGAAACTGCTGGGGTAAGCGGTGCGGGTTTGTACGCACCCTCCGGACGTGGCGCAAAGTGCGGGTTTGCAGGCGCCGTGCTTCGCAGCGGGGACCGTGATCGCGCACCGGATGCTTGTCCGAATCCGTTCAGGGCACATGCTCCGCGCGCATCGGGAGCTATGATCACCGGCGGGTCAGGCGCCTGCCTCCCGCCCCGCCTCTTGCCCCTCGGGTTTTGCAAAGGCTAAGACAGATTTGCAAAGCTGCCGGAGGCAAGTCATGTCCTCGCCCGCCCACAAGATCTTTGCCGGCACCGCCCTGCGCGAGACCCGCGCCCGCACCGGCCTGACCCAGCGCGCCTTCGCCGAGCGGCTGGGGATCTCGCTGCCCTATCTCAGCCAGATGGAGAACAATCACCGCCCGGTCTCGGCGCTGGTGCTGACCCGGCTGGCCTCGGGCTTCGGCGTCGATGTCGGGGCGCTGGCGGCCGGCGATGCCGAAAGGCTGGTCGTCGACATGGCCGAGGCGCTAGCCGACCCGCTTTTCTCCGCCCCGCCGCCGCTGGCCGATCTGCGGCTGGCGGCCGGCAATGCGCCGACCCTGGCCCGCGCCTTCCTCGACCTCTACCGCGCCCATCGTGCCGGGCAGGAGCGGCTGGCAGCGATGGACGAGGCGCTGGGCACCCAGCCCCTGGCCGAGACCACCGCCCCCTGGGAGGAGGTCCGCGACTTCTTCCACTATTGCGACAACTATATCGACGCGCTCGACCGCGACGCCGAACGCTTCGCCATGCCGGAGGGCCGCCGCCTGCCGCCGGAGGCACCGGCCCGCGCCGCACTGGAGCGGGCCGGGCTGCGGGTGGTGCTGCGCGATCTGCCGCAGGGTGTGCTGCACCGGCGCGAGGGCGAGGTGATCGCCCTCGCCACCGCCGCGCCGCCGGAAACCCGCATCTTCAAGCTGCTGCATCTGGTGGCGCTGAATGCCCGCGCGCCGCTGCTGGAAGCAACGCTGGACCTGGCGCATTTCCGTGCCCACGGCGCCCGCGACATCGCCCGTATCGGGCTGGCGAATTACTGGGCGGGGGCGGCGCTGATGCCCTATCGCGCCTTCCTGGGCGCCGCGCGCGAGGTGCGCCACGACCTCGAACGCCTCGGCCACCGTTTCGGCGCCTCGCTGGAACAGGTGGCGCACCGGCTGTCGACGCTGCAGCGGCCGGGCGACAAGGGGGTGCCGTTCTTCTTCGCCCGCGTCGATCCGGCCGGGACGATCACCAAGCGCCATTCCGCCACCCGGCTGCAATTCGCCCGCTTCGGTGGCGCCTGCCCGCTGTGGAACATCCATCAGGCCTTCGAGACGCCCGGCCGCTTTCTGCGGCAACTGGCCGAGACCCCGGACGGGGTGCGCTATCTGTGCCTGGCGCGCGACGTGTCCAAGCCGGGCGGGGCCTTCGGGGCGCCGGTGCGCCGGCAGGCCATCGGGCTGGGCTGCGAGATCGGCGAGGCCGCCTCGCTGGTCTATGCCGACGGCCTCGACCTGAGCAACCCGGCCAGTTTCGAGCCGATCGGCGTCTCCTGCCGCATCTGCCCGCGCACCGATTGCCACCAGCGGGCGGTGCCGCCCATCGACCGCGACCTGATGGCCGATGGCACTGCCTCCGGCCCGCTGCCCTACCGCATCGCCCGGCCTCAATAGCCCGCGGCGCGGTCCACCAGATGCAGGATCGGCCGGCCGTCGCGCAGCCGGCGCAGGTTCTCGCCGACCAGCTGGGCGGCGGTCTCCGGCCTCGTCTCGGCGGCGATATGCGGGGTGACGGTGACACGGGGATGCGCCCAGAACGGATGCGCCGGCGGCAGCGGCTCGGTGCGGAACACGTCCAGCACCGCATGCGACAGCGCGCCGGAATCCAGCGCCGCGATCAGCGCCTCGTCCACGATCAGGGTGCCCCGGCCGGGATTGATGATCGCCGCGCCGCGCGGCAGCCGCGCCAGCCGCGCCGCGTCCAGCAGGTCGCGGGTGGCCGGGGTGTCGGGCAGCAGGGTGACCAGAATCTCGGCCCGGGCCAGCGCCTTGTCCAGATCCGGGCCGCCGAACACCTCGATGCCCGCGACCGGACGGCCCGAGCCCGACCAGCCGGCCACGTCGAAACCGGCGGTCTGCAGGGCCTGCGCCACCGCCCGGCCCAGCTCGCCCATGCCCAGCACGCTGACCCGCCGCTCGCGCGCCAGGGGCGGGGCGATGCCGTTGCGCCATTCGCCGTCCTGGGCATAGAGGTCCATGCCCAGATGCAAGCGCAGCGCCCAGCCGAGGCAATAGTCGCGCATGCCCAGCGCCAGCCCCGGATCGACCATGCGCGCCAGCGGCTGGGTCAGGGTCGGGTTGGTGACGATGGATTCGACCCCGGCCCAGAGGCTTTGCACCAGCCGGACGCGGGTGAAGGGGGTGAAATCGCGCACCGGCCCGCCGGGGGCGTAGATCACCGCATCCACCGCCTCCGCCGGCGCCTGCCGCACCACCTCGGCCACGCCCTCGCAGGCGCGGCGCAGCGGCCCCTCCCAATGCGGCCAGAGGTGGTCGGGGGCGGCGAACAGGGCCTTCATGGGGGATGCTCCGTCAGGATCGGGGGCGGTGGACATGCGCCGATTGCACGATGCCGAAGCCCATCAGCAGGATGATCATCTGGGTGCCGCCATAGCTGACCATGGGCAGCGGCACGCCGACGACCGGCAAAAGCCCCATGACCATGCCCATATTGATGCCGAAATAAAGGAAAAACGTCCCGGCGATGCCCACCGTCATCAGCGAGGCGAAGCGGTCGCGATTGGTCAGCGCCGAATACAGGCAGAAGCCCACGATCAGCGCATAGAGCACCAGCAGCGAGGTGGCGCCGACGAAGCCGAACTCCTCGGCCAGGGTGGTGAAGATGAAGTCGGTATGCTTTTCCGGCAGGAAGTTCAGCCGCGACTGGGTGCCCTGCATGAAGCCGCGCCCCGACCAGCCGCCCGAGCCCAGTGCGATCTGCGCCTGCGCGATGTTGTAGCCGGCGCCCAGCGGGTCGCTGGCCGGGTCGAGGAAGGTGTCGATGCGTCGGAACTGATAGTCGTGCAGCAATTGCCAGTCGGTGCCGCGGCTGGCCAGCACCGTCCAGACCGCACCGACGCCCATGGCGATCACCGCGCCGAAATACCACAGGCTGACCCCGGCGGCGAACATCACCAGCCCGCCGCCCATGACCAGCATCAGCGCCGTGCCGAGGTCGGGCTGCTTCAGCACCAGCACGGTCGGGATCATCACCAGCACCACCGGCAGGATCACCCAGAGCAGGCGCGAGCGCCGCTCGAGGTCCAGCCAGTCGTAATAGGCGGCCAGCAGGATCACCAGGCTGATCTTGGTCAGCTCGGACGGTTGCAGCTTGATCGGGCCGAGGTCGATCCAGCGCTGCGCGCCCATGCCGACATGGCCGACCAGCTCGACGATGACCAGCAGCACCAGACAGACCAGATAGCCGGGGATGGCGATGGTGCGCCAGACCCAGATCGGCACGAAGGCCAGGCCGATCGACAGCACCAGGCCGGCGGCGAAACGCTCCATCTGCGGCTCGGCCCAGCGGTCGATGTCGCCGCCGCCGACCGAATAGAGCATCAGGAAGCCGGTGCAGGCCACGGCGATCTGGAGCAGCACCAGCGGCCAGTTCAGATACAGGATCTTGCGCCACCCGGTCGGCACCGTGGCGACCTGATAGTTCAGATAACTCATCGCGCCGCCCTCATGCCCGGCCCATGCCGGTGCCGCCGGTGGCCGAGGTCGGCCGCGGCGCCACCGGCGGCAGCAGGTCCATCTGCTCGTGCATCTCGCGGGCCTGGCCGCGGGCGGAATCGGGCCAGGCGCTCAGCGGCGCCAGGCCGCCGGCCAGCGCGAACAGCATGATGTCGCGGGCGATGGGGCCGGCGGTGGCGCCTCCGGAGCTGCCGTGCTCGACCACCACCGAGACCGCATAGCGCGGCGCCTCGACCGGCGCATAGGCCACGAACAGCGCATGGTCGCGCCGGTTCCAGGGCAGTTGCGCATTGCTGATGACGCCGCGCGCCCGCTCGGCGGCGGTGATGTTGCGGACCTGGCTGGTGCCGCTCTTGCCGGCCATGCGCCATTCGGCGGCGGCGATGCGGGCGCTGCGGCCGGTGCCGCGGGCGCCGTTGCAGACCGCATCCATGCCCTGCCGGGCGATGCGCAGGAAGGCCGGGTCGATGCCGAGATCGTCGAATTCCGGCACCGGCACCGGCAGGCCGTCGATGGACATGACCAGCCGCGGCTCGACCATGCGGCCCGAGGCGATGCGCGCCGTCATCACCGCCAGCTGCAACGGCGAGGCCAGCACATAGCCCTGGCCGATCGAGGCGTTGATGCTGTCGCCGACCCGCCATTCCTGCTCGTAGCGGCGCAGCTTCCAGTCCTTGTCCGGGGCCACGCCCTCGGCCACGGCGGACATCGGCAGGTCGTGGCGCACGCCTACGCCGAGGCGGCGGGCCATCTCGGTCATGCGCTCGATGCCGACGCGCTGCGCCAGCTCGTAGTAATACACGTCGCAGGACTGCTCCAGGCTCTCGACCGGGCCGACCATGCCATGGCCGCCGCGCCGCCAGCAATGGAACCGCCGGCCGCCATATTCCAGATGGCCGGGACAGTAGAACCGCGTGCCCGGGCCGATGATGCCGCTGTCCAGCCCGGCCAGCAGCGGGATCATCTTGAAGGTCGAGCCGGGCGGATACACCCCCTGCACGGTCTTGTCGGCCAGCGGGCGGTGGTCATGCTCCATCAGCGCGCGGTAATCCGGGCCGGAAATGCCGCGCACGAAAGCATTGGGATCGAAGGAGGGTGCCGAGGAAATCGCCACGATGTCGCCGGTATTCACGTCCATGACCACGGCGGCGGCGCTTTCCTCGCCCAGCCGGTGCCGGCAATAGTTCTGCAAGGCCGTGTCGAGGGTCAGCTGCACGGTGGCACCCTGCTGGCCCTCCTGGCGCGACAGCTCGCGCATCTCGCGGCCGGCGCTGTTGACCTCGACCCGACGGTTGCCGGCGCGGCCGCGCAGGGTCTCCTCCAGCTTGGCCTCGACGCCGACCTTGCCGAGCTGGAACTCGGGCAGCATCAGCACCGGGTCGGGGTCCTCGATCTGGCTGAGGTCATAGTCGGAGACCGGGCCGACATAGCCCATCACATGCGCGAAATCCTTGGCATAGGGATAGATGCGCGACAGCCCGGCCTCCGGCGCCACGCCGGGCAGCGCCGGGGCATTGACGGCGATGGCCGAGAATTGCTGCCAGGTCAGCCGGTCGGCGACGGCGACGGCGGCCGAGGCCGGGCGGCGCTCGGCATCGCGGGCCAGCTCCTCGCGGCGCTCGCCGGAGAGCGGGATCAGATGCGCCAGCCGCGCCAGCACCAAGGGCACGTCACCGGCCTCCTCGCGGGTGATGGTGACGCGATAGTTCTGCTCGTTGCCGGCGATGACCACGCCGTTGCGGTCGGTGATCAGGCCGCGCGCCGGCGGCAGCAGCCGGATCTTGATCGAGTTGCCATCCGAGAGCATGCGGAACTCGTCGGCGCGCTCCAGTTGCAGCCAGCGCATGCGCATCGACAGCACCATGACCGAGGCGCCCATCAGCGCACCCAGCGCCAGCCCGCGGCGGCGGGTGATGCGCATCCCCTCCTGAACGTCGCGGGGCGCCCGTTTCATCGGTAACCCAGCCGGTCGGCCTCGGCCATGCTCATCCGCCGCAGCCCCAGGCACAGGCGGCCGAACAGCACCACGGCCGGATAGGCGGCGATGGTGGCGATCAGTTGCAGCAGCACCATGCCCAGCGGCGGCACCGGCAGCAGCACCATGATGGTGATGGTGCGATTGGCCAGCATCATCGCCCCCATCAGCATCGACACCCGCAGCCATTCAACCACGAAACCCAACTCGCGCCAACGGGCCTCGCGGTTTCGTGCGGCCTCCGAGCCGAGCAGCATCACAGCCGCCCACAGCCCCGGCGGGCGCAGCAGCACCAGATCCTCGACCAGCGTGACCAGGGCGATGGCCAGCGCCGGCACCTGGTCGGGGCGGCGCAGCACCCAGGCCAGGGTCAGCGCCAGCAGCAGGTTCGGCCCGGGCCAGGATATGGCGCCGGGGCTGACCGGCAGCAGCCGCAGGAACAGCAGGATGAACGCCATCAGGACATAGAGCGCCAGCCCGGTCAGGCGCGCCCGCGCGGCCGGCCCGATCATGGCGCGGCCGCCGGGGCAGGTGCAGCCTCGCCCACGGTCCCGGCTTCCGGCGCGGCCGGTGCCGGCGGGCCGAAGACCGGGTCGGGCGGGATCAGCGCGCCGGCATCGGTCAGCGGCTCGGCGGCATGGCTGCGCAGCACCCGCAGGAAATTCAGCCGCCCGTAATCGGCCGCCAGCCGCACCCGGAAGCGGCCGTCGGTGCCCTTCACCACATGGCCGACCAGAAAGCCGGGCGGAAACACCCCGCCATCGCCCGAGGTGCTGACCCGGTCCGAGGGCCGCACATCCTCCGGCCGCTCGATGAATTGCAGATAGGGGAACGGGCTGTTGTCGCCGGTCAGAATGGCATGCTGGCCGCTGGGCTCGATGGTGACCGGCAGGTGCGAGGACGGGTCGGTCAGCAGGATCACCCGGCTGGTCTGCTGGCCGACGCCCGAGATGCGGCCGGCGATGCCCATGGCATCCATCGCCGCCCAGCCGTCGACGATACCGTCGCGGGCGCCGACATTCAGCAACACCGACTGGCGGAACACCGAACCGCTATCGGCCATGACCACGCCGGTGATCGCGGTCAGCGCCGGGTCGATGCGCACCTGGTTCTGCGCCAGCAGGCGGTCGTTTTCCTGCTTCAGCCGGGCAGCGATGTCTTGGAGCGCCGCCATCTTCTGCAACTCGCGCCGCAATTCCTGGTTCTGCTCGTAGAGCCGGGCATAGGACTGGAACCCCGCCACCATGCGCGCGCCTTGGGTTACCGGCGTCATCAGCCATTCCATCGAGGGCACGAAACGGTCGATGAAACCGGCCCGGAACCGCTCGGCCCGCGGGCTGTCGATGCGCCAGAACAGGAAGACCGCGACCAGCATCGCGGCGAGGACGGCGATCACCAGCCGGCGGACCGGCCGGGCGAAGTCATAGTCCCTGCGCGCCAAGACACCCCGCCTCAGCTTTCATAGTCGATGACGTGGCGAAGCTGCTTTTCATATTCCAGCGCCTTGCCGGTGCCCAGCGCCACGCAGGACATGGCCTGGTCGGCGATGGAGATCGACAGCCCGGTCTGCTCGCGCAGCGCCAGGTCCAGCTCGCCCAGCTGGGCGCCGCCGCCGGTCAGCATCACGCCGCGGTCGACGATATCGGCGGCCAGGTCGGGGGGCGTGGCCTCCAGCGCGATCATCACCGCCTCGCAGATCTGCTGCACCGGCTCGGCCAGCGCCTCGGCGATCATGGCCTGGGTGACCTCCATCTCCTTGGGAACGCCGTTCAGCAGGTCGCGGCCGCGCACCATCAACACCTCGCCGCGGCCGTCATCGGGCATGCGGGCGGTGCCAATCTGGGTCTTCACCCGCTCGGCCGTCTGCTCGCCGATCAGCAGGTTGTGGTGGCGGCGCAGATAGTTGATGACCGATTCGTCCATGCGGTCGCCGCCTACGCGGACAGAGCGCGCATAGACGATGTCGCCCAGCGACAGCACCGCGACCTCGGTGGTGCCGCCGCCGATGTCGACGACCATGTTGCCGGTCGGCTCGGTGATCGGCATGCCGGCACCGATGGCGGCGGCGATCGGCTCGGCGATCAGGCCGGCGCGGCGGGCACCGGCGGACAGCACCGACTGGCGGATGGCGCGTTTTTCCACCGGGGTGGCGCCGTGGGGCACACAGACGATCACCTTGGGCTTGGAGAAGGTGGTGCGCCGGAACACCTTCTTGATGAAATGCTTGATCATCTGCTCGGCGCTGTCGAAATCGGCGATGACGCCCTCGCGCATCGGGCGGATGGCCTCGATGCTGCCGGGGGTGCGGCCCAGCATCAGCTTGGCATCCTCGCCCACCGCCAGCACCTGCTTCTTGCCGTCCTTGACATGATAGGCGACGACGGAGGGCTCGTTGAGGATGATGCCCTTGCCCTTGACATAGACCAGCGTGTTCGCGGTGCCGAGGTCGATCGCGATATCCGTCGAGAAAAGACCGCCAAATGCCATGCGTGGAGTTCCCTGCTGCGCCCCCGGCGCGCGCCCCGCACCGGGTCGATGTGATTGCCGCCCCGCCCGAGACGAGTCGGAGGCAGGCGCCGCGGCCCCCTATAGGCCGGGAAAGGCCGCGCGGGAAGCCCCCGACGGCGGGCCTGCGCGGCTTGTGAACGAAAAACCGCCCCCGCGCAGGATGGCGCGGGGGCGGGACGGAACGGTGCCGGGCCGATCAGTGCGAATACATCGAGATGGACCTGGCGTCGGCATCCGGGCCGGTCTTGGCCCGCCGCTCGATCAGCCGGTTCAGCGCCCCGACATAGGCCTTGACGCTGGCCAGGATGGTATCGGTATCGGCGGCCTGGCCGGTGACGATGCGGCCCTCCTCCTCCATGCGCACCGAGACGGTGGCCTGGGCGTCGGTACCCTCGGTCACGGCATGGACCTGATACAGTTGCAGCCGCGCCTTGTGCGGGAAGATCTGCTTGACGGCGTTGAAGCAGGCATCCACCGGCCCGTCGCCCTCGGCATGGACGGTCCTTTCCTCGCCATCGACCAGCATGGTCAGGTCGGCCGACTGGCCGTCGCTGCCGCAGACCACGCGCAGGTGCCGGACCTGCAGGTGGTCGTCGCCGGTATTGGCGCTGCTGTCCTGCATCAGCGCCACCAGGTCGTCGTCATAGACCTCCTTCTTGCGGTCGGCCAGCGCCTTGAACCGCACGAAGACATCCTTCAACAGGTTATCGCCGATCTCGTAGCCCAGATCCTTCAGCTTGGAGCGCAGGGCGGCGCGGCCGGAATGCTTGCCCAGCACGATATTGGTCTCGTTCAGGCCGATATCGGCGGGACGCATGATCTCGAAGGTCTCGACATTCTTCAGCACGCCGTCCTGATGGATGCCGGATTCGTGCAGGAAAGCGTTCTTGCCGACCACCGCCTTGTTGAACTGCACCGGAAAGCCCGAGACCTGCGCCACGCGGCGCGACAGGCCGATGATCTTGGTGGTGTCGATGCCGGTGGTGAAGGGCATGATGTCGTGGCGTACCTTCATCGCCATGACGACCTCCTCCAGCGCGGTATTGCCGGCGCGCTCGCCCAGACCGTTGATGGTGCATTCGATCTGCCGCGCCCCGGCCTCGACGGCGGCCAGGCTGTTCGCCGTCGCCATGCCCAGGTCGTTGTGGCAATGGGTCGAGAAGGTGACGCTATCGGCGCCCGGCACCCGCTCCAGCAGCATGCGGATCAGGTCGGCCGATTCGCGCGGCGCGGTATAGCCGACGGTATCGGGGATGTTGATGGTGGTGGCGCCGCATTTGATGGCGATCTCGACCACCCGGCACAGATAGTCGTGCTCGGTCCGGGTGGCGTCCATCGGCGACCATTGCACGTCATCGCACAGGTTGCGGGCATGGGTGACGGTCTGCTGGATGCGCTCGGCCATCTGGTCCATGTCCAGGTTGGGAATCGCCCGGTGCAGCGGCGAGGTGCCGATGAAGGTGTGGATGCGCGGCCGGCGGGCGTGCTTCACCGCCTCCCAGCAGCGGTCGATGTCGGGGAACTGCGCGCGGGCCAGCCCGCAGATCACCGCGTTCTTCGCCTGGCGGGCGATGTCGGAGACGGCGGCGAAATCGCCCTCGGAGGCGATGGGAAAGCCGGCCTCGATGATGTCCACGCCCATCTCGTCCAGCATCTGGGCGATTTCCAGCTTTTCGTCATGGGACATGGTGGCGCCGGGCGACTGCTCGCCGTCGCGCAGGGTGGTGTCGAAGATCTTTACACGATTGTCGGTCATTTCAGTCTCTTACGCTTGGTTGTGCCTTGGGGGGTCCGGGCGCGCACCTGACTGAGCGGTGGCCCGGAAGCCCGCTCAGCGCAGCGTAAGAAGCAGCAGACCGCGGAGGCGGACAGCAGCGGACAGCGCCTTGCGGCGGGCCGATGTCTGGGAAATGGGCGCGATGCTCCGGGTCATGGCGCGGAGTTTACGCAAGGACCGGGGAAAGGAAAGGGGAAATTTCCCCCTTTTCCGATTTTACACCGACCGGGTGATGCCGCCATCCACGCGCAGGTTCTGGCCGGTGATATAGCCGGCCTCGTCCGAGGCGAGGAAGGCGATGGCGGCGGCGATTTCCTCGACGCGGCCATAGCGGCCCATCGGGATCTTCGCCCGGCGCTCGTCCTTCTCCGGCAGGCTGTCGATATAGCCGGGCAGCACGTTGTTCATGCGCACGCCCCTGGCGGCATATTCATCCGCGAACAGCTTGGTGAAGGCCGCCAGCCCCGCGCGCGACACGCCCGAGGTCGGGAAGGTCGGGTCGGGCTCGAAGGCCGCGAAGGTCGAGATGTTGACGATCGAGCCCTTGCCCTGCGCCACCATGATCGGCGCCACCAGCCGCGAGGGCCGCACGGCGGAGAGGAAATAGACCTCCAGCCCGCGATGCCAGTCCTCGTCGGTCAGCTCCAGCACCGGGGCGCGGGGGCCGTGGCCGCTGCTGTTGACCAGCACATCCACCCGGCCCCAGCGCGACATGGCGCCGTCGACCAGCACCTGCAGCGCCGCCGGGTCGAGATTCGAGCCGGTGACGCCGAACCCGCCAAGCTGGTTGCCCAGCGCCTCGCCCTTGCCGGAGGAGGACAGCACCCCCACGGCATAGCCGTCGGCGGCCAGGCGCCGCGCGGCGGCGGCGCCCATGCCGGAGCCGCCGGCGGTGATCAGGGCAACGCGGGTCTCAGATCGAGAGGCAGACATATTTCAGCTCCAGGAAGTCGTCGATGCCGTGATGGCTGCCCTCGCGGCCCAGACCGGACTGCTTGACGCCGCCGAAGGGCGCCACCTCGGTCGAGATGATGCCGGTGTTCACCCCGACGATGCCGTATTCCAGCGCCTCCTGGACGCGGGTGATGCGGCCCACGTCGCGGGCATAGAAATAGCAGGCCAGGCCGAAGATGGTGTTGTTGGCGGCCTCGATGACCTCATCCTCGGTCTCGAAGCGGAACAGCGGCGCCAGCGGGCCGAAGGTCTCCTCGGTCGCCACCTTCATGTCCGAGGTCACGCCGGTCACCACGGTGGGCTCGAAGAACAGCCCGCCACTGCCGTGGCGCTTGCCGCCGGTGACCACCTTGCCGCCGCCGTCCAGCACGTCCTGGATATGCTCCTCGACCTTCTCGACCGCGGCCTCGTTGATCAGCGGGCCGGTGGTGATGCCGGCCTTCAGCCCGTCGCCGACATGCAGCTTCTCGACCGCCGCCGACAGGCGCTTGGCGAACTCGTCATAGACGCCGGCCTGCACATAGATGCGGTTGGCGCAGACGCAGGTCTGGCCGTTGTTGCGGAATTTCGAGGCCATCGCCCCCTCGACCGCCGCGTCCAGATCGGCATCGTCGAAGACGATGAAGGGCGCGTTGCCGCCCAGTTCCATGCTGCATTTCAGCACCTGATCGGCGGCCTGGCGCAGCAGGATGCGGCCGACCTCGGTCGAGCCGGTGAAGGTCAGCTTGCGGACCTTGGGATGTTCGCAGAACGCCTTGCCGATCTCGGAGGAGCGCGACGAGGTGACCACCGAGAAGATGCCCTTGGGCAGGCCGGCGCGCTCGGCCAGTACGGCGATGGCCAGGGCCGAAAGCGGGGTTTCCGCCGCCGGGCGGGCGACGAAGCCGCAGCCCACCGCCAGCGCCGGCCCGCATTTGCGGGTGATCATGGCATTGGGAAAGTTCCACGGCGTGATCGAGGCGGCGACGCCAATCGGCTGTTTCAGCACGGTGATGCGCTTATCGCGCATATGGCCGGGGATGGTCTCGCCATAGACGCGCTTGGCCTCCTCGGCGAACCATTCGATGAAGCTGGCGCCATAGGCGATCTCGCCCTTGGCCTCGGCCAG
>JBEBVF010000011.1:0-49272 GCA_040392885.1 Paracoccus sp. (in: a-proteobacteria) | reverse complement strand
GGCATCGACCTGCTGGCGGTGAACCTCTACCCGTTCGAGGCCACCGTGGCCAAGGGCGCCGATTACGACACGGTGATCGAGAATATCGACATCGGCGGCCCGGCGATGATTCGCGCCGCCGCCAAGAACCATGCCTTTGTCGCCGTGGTCACCGATCACGAGGATTACGACGCCATCATCGAAGAAATGGCCGCGGATGGCGCGCTGGGCCTGAACACCCGCAAGCGTCTGGCGCAGAACGCCTATGCCCGCACCGCCGCTTATGACGCGGCGGTGTCGACCTGGATGGCCGGCGCCATCGGCGAGGCGGTGCCGCGCCGGCGCGCCTTTGCCGGGCAACTGGCCCAGCCGCTGCGCTATGGCGAGAACCCGCATCAGGAGGCCGCCTTCTACACCACCGGCGACAGCCGCCCCGGCGTCGCCACCGCCCGGCAATGGCAGGGCAAGGAGCTGTCCTACAACAACATCAACGACACCGATGCCGCCTTCGAACTGGTGGCCGAATTCGACCCCGCCACCCCGGCCTGCGCGATCATCAAGCATGCCAATCCCTGCGGCGTCGCCACCGGCGGCACGCTGGCCGAGGCCTATCAGCGGGCCTTCGATTGCGACCGCACCTCGGCCTTCGGCGGCATCATCGCGCTGAACCGCACGCTGGACCGGGCCACGGCCGAGGAGATCAGCCAGATCTTCACCGAGGTGGTGATCGCGCCGGATGCCGATGACGAGGCCCGCGCCGTGTTCGAGGCGCGCAAGAACCTGCGCCTGCTGACCACCGGCGGCTTGCCCGATCCGGCGGCGAAGGGGCTGGTGTTCCGCCAGGTCTCGGGCGGGTTTCTGGTGCAGGACCGCGATGCCGGCCGCATCGCCCGCGCCGACCTGCGCGTGGTGACGAAAAAGGCCCCGACCGACAGCCAGCTCGACGACATGCTGTTTGCCTGGCGCGTGGCCAAGCACGTCAAATCCAACGCCATCGTCTATGCCCGCGACGGCGCGACGGTGGGTATCGGCGCCGGCCAGATGAGCCGGGTGGATTCGACCCGGATCGGCCGCTCGAAATCGCTGGACATGGCCGGGGTGCTGGGGCTGGACCAGCCGCTGACCAATGGCGCCGTGGTGGCCTCGGATGCGTTCTTCCCCTTCGCGGATGGCGTCGAGGCGCTGGCCGAGGCCGGTGCGGTGGCGGTGATCCAGCCCGGCGGCTCGGTCCGCGACGAGGAGGTGATCGCGGCCGCCGACCGACTCGGGCTGGCGATGGTCTTTACCGGCCAGCGCCATTTCCGGCACTGACGGGGGCGCGCGGCGGGTGAGCGAGGCCAGCGAGCACAAGCCCGGCACCGGGCCGGCCGCGCCCGAGCCGGAGGCAGGGCCGGTGCCGCCTGCCGCGGCGCCCGGCGCGGCCGTGCCCAAGCCCGCACCGAAGCCGAAAACCCCACGCAAGCGCAAGCCGCCACCCCCGCCGCCGCCGCGCCGGCCGCTGGTCGCCGCGGTGGCCGGCGCGGTGCTGGCGGTGGATCAGGCCAGCAAATGGCTGGTGGTGCAGCATCTGAACCTGCCGCAGCTGCGCGAGATCGACGTGATCGACCCCTGGCTGAACCTGCGCATGGCGTGGAATCAGGGGATGAATTTCGGGCTGCTGGCCTCCTCGCAGGAATTCACCCGCTGGCTGCTGATCGCGGTGGCGCTGGCGGTCTGCGCCTGGGTCTGCATCTGGGTGCTGCGCGGGCGGCCCGGCCGTTTTGCGCGGGTCGCCGCCGGGCTGCTGGTCGGCGGGGCGCTGGGCAATGTCATCGACCGGCTGGCCTATGGCGCGGTGGCGGATTTCCTGAACATGTCGCTGCCGGGCTGGCAGAATCCCTACAGTTTCAACATTGCCGACATCGCCATCTTCGCCGGCGCCATCGGGCTGGTGTTGCAGCCGCAGCCCAAGGCCCCGGCCCCGGCTGGGCGCAAATCGGCGGGCCGGCCGGCAAGCAGCCGCAAGGGCGATGCAAAGCCTCGTGACGCCGGGCGCAAGACACGCTAGGACAGGCGGGACGACCGGGGAAGGACTGGCATGCGGGCATTGGTGACGGCATTGGGTTTGACGGCAACGCTGGGCCTGGCGGCTTGCAGCACCGATGGCCGGCTGATGAGCCTGGAAACCGGCGACGGGCCGGACGAATTCGCCATCCTGCCCACGAAACCCCTGCAGATGCCGGCCGATCTGGCGCAGCTACCGCCGCCGACGCCGGGCGGCGCCAATATCACCGACCCGACACCGCTGGCCGATGCCGTCGCCACGCTGGGCGGCAATCCCGCGCATCTGTCGGTGCGCGGCGTCGGCGCCGCCGATGGCGCGCTGCTCGCCTATACCGGCCGTCTGGGCCGCGATGCCAATATCCGCGCGGTGACCGCGGCCGAGGACCAGGCCTTCCGTGCCCGCCATGGCCGCCGGCTGCTGGAAATCGTCGCCAAGGCCAATGTCTACCTGCGCGCCTATCGCCCGCAGACCCTCGATCCCTATGCGGAACTGGCGCGGTTCCGCCGCGCCGGGGTGCGCACGCCGACGGCGCCGCCGCAGCCGGACAAATGACCCAGGGCCCGCCGGCCCCTGTCGGTTTCGCGCCGGAGGCACCCGGTTTTGCCGCCGACCCCTGGCCGGCCTATGCCGAATTGCGCGCCGCCGGCCTGTGCTGGCACGAGGGGTTCGGCATGTGGCTGGCCGCCCGCTTTGCCGATGTGCAGGCCATCGCCACCGACCGCCGCATGGTGCGCTCGCCCGACAGCTTCACCACGCCGGACGAGCGTGCCCGCATCCGCCGCGCGGCGAATTTCCACGACATGCCCTATCACCAGCGCTTCGTGCAGACCTCGATGTTGGAGGTGGACGGGCCGGACCATCTGCGGATGCGGCGGGCGGTGTTTCCGTTCTTCACCCGCACGCGGCTGGAATCGCTGCGCGGCTGGATCGAGGATTTCACCGCGGCCGAGGTGGACCGGGCGGTGGCGCTCGGGCGGTTCGACTTCGTCGCCGACCTCGCGGCCGGGATTCCGGGACAGGTGATCGGCCGGCTGATGGACCTGCCCCCGCCGGATGCGCCGCAGATGACGCAATGGTCCGAGGACACCGTCAGCTTCTTCGACCCCGACCGCACCGAGGCGAAGAAGGCCCGCGCCGAGGCCGCGACCCGCGCCTTCCACGACTATCTTCAGGACCGCATCGCCCGGCGCCGCCGCGCCCTGGGCGACGACCTGCTGTCGGTGCTGATCCGCGCCGAGGCCGAGGGCGTGCTGAGCCCCGACGAGGTGGTGATCAACGCCATGCAGCTGCTGCATGCCGGCCACGGCTCCACCATCGACGCCATGGGCAACGGCATGGCGGCGCTGCTGGCGCATCCCGGGCAGATGGCGCGGCTGCGCGCCAATCCGGCGCTGATGCCGCTGGCGGTGCAGGAGATGTTCCGCTTTGCCGCGCCCCTGCCCTTCTTTCACCGCTTCGCCGCCGAGCCGGTGGAGGTCGCGGGCCGCCTCTGGCCCACCGGGACGAAATTCGGGCTGCTCTATGCCGCCGCCAACCGCGACCCGGCGGCCTTTCCCGATCCCGACCGCTTCGAGGCCGGGCGGCAGCCGAACCGGCACATCGCCTTCGGCTCCGGCCCGCATGTCTGCCTGGGCAACAACCTGTCGCGGATGACCATGGAGGCGCTGTTCGGCGCCCTGCTGGCCCGGACCACCCGCATCGAGGCCGATGGCCCGGCAATATGGAAGCCCGGCCTGCAGGCGCATGGCCCGCAGACCCTGCCGGTGCGTGTGGCGTAACGCCTCGGCGACTCACCGCCTCGTGACGCGCGAAACCCTTGCCGCGCGCGCGGGGCCGGGCCACCCTCCGCCGCAGCCGCACCCAGAACCGGAGTTCCCATGCGCCGCCTTGCCCTGGCCTTCCTGCTGATCCTCGGCGCCCAGCCGGTCGCGGCGCAGGCGCCCGACCCGGCGCAGATGCCCCCCGGCATCAGCCATTTCGCGCTGGATAACGGCCTCGACGTGGTGGTGATCGAGGATCACCGCGCCCCGGTGGTGGTGCAGATGGTCTGGTACCGCATCGGCGCCGCCGACGAGATGCCGGGCAAGTCCGGCATCGCCCATTACCTCGAACACCTGATGTTCAAGGGCACCGACACGCTGGCCCCGGGCGAGTTCTCGAAGACCGTGACCGCCAATGGCGGCATGGACAACGCCTTCACCTCCTATGACTACACCGCCTATTTCCAGCGCATCGCCGCCGACCGGCTGGAGCTGGTGATGCGGATGGAGGCCGACCGCATGGCCAATCTGCGCATCGGCGAGGCGGATTGGCAGGCCGAGCGCCAGGTGGTGCTGGAGGAGCGCGCCCAGCGCACCGACAGCGATCCCGGCGCGCTGTTTTCCGAGGAACGCGCCGCCGCGCAATACCTCAACCATCCCTATGGCCGCCCGGTGATCGGCTGGCGCGCCGAGATGGAGGGGCTGACCCGCCAGGACGCGCTGGACTGGTATCAGGCCCATTACGCGCCCGACAACGCCATCCTGATCGTCGCCGGCGACGTGACGCCCGCGCGGGTGCGCGAACTGGCTCAGACCTATTACGGGCCGATCCCGCCCGCCGGCCACGACAAGACCCGCAGCCGTCCGCAGGAGCCGCCGCAGCGGGCGCCGCGGCAGATGGAATTCGTCGATGCCCGCGTCGCCCAGCCGGTGCTCTATCGCTCCATCCTGGCGCCCGAGCGCAATCCGGGCGAACAGCGCAAGGCGGCGGCGCTGACGGTGCTGGCGGAACTGCTCGGCGGCTCGCCGCAGACCTCGGTGCTGGGGCGCGAGCTGATGCTGACCGGCAAGGCGGTGCATGTCGGCGCCTATTACGACGGGCTGACCGTCGACCCCACCACCTTCACGCTGGTCGTGGTTCCGGCCGACGGCATGTCCACCGACGAGGCCGAGGCCGCGCTGAACGCGGCGCTGAGCCGGTTCCTGGAAACCGGCGTCGATGCCGGGCAACTCGACCGGGTGCGGGCACAGGTGCATGCCAACCAAATCTATGCCCGCGATTCCGCGCATGGCCGCGCCTATGACTATGGTCAGGGGCTGGCGATCGGGCTGGGGGTCGCGGATGTGAATGCCTGGCCCGACCTGCTGGCCGAGGTCGGCGCCGACGAGGTCGAGGCCGTGGCGCGTGAACTGCTGACCTCGACGGCGACGGTGACCGGCTGGCTGCTGCCGCCGCAACAGGCGGCGGCCGAAGGCCTGCCCGCCGCCCCCGAAGCCGAAGCCGCCACCGAACCCACCACGGAGGCAGCGCCCGAGGCGGAACCCATCCCGCCGGCAGTCCCCGCCCCCGCCACCACCACCGAACCCGCCACGGAGGCCGCCCCATGATCCGCCAGATCTCCCGCACCCTGCTGGCGCTGCTGGTGCTGGCGCTGCCGGCGCGCGCCATCGACATCCAGCCGGTGACCTCGCCGCAGGGCATCGAGGCCTGGCTGGTCGAGGATCACTCGATCCCCTTCGTGGCGCTGTCGATCCTGTTTCGCGGCGGTGCCTCGATGGACCCGGAGGGCAAGCGCGGCGCCGTCACCCTGATGACCTCGACGCTGGAGGAAGGCGCCGGCGACCGCGACGCCATCGCCTTCGCCCAGGAGGCGGAGGCGCTGGGCGCGGTCTTCGGCTTCGATGCCGGCGACGACACCGTTTCGGTCTCGGCCCGGATGCTGACGGAGAACCGCGACGCCGCTGCCGACCTGCTGCATGACGCGCTGACCGTGCCGCGCTTCGCCCCGGCCGATGTCGACCGGGTGCGCGGGCAGATGCTGGCGATCATCCGCTCGGAGGCCACCGACCCGCAGAGCATCGCCGCCAAGACCCTGGCGCACGAGATCTGGGGCGAGCATCCCTATGGCAGTTCGGTGAACGGCACCGCCGAGAGCGTGGCGGCGCTGACCCCCGACGATCTGCGCGCCGTCAAGGACCGGGTTCTGGCCCGCGACCGGCTGATCGTCTCGGCCGCCGGCGACGTGACCCCGGAGGAACTGGGCGCGCTGATCGACCGTATCCTCGCCGACCTGCCCAGGGAGGCCAGCGCCGCCCTGCCGCCGCCCGCCGTTTATCTGGGCAAGGGCGGGCTGACGGTGGTGGACTGGGACAGCCCGCAGACCGTGGTCAGCTTTGCCACCCCGGCCATCCCGATGAGCGACCCGGACTATTTCGCGGCCTTCGTGCTGAACCACATCCTCGGCGGCGGCGGCTTTTCCTCGCGGCTGATGGACGAGATCCGCGAGCAGCGCGGGCTGACCTATGGCGTCTATACCGGGCTGGCCAATCAGGTGTTGGGCGAAAGCTGGCAGGGCGGCATGGCCTCGGCCAACAAAAAGGTCGCTGAGGCCGTGGCGCTGATCCGCGAGGTCTGGGCCCGGACCGCCGCCGGCGTCACCGAGGCCGAACTGCGCGATGCCAAGACCTACCTCACCGGCGAATACCCGCTGCGCTTCGACGGCAATGGCAAGATCGCCTCGATCCTGTCGGGGATGCAGTTGATGGGCATGCCGCGCGACTACGTCAACACCCGCAACGCCAAGGTGGAGGCGGTGACGCTGGAGGACGTGGCGCGGGTGGCGGGGCGGCTGCTGGATGCCGATCGCCTGCAATTCGTGCTGGTCGGCCGGCCGGACGGGCTGCCCGAGGCCGCAACCGGCAAGCCGTGATCGCGGAATCGCTGGCGGGGGAAGGCGGGCTTTGCTAGATATGGTGGCATGAGCCAGCCCGCCCCCAACATCCATGCCGAAGCCCGCCCGGTGATCCGCCAGCTTGACGAGGCCGTGGCCAACCGCATCGCCGCCGGCGAGGTGGTCGAGCGCCCGGCCTCGGCGGTCAAGGAACTGGTCGAGAACGCGCTCGATGCCGGGGCGCGGCGCATCGACATCAGCATCGCGCAGGGCGGCAAGGCGCTGATCCGGGTGCGCGACGACGGTTGCGGCATGGCGGCGGCGGAACTGCCGCTGGCGCTGGCCCGGCATGCCACCTCCAAGATCGACGGCAGCGACCTGCTCGACATCCGCAGCTTCGGCTTTCGCGGCGAGGCCCTGCCCAGCCTCGGCGCGGTCGGGCGGCTGACCATCACCTCGCGCCCGCCCGGCGCCGAGGGCGCCGCCATCGCCATCGAGGGCGGCCGCATCGGCCCGGTGCGCCCGGCGGCGGCCAATCCCGGCACCACGGTCGAGCTGCGCGACCTGTTCTTCGCCACCCCCGCCCGGCTGAAATTCCTGCGCGGCGAACGCGCCGAGACCCAGGCCGTGGTCGACGTGGTGCGCCGTCTGGCCATGGCCGAGCCGGGCGTCGGCTTCACCCTCACCGACGAGGCCGAGGGGCGGCTGCTGTTTCGTGCCGATGCCGAGCAGGGCGAGCTGTTCGACGCCCTGGCCCGGCGGCTGCGGGGGGTCATGGGGGCCGAGTTCGTGGACAACACCATCCCGATCGAGGCCGGCCGCGACGGGCTGCGCCTGTCGGGCTTCGCCGCGCTGCCGACCTATTCGCGCGGCGCCGCGGTTGCCCAGCATCTGTTCGTCAACCGCCGTCCGGTGCGCGACAAGCTGCTGACCGGGGCGCTGCGGGCGGGCTATTTCGACGTGCTACCTTCGGGCCGGCACCCGGCGGCGGTGCTGTTCGTGGACTGTCCGCCGCATGAGGTGGACGTGAACGTGCATCCCGCCAAGGCCGAGGTGCGCTTTCGCCAGCCCGATGCCGCGCGCGGGCTGGTGGTGGCATCCCTGCGCCATGCCCTGGCCGGGACCGGGGCGCGGGCCACCACCACCGGCGCGCAGGCGACGCTGGCGGCGATGCGGCCGGGCTGGACGCCCGACCCCCGCCCCTCGGCACCCGCCATCCGCACAGCCTTCGACCTCCAGGCGCCGCTGGCCGCCCCGCTGGCGCCGGGCTTTGCCGAGGCGTCAGCGCGGATGGAGCCGGTGCCGGAAACCGCCCCGCCGGAGGATGCGCCCCTGGGCGCGGCCCGGGCGCAGCTGCACGAGAACTATATCATCGCCCAGACCCGCGACGGAATGGTGATCGTCGATCAGCATGCCGCGCATGAACGGCTGGTCTATGAACGCCTCAAGGCCCAGGCCGCCGCCCGCGCCATCCCCTCGCAGGCGCTGCTGCTGCCCGAGATCGTCGAGCTGAGCGAGGCCGAGGCCGCGCGGCTGCTGGAACTGGCGCCGGACCTGGCGCGGCTGGGCCTGCATCTGGAAGGGTTCGGCGCCGGGGCGGTGGCGGTGCGCGAGATCCCGGCGCTGCTGTCGCGGCTGGATGTACGCAGGCTGCTGCGCGACATCCTCGACGATCTGGCCGATCAGGGCGCCTCGGACCGGCTGCAGGCACGGGTGGATGCGGTGCTGTCGTCGATGGCCTGCCACGGCTCGGTGCGCTCCGGGCGGCGGATGAATGCCGAGGAGATGAACGCCCTGCTGCGCGAGATGGAGCGCACACCGCGGGCCGACCAGTGCAATCACGGCCGCCCGACCTGGATCGAGCTGAAGCTGGCGGATATCGAGCGGCTGTTCGGCCGCCGCGACTGATCCGGGCCGCCGTCAACGCTTTCTTCACCCCTGCCATGGCATACCCGATTCGTCGGCCCAGGGGCCGCAGGAACGGGGGAAAGCATGGCCGGCCGGCTCTATCGGTTCATCATGGCCTTGATCGCGCTGGCATGGCCCGCCGGCGCCTCCAGCGCCGCGGCGCAGAGGGCGCGGGCCTCGGCCAGCAGGTCGTCGGCCGGCACGATGCGGTCCAGCAGCCCCCAGGCCAGCGCCTCCTCGGCGCCGATGCGGGCGCCGGCCATCAGGATCATCCGCGCCCGCGACGGACCGATCAGCGCCGCCAGCCGGGCCGGGTCCGAGGGTTGCGGCAGAAAGCCCAGCTTCATCACCGGATAGAAGAACCCCGCCCGCGCCACGCCGATGCGGATGTCGCAGGCCAGCACCATGCCGAAGGCGCCGCCGGCGAGCGTGCCGTTCAGCGCCGCCACCGTCAGGCAGGGCATCGCCGCCACGCGCGCCGACAGCGCCTCCCACAGCGGCGAGGTGGCCAGGCCGGCGCGGGCCTCGTCCAGATCGGCCCCGGCCGAGAAGACCGGCCCGGCCCCGGTCAGGATCACCGCCGCCGCGCCCCGCGCCTCGGCGCGGTCGAGGGCGGCGGTCAGATCTGCCAGCATGGCGCCGGTCAGCGCATTGCGCTTGTCCTGGCGGTCCAGGGTCAGAATCGTCAGATTTCCATCGAACCGTTCCCGGATCATTGCGTTGACTCCCGTCTGCTTTGGTCGTGGCGCGATGGCCGGAACAGGCGTATAAACGTGAAACCCCTGCGTGCGATACCCTTTCACCCGCTCTGGAAAGTATGGACATGATACTGCGACTGACAAGCTCGACCATCGCCCTGCTCGTGGCGACGGCCCCGGCCGCCTTCTCCTTGACCGCCGACCAGGTGTGGGACGCATGGGAAACCTACATGGCCGGCAGCGGCTATGAGGTCGCCATCGGCAGCCGCGAGGGCGGCGGCGACGCGCTGACCCTGAAGGACGTGGTGCTGAGCATGGCCGACGAGAAGGTCGGCACCCATACCACCATCACCCTGCCGACCATCCGCATGAGCCAGACCGGCGGCGCCGATGTGCGCACCGAATACCCGGACCCGGCCAGCTTCGCCTTTACCGGCAAGACCATGGATGCCGGCGAGAGCGTCGACATGACCATCGAGGGCACGCTGGACCTCACCGGCCTCGAGACCATCTCGCGCGAGGATGGCGGCCGCCAGGTGGACACCACCAAGGGCGCCGAGGCCGTGATCACCCTGACCAGGCTGGACGTGGAGGACGGTAGCTTCGGCGGCACCCCCTTCACCATGACCCTGCACGATCTGGACAGCAGCAACACCTTTCTCGGCGGGCTGAACGTCACCACCGAGAGCCGCATCGGCAGCATCACCGGCACCATCGACATGGTCGACCCGGAGGGCGAGGGCAGCGTTAAGGGCGAGTTCGAGCTGGGGGCGTCGGAATTCTCCTCGCAGTCGGATTTCCCCGAAGGCCATGACAGCAGCAGCGCCTCCGCCCTGGCCGAGGCGCTGCGCGCCGGCGCCGTGCTGGCCGGCAAGGGCAGCTTCGCCTCGCTGAGCATGGACCTGGCCGTCACCTCGGCCACCGAGGGCGATACCAGCCTGGCGATGACCTCGGGCACCGGCTCGGTGGATTTCGGGCTGGAAGGCGGCCGGCTGAACTATCAGGGCGACCTGACCGATCTCGATTACAGCCTGGAGGGCGGCGAGATTCCGTTCCCGGTGCAGGTGGCGCTGAGCGCGGTCAGCTTCGACATCCAGTTCCCGCTGCTGGGTTCCGAGGAGCCGCAACCGTTCAAGCTGGCCTATTCGCTGGGCGACCTGACCCTGAACGATGCCATCTGGGGGGTGATCGACCAGCAGGGCGCCCTGCCGCATGACCCGGCCAATCTGGACCTCGACCTCACCGGCGAGTTGCTGGTGCACGAGGACCTGCTGACCCTGGCCGAGAAGGCCGCGGCCGAGGACGGCATGGATGACATGGACGGGATGGACGACATGGGTATGGATGACAGCCCGATCAGCCCGGTCTCGTTCACGCTGAACCAGCTGGCGCTGGCGGCGGTGGGGGCCAGCGCCACCGCCAACGGCACGGTCAGCTTCCCCGATCCGGCGAATGTCGAGGTCGCGGTCGGCACCCTGAACGCCGAATACAAGGGCCTGAACGGGCTGATGGACAAGCTGGTCACCGCCGGCTTCGTCACCAACGAGGACGTGCAGGGCATGCGCATGATGCTGATGATGTTCGCCAAGCCCGTCGACGGGCAGGAGGACACCCTGCAGACCACGCTGGAGATGAAGGAAGACGGCAGCATCTTTGCCAATGGCATGCAGCTGAAATAGGACCTGCCCCGGCAGGCTGACCCGGGCGGGTCGGGGTGCTGCCCCGGCCCGCCTTTCCGTTCCCGCCCTTGCAAACCGCCGTGCCAGCCGGCATTCCGGGGTGGCGCGATGCGGCGACAGACAAAGGCCCCAGCATGACCGACAGCACCCCCCGCCCCGACGAGACCATCGACCTGACCGCACTGGCGCGGCTGGCGCAGGATCTGGTGGATGCGGGCCTGGCCGCCGGCGCCTCCGAGGCCGATGCCATCGCCGCGCGCGGCGATGCGGTCTCGGTAACCATCCGCGACGGCGCGCTGGAGGCGGCCGAGCGCGCCGATGCCATCGAGATCGGGCTGCGGGTGCTGGTCGGGGGGCGGCAGGCCATCGTCTCTGCCGCCGATGCCCGCCCCGAGACCCTGGCCGAGATGGCCGAGCGCGCCGTGGCCATGGCGCGCGAGGCACCCGTCGACGACATGCTCGGCCTCGCCGAGCCCGGCCAGCTGGCCCGCGACCGTGACCTGACCCGGCTGGAGACCGCCGACCCCGGGCCCGGCCCGGCGCCGCTGGCGCTGGAGGAGCGCGCGCTGGCCGCCGAGGCCGCCGCCCGCGCCGCCGCCGGCATCCGCCAGGTCGAGGCGGCCTCGGCCAGCTTCTCGCGCTCGGGCCAGTGGTCCTGCGCCTCGAACGGCTTTTCCGGCGGGCACCAGCACAGCCTGCACGGGCTCTCGGTCGTCGCCATCACCGGCGAGGGCACCGGGATGGAGCGCGACTGGGCGGCGGAGACACGCGTCTTCCTCGACGACATGCCGGCACCCGGGGAGATCGGCGCGCTGGCGGCGGAGCGTACGCTGGCCCGCGCCGGCGCCCGGCGTCCGCCCACCGGCGCGGTGCCGGTGCTGTTCGACGAACGCATCAGCGCCTCGCTGATCGGGCATGTGCTGTCGGCGATCAACGGCCGCGCCATCACCCGCGGCGCCAGCTGGCTGCGCGATGCCATGGACACGCAGGTCCTGCCCGAGGCGATGAGCCTGACCGAGATGCCGCACCGGCCGCGCTATCCCGGCTCGCGCCTGTTCGATGCCGAGGGCCTGCCGACCCGCGAGCGTGCCCTGATCCGCGACGGCGTGCTGGCCGGCTGGCTGCTGGACCTTGCGTCGGCGCGCAAGCTGGGGCTGCCGCCGACCGGCAATGCCGTGCGCGGCGTCGGCGGCCCGGTCTCACCTTCGGTGTCGAACGTGGTGCTGACCCCCGGCACCGCCAGCCGCGACGAGCTGATCGCGCAGATGGGCCGCGGGCTGGTGGTGACCGGCTTTCTCGGCGCCTCGGTCAATGCCACCACCGGCGACTATTCGCGCGGCGTCGCCGGCTTCTGGGTCGAGGGCGGGCGCATCACCTGGCCGGTCAACGAATGCACCATCGCCGGCAACCTGCGCGAATTCCTGCCGCGGATGATCGCCGCCAATGACGCGCGCCCCTTCCGCAGCGCCTCGGTTCCCAGCCTGCTGGTCGAGGGGCTGACCGTGGCGGGGGCGTGATGGCAGCGCCGCCCGCCATCGACGAGCTGGTGCTGCTGACCGAGGCGGCCGAGGAGGCCGGCCGCATCGCCCGCCATTATTGGCGGCGCCAGCCGAAGGTCTGGGACAAGGGCGGCGGCCTCGGCCCGGTCACCGAGGCCGACCTTGCCGTCAACGAGGCGCTGGCGCGGGCGCTGCTGGGGGCGAGGCCGGGCTATGGCTGGCTGTCGGAGGAATCGCCCGACGACCCGGCGGCGCGGCAGGCGGCGGCGCGCAGCTTCATCCTCGACCCCATCGACGGCACCCGCGCCTTCATCGAGGGGCAGGAGGGGTTCTCCCATGCCATCGCCGTGGTCGAGGGCGGCGCGGTGGTCGCCGCCGTGGTGCATCTGCCGGTGCTGGGCCTGACCTACAGCGCCACCGCCGGGGGCGCCGCGCTGCTGAACGGCGAGCCGATCGCCGCCACCCGTCACCCCCTGCCCGGCGCGCGGGTGCTGGCCAACAAGGCGGCGATGAATGCGGCACTGTGGCGCGGCGGCGTGGTGCCGGAGTTCCGGCGCGAGTTCCGGCCCTCGCTGGCCTGGCGGCTGTGCCTGGCGGCGCAGGGCCGGTTCGACGGGGCGCTGTCGCTGCGACCGACCTGGGAATGGGACGTGGCCGCCGCCAGCCTGATCGCCGAGCGCGCCGGGGCGGCGGTCTCGGACCGGCACGGGGCGGCCATGCGCTTCAACAATCCGCATCCGCAGGTGGATGGGCTGATCGTCGCCGGCCAGCCCCTGCATGACGCGCTGCTGGCGGCGCTGGAGCCGGCGGGCTAGAGCCCTTCCAGCGGCGGCAGGTCGAACGGGTCGATCACCGGCGGCGCCGCCGGCGCCGAGGTGACCACCGCGGTTCCCGGCCCGCCCAGCGCCGCGATCTGCCGGGCCAGCCGGCCCAAGGCCGCCGCCTGCGCCTGCGCGATCGGCCCCGGCCCCTCGCCGGCCAGCGGCACGCGGATGTCGAAGCTGCGCGCCAGATTGCTGCCCGACAGCCGCTCATCCGACAGGAAATAGCGCCCCGATAGACGGTAAACCCCGTCGGACCCGGCCAGCGCCCGCTCGACCCGGACATCCAGCCGGTGCCGGGGTGGCTCGGCCAGCGGCCAGGGTTCGGCGATGACCGTGGCCCCCGAAACATCGGAAATCGCCCGTGCCAGCGTCAGGCTGACCGCGCGCTTGGGGTCGTCGGCCCAGAGCTCGCGCCCGCCGGCACGCACCGCGCCATCCGCGCTCTGCCAGGCGACCTCTCCGGCGGCGGCATATTCGGGCAGCGACACCTCCAGCAGTTCCGCGGTGCCGATGCGGTTGGGCAATTCGCGGGCCGCCGGCGGCGCCTCGATCAGGTAGCGCCCGGTCTTCATCGGGTTGGAGCAGCCGGCCAGCAGCACCAGCAGCGCCAGGGACAGGGTTCGCATCGGGACACCTCTGTTTTGCGGGATCATCTCAGCGCCCCAGGATGAAGGCGCGGGGATTGCGCTCGATCATGCGGGCCAGCGAGCCGAAGCTGGCCGAGGCGCGGCGCATCTCGCGCATCAAGGCCAGCATCTCGGTATTGAAGGTCGACCGCGCGCCGTAGGCGGCAACCACGGTCTCGGCCCGGGCAATCAGGGCGCGGGCGCGGCCGGTCAGGTCGGGCAGGCCGCGCATGGCCTCGCCGGCACTGTCGGCGGCGGCACGGGCCGAATCGAGCATGGCATTGAGATTGCCGACCGCGCCGCCCTCGCGCAACTCCGTCAGCAGCGCCGAGGCCGCCTTCAGCGTATCGGAGAGGTTCTTGGGCAGTTCGGCAGCATCCTCGGTGCCCAGCATGGCGCGCAGATCCTCGACCAGGGCGGTGGCGCTGTCGCTGAGTTCCTGCACCGAGCGGCCCAGCCCCTCGTAGTCAATGGACTGCACGTCATCGGCGGTGGCCTCGACCTTGTCGACCATGTCGGGGATCTCGTCGGCGGCGACGCGCACCGCATCCATCGCCTCGGAGGTGGAATCGAGCGCATGGCTCAGCTTGCCGGCGGCGCCCTGCTCGCGCAGCTCGGTGGCGATGGCGCGGATCTCGCCGGAGGTGGCGTCGATCTCGTCCAGCACCGCGCGGGCCGAGGCCGGAATGGCGCGGGTATCCTCGGACGAGGCGATGGTGGTGATGGCGTTCATCATGTCCTGCGCCGCCTTCAGCGTCTCGTCCAGCGGCAGGCTGCCGATGCGGGTCAGGAAGCCCTGGGCGGTGCCGGCGATGTCCTGCACGTCGCTGTCGGTGGTGGGCAGCATCGGGTGCGGCAGGCCGGCGCGGTCCAGCACGGCCGGCGGCGCATCGGGCAGCTCGACCAGCTGCACGATCACCGACATCCCCAGGAAGCCGCCCGAGACCGCCCGCGCCCTCAGCCCGGCCCGCACCCGCTCGGCCAGCCAGTCCATGCCCTCGGCCTCGGCGCCCGCCGGCAGGCCGAGACGCGAGGGCGACAGCGCCAGCGTCACCGCCTGCATGGCCTTGCCGGCATCCGGCCCGGTCTGCGGCACCGTCACCGCAAGGTCGCTGACCCGGCCGACGCCGACGCCGCCGAACTGCACATCCGCCCCCTGCACCAGCCCGCGCAGATCGCCCGGCAGCAGGATGGTCACCCGCAGCTGCCCGGCCTCGTCATCGGCGGGGGTGCCGGCCTCGGCACTCTTGCGGTCGGGATAGAGGCGGAACACATGCCCCGGCGCCACCGGCGCCCCGCCCGAGGCGAAGGTGGCGAATTCCGCCCCGCCCTGCAGCAGCGTCGCCACCGAGTTCACGTCCAGCGCCAGCCCCTGCGTGCCCAGCGACACCGAAAAGCCCGACACGTCCCAGAAGCTGGTGGCGGTGGTCAGGCGGGCGTCATAGGGCGCCTCGATGAACACGTCGACCAGCACCGATTCGTCATCGGCCGAGAGGCGCAGATTCTCCATCCGCCCGACATCGAGGCCGCGAAACAGCACCGGCGCGCCGTCGCTGAGGCCGCCGGCATCCGGGGACGACAGCACGATCCAGGTGCCCTGGTCGCCGCTGCGGATCAGGGGCGGCCGGTCCATGCCCAGGAACAGATCCGGCCGCGGCCCCGCGGGCGCGGCGGTCCAGTCGCCCTCGATGAAGGTGCCGGTCAGCACCGTGTCCAGCCGCGAGATCCCGGAGGTGGTCACCTGCGGCCGCACCACCCAGAACGAGGCATCCGCACCGATATGGACGGCGACGGCCGGATCGACGCGGATGTCCACCACCACCCGGTCGAGATCGTCGGTGAAGCGCACGGTCTCGACCTTGCCGACGGTGACCTCGCGGAATTTCAGCGTGGTCTCGCCGGGGGTGATGCCGGTGGCATCGGCAAAGCTGACCGAGATCACCGGCCCGCGCGAGGCCAGCGCATTCCAGGCCAGGCCGGCGGTGACCAGCAGCGCCAGGATCGGCACCAGCCAGATCAGCGAGATCGGCGGCGGCCGGCGGCGCCGGGCCACCGGCTCGGCCGGGCGCAGGCCGGAGGCGGCGGGGCTGCGGGCCGCGGTCTCGGCGTCCGCGTCGTCTCGCTGCGGCGGCGGGATGTCGGTCATGGGGCAGTCCTGTCCTGTTTCTCGCGCAGGGGCAGGCCACGCCAGATCAATCGCGGGTCAAAGCTTTGCGCGGAAAGCATGGTGAAGGCAACCGAGAGGGCAAAGCACACCGCCGCCGGCCCCGGCCGGATCGAGGCGATGAGGCCCAGCTGCACCAGCGCCGACAGGATGGCGACCACGAACACGTCGATCATCGACCAGCGGCCGATGAACTCGACGATCTCGTAGGCGATCAGCCGGCGGCGCGCCCCGGCCAGCGTGGCCCGCCGCCCGGCCACCGTGGCCAGCCAGCCGATGATGACGAATTTCGTCAGCGGCACCACCACCGAGGCGGTGAAGACGATCGCCGCCACCCCGTAATTGCCGTATTTCGCCAGTTCGACCACGCCGCGCAGGATGGTGGCCTCGCTGGTGCCCTGCAGGCCCATGAAGGTGTGGGTGGACAGCATCGGCAGCAGGTTGGCGGGGATATAGGCGATGATCCCGGCCGCCATCCAGGCCCAGACCGCCTGCAGGCCGCGCCGGTCGGGCGGGGTCAGGCGGCTGCCGCAGCGGTCGCAGCGCGCCTGCGCCTCGGGCCAGACCCGGCCGCAGCGGCGGCAGCCGACCAGCCCGGCGCGATGCGCGGTGGGCACCGGCGCCGCCTCGCGCGAGGCCAGCGGCGACAGCCGCGGCCGCAGCTCCGGCCGCCTCACGAGCGCGCCTCCGGGGACCGGCCGGGATGCACCATCCGCTCGCGGCCATCGGTGCGCAGCCCACCATCCTCGATGGCATCCCAGATGGTGGTGGCGGAGGTGAACAGGTTGCTCAGCGCCACCACCACGATCAGCGCGCAGAAGGCCCAGAAGGCCGGGCCGAAGCTGACCCTGGCCAGACCGCCCACCTTGACCAGCGCCACCGAGGTGCCGATGACGAAGATCTCGGCCATCGACCAGGGGCGCATCTCCTCGGAGAGGCGGAAGGCGGTGGCGGCGTGGCGCAGCGGCCGGCCGCCGCCGGCCATCGGCGCCAGCACATAGATCAGCAGCCCCGCCCGCAGCATCGGCAGCGCCACGATCATGCCCAGCACCGCCAGCACCAGCGGCATCAGCCAGCCCTGCGAGAACGCCATCGCCACCCCGAACAGCGAGGTGGCATTGCCAAAACCCATGCGCGAGATCTCGAGGAAGGGAAAGAACACCGCCGCCACCATCAGCACCACCGTGGTCAGCGACAGCGCCACCACCCGGGTGAAGGCGCCGGCCCGCGGGCTGGCCAGCAGGGCGCCGCAGCGGATGCAGCGCAGCCGGTCGCCATCCTCGATATCGACCTCGCGATGCAGGGCGTCGCAGCGCGGACAGGCCACCAGCCCCGCACCGGTTTCCAGATCGAAATCTCCGGTCCCGTTCATGCTGGCAAGATAGCGGGCGGGTGCAGGGCATCAAGGGATTGCCGCCGCCCGGCCCCGCATTTGCCGGCAGTTGTTGCCCGGAAGGCCGGCCGCCGCGCGGGTTTTCGCCGGATGCGGCCTTGTGCGGCGGCGGCGGCGCGCTAGGCTCGGGCCGAGGGAGCCCGATGGGGGCGACGGGGAGGGGGCGATGGAAACCGGCAGCGACGTGATCATCGTCGGCGGCGGCAGCGCAGGCTGCGTGCTGGCCGCGCGGCTGAGCGAGGATGCCACGCGCCGCGTCACCCTGATCGAGGCCGGCGGCCGCGACAGCTATCCGTGGATTCACATTCCCATCGGCTATCTCTACTGCATCGGCAATCCGCGCACCGACTGGCTCTACAAGACCCGGCCCGAGCCGGGGCTGGAGGGCCGCAGCCTGCTCTATCCGCGCGGGCGGGTGCTGGGCGGCTCGTCCTCGATCAACGGCATGCTCTACCTGCGCGGCCAGGCGGCGGATTACGACGGCTGGGCGCAGATGGGCTGCACCGGCTGGAGCTGGGAGGAGGTGCTGCCTTTCTTCCTGAAATCCGAGGGTTACAGCGACGGCGCTTCGCCGTTCCACAATGATGCCGGTCCCTGGTCGGTGTCGCGCCAGCGGCTGCGCTGGCCGATCCTCGACGACTGGGCGCGGGCGGCGCAGGCGGTCGGCATCCCGGCCAGCGAGGATTTCAACACCGGCGACAACGAGGGCGTCGGCTATTTCCGCGTCACCCAGCGCGGCGGGCTGCGGCATTCGCTGGCCCGCGCCTTCCTCAACCCGGCCCGGCGGCGGCCGAACCTGCAGATCCTGACCGGGGCGCAGGTCTGCCGGGTGCTGATCGAGGACGGCCGCACCACCGGCGTCGACATCGTCGCCGGCGGTGACCGCCGGGTGCTGCGCGCCCCGCTGGTCGTGCTGTCGGCCGGGGCCATCGGCACCCCGCAGATCCTGCAACTCTCCGGCATCGGCCCCGGCAAGCTGTTGCAGGAGATGGGAATTCCGGTCATCCGCGACGCCCCGGTGGGCGAGAACCTCCAGGACCACCTGCAGATCCGCTGTGCCTGGAAGGTCACCGGCACCCGCACCCTGAACCGGCTGGCGGCGACATGGCCCGGCAAGGCCCGCATCGGCCTGCACTATGCGCTGACCCGGCGCGGACCGATGAGCATGGCGCCCAGCCAGCTCGGTGCCTTTACCCGCTCCGGCCCGCAGGTGGCGACGCCCGACCTGGAATATCACGTCCAGCCGCTGTCGCTGCCGGCCTTCGGCCAGCCCCTGCACGGTTTCGACGCCATCACCGCCAGCGTCTGCCACCTGCGCCCGGAAAGCCGCGGCTGGGTGCGCATCGCCTCGCCGGACCCGATGCAGGCCCCGGAAATCGCCCCGAATTACCTCTCGACGCCGGGCGACCGGCTGGTGGCGGCGCAGGCGATCCGGCTGACCCGCCGCATCATGCGTGCGCCGCCGATGGCGCGTTACGCCCCCGAGGAATTCATGCCCGAGCCCGGCACCGGCGACGACGACACCGCCCTGGCCGAGGCCGCCGGCCGCATCGGCTCGACCATCTTCCACCCGGTCGGCACCGCCGCGATGGGCGCCGGCCCGGACGCGGTGGTGGACCCGCAATTGCGGCTGCGCGGGGTCGAGGGCCTGCTGGTGGCCGATGCCTCGGTGATGCCGCGCATCACCTCCGGCAACACCAATGCGCCGGTGGTGATGATCGCCGAGCGCGCCGCCGCCCTGATCCGCGCCGGAAAATAGACGGCATTTTTCGCATTAACTGGTTCTGGCGGGCGGCCTGGCGCAGCCTGCGGCCGGACATGCAGGAAAGGCCGCATCATGCCGGAGGGGCAGAACCAACCCGCGATCATCATCCGCAAGACCCAGAAGGTGGCGGCGGCCGGCCATCACGGCGGCGCCTGGAAAGTGGCCTATGCCGATTTCGTCACCGCGATGATGGCGTTCTTCCTGCTGCTGTGGCTGCTGAACGCCACCACGGAAAAGCAGCGGGCCGGGCTGGCGGATTACTTCAACCCGACGCTGATCCACCAGCGCAACGGCGGCGCCGATACGCTGGAGGGGCGCGACACCCCGCCCAGCCCGCCGACGGAAGGGGTGGAGGCGACCCCCGACGCCCTCGCCGCGCTCGCGCAGGCGGTGGAGGCGGCGCTGAAGGCCGCCGGCGCGGAGTCGATGGAGAACCGGGCGCTTCTGCGCCATGTCGTCACCCGCCTCACCGACGAGGGGCTGGTGATCGAACTGGGCGATCTGACCGACGCGGCGCTGTTCGTCGGCGACACGGCCGAGCCGACACCGGCCCTGCGCGAACTGGCGCGGATCGTCGCCAATGCGCTGGCGCGGACCCGCAACGACCTGGCCTATTCCGGCCATGTCGCCGGGGTCAGCGCGGTGCTCGCCGACAATCCGGCCTGGCCGCTCTCGGGCCAGCGCGCGCATGCGGTGCGGGCGCTGATCGAGGGCGCCGGCATTCCCGCCCAGCGCACGCAGCGGGTGACCGCCCATGGCGACCGCCGCAACCGCAGCCAGAACCCGATGGATGCCGCCAACAACCGGGTCGAGGTGATTTTGCTGCGATAGGCCGGCCGCCGTTAGGCCGATGTTAACAATCCGCCGGCAAGACTGCCGGAAACGCGACTCAGCACAGGTGCCGCAATGTCGATCTCGTCTTCCATGAATGCCGGCGTGGCCGGGCTGTTCGCCAACTCGACCCGCCTCGCCACCATCGCCGACAATATCGCCAATGCCTCGACCAACGGCTACAAGCGGGCGGATGTCGTCTTCAACAGCCTGGTGATCGGGGAGGCCGCGGGCCAGGGCACCTATACCGCCGGCGGTGTGCGGGTCAGCGCGACCCGGGTGATCGAGCAGCGCGGGCCGCTGGTCACCACCGACCATCCGCTGGACCTCGCGGTCAGCGGCACCGGCATGCTGCCGGTCACCCGCCTCGAATCGCTGGACCGGGCCAGCCAGTATCCGCTGGCCATGACCACCACCGGCGCCTTCCGGCTGGACGAGGACGGGGTGCTGCGCACGGAAAGCGGGCTGGTGCTGATGGGCTGGCGCGCCAATGCCGATGGCAGCTTTGCGGCACCGGTGCGCGACAGCGCCGCCGGCCTGCAGCCGATCGTCGTCAACCGCGCCCAGGCCGCCGCCAACCCGACCACCACCATCGACCTCGGCCTGAACCTGCCGGCCACGGCGACGGATTCCAGCGCCCATGGCGACCCGATCCCGTTCACCATCGAATATTTCGGCAATCTCGGCACGGCCGAGAAGCTGGTGGTCGATTTCGCCCCCGAACTTGGCCATGCCAGCGGCAAGAGCAATGCCTGGACCATGACCATCCGCGATTCCGCCACCGCCGACGATCCGGCGACCGCGGGCGACGAATCGGTGATCGGGCGCTATGCGCTCAGCTTCGACGATTCCATGACCGGCGGCGGCTCGATCGCCTCGGTCACGGCGCTGGCCGGCGGCGCCTATGATCCGGTGGCGGGCACGATCCCGCTGGCGGTGGCCGGCGGCACCATCACCATGCGGGTCGGTGTGCCCGGCCAGGCCAACGGCCTGACCCAGATCGGCGACCGCGTCCAGCAGGCGATCGGCCGCAACGGCGCCCCGGCCGGCCTGTTCGTCGGCCTGGCGGTGGACGAGGCCGGGCTGGTCACTGCCACTTACGACACCGGCTTCGTGCGCACCCTCTACAAGGTGCCGCTGGTCGATGTGCCGAACGTGAACGGCCTGACGGTCGCCAGCGACCAGACCTACCAGGTCTCGCATGAATCGGGGGCGTTCTTCCTGTGGGATGCCGGCGACGGGCCGACCGGCTCGGTGCTGGGCCACGCGCTGGAAGGTTCGGCCACCGATGTGGCGGCCGAACTGACCCGGCTGATCCAGACCCAGCGCGCCTATTCCTCCAACGCCAAGGTCATCCAGACCGTGGACGAGATGTTGCAGGAAACCTCGAACCTCAAACGCTGACCGACCAAGGAGGGTCCGTGCCATGAGCCTCGCATCCGCCCTGACCGCCGCCGCCTCCGGCCTCGGCGCCGTCGCACGGGCCACCGAGCTGGTCGGCAGCAACATCGCCAATGCCACGACCGAGGGCTATGGCCGGCGAGAGTTGCAGCTCTCCGGCAGCCCGCATGCCGCCGGCGTGCGCATCGAGGGCATCGCCCGCCGGGTCAGCACCGGCCTGCTGGGCGAGGTCCGCCTTGCCGCCGCCGGCACCGCCCATGCCGCCACCCTGGCCGAATGGTCGACCTCCATCGAGGCCGCCATCGGTACCCCGGGCAGCGGCACGGCCCTGTCCGACCGCGTCGCCGGCCTGGAAAGCGCACTGATCCGCGCCACCGCCCTGCCGGAAAGCGACCTGCGCCTGGCCGAGGTGCTGGCCGCCGCCACCGACCTCGCCGGTGCCATCAACGGCATCGGCACCACGGCCCAGGACGCCCGGCAGGCGGCCGAGGACGCCATCGCCCGCGATGTCGTCCAACTGAATGCCGGCCTGGCCGAGGTCGCGCGCCTCAACCGCGCCATCCTGGCCGAGGCGACCGCGGGCCGCGACACCGCCGCGCTGCAGGATGCCCGCCAGCGCAGCATCGACGGCATCGCCGAGATCGTCCCTCTGCGCGAGGCCGCCCGCGACAACGGCACCGTCTCGCTGTTCACGGCCGGCGGCGCGGCCCTGCTCGATGGCTGGCAGCCGGCGCAGATCACCTTTGACCATGCCGCCGTCATCACCCCGGCCATGGACGCCGCCAATGGCGATCTCGCCTATCTGAGCATCGACGGAAGGCCGCAGACCGCCAACCAGATGCAGCTCTATGCCGGCGGCCGCCTCGGTGCCAGCTTCGCCATCCGCGACACGCTCGCCCCGGCGATGCAGGCCCAGGCCGACCAGCTGGCCGCCGACCTCGCCGCCCGCTTTGCCGCCGGCGGCCCGGATGGCAGCATCGCCGCCGGTGCGGCCGGGCTGTTCACCGATGCCGGCGCCGCGGTGACGCCGCCGCCGGCCGCCGGCCTCGCGCAGCGCCTGACGCTGAACGCCGCCGTCGACCCGTCCCGGGGCGGCGCCACCCGGCACCTGCGCGACGGGCTCTATGCGACCGCCGCCGGCGCGCCCGGGGATGCCGGCCTGCTCGACGCCATGCTGGCCGCCCTGCATGCGCCCCGCTCCGGCGCGCCGCTGGTCACCCCCGGCACCCCGCGCAGCGCCGAGGGGCTGGCCACCGACCTCTCGGCGGCCGCCTCCACCGCCCGCCTGCGCAGCGAGGCCGGCCTCGCCAGCCAGACCAGCCACGGCCAGGCCCTGCGCCAGTCGCTGGCCGCCGATGGCGTCGATACCGATGCCGAATTGCAGCGCCTTCTCGCCCTCGAACAGGCCTATGCCGCCAATGCCCGGGTGATCCGGGCGGCGGACAGCATGCTCGACACCCTGCTGGAGATCTGACCATGCCCCTGACCTCGATCGGCGACCTGTCCCGCAACCTGCTGCTGCGCCAGGCCAATATCGCCACCAAGGCCGAGCTGACCGCCCGCATGCGCGAACTGACCAGCGGCCTTCACGCCGACATCCCCGGTGCGCTGGGCGGCGATACCCGCCCCCTCGCCCGGATCGAGGCGCGGCTGGCCACCCTCGATGCCTATGGTCAGAGCGGCACCGAACTCGGCCATCGCGCCGGCAGCATGCAGCGCAGCCTCGAGGCCATGCAGACGGTGGCGCGCGCCCTCGGCCCGGCGCTGGTGCAGGTGGGCACCACGCCCTCCCATGAATCCCTGGCCGCCACGACCGTGCAGGCGCGCCAGCAACTGGCCGATATCGTCAACCAGATCAATACCGAGGTCGGCGGGCGGCACCTGTTCTCCGGCACCGCGGTCACCGCGGCGCCGCTGCCCGCGGCCGACACCCTGCTGGCCGCCACGCGCGCGGCCATCGGCAGCCCGGCCTCGGCCGAGGCGATGATCGCCGCCGTCACCGCCTTCTTCGATGCACCGCCGGGCGGCGGCGGCTTTGCCGATACCGTCTATCGGGGCACGTCCGGCGCACCGGCCACGGCGATCGCCCCCGGCCAGGCCGCCGCGCTCGATGCCGATGCCACCGCACCCGCGCTTCGCGAGATGCTGAAGGGCATGACCCTGCTGGCGCTCTCGGCCGAATCACCCTGGGCGGGCGACATGCCGGCGCAGGCCCGGATCGTCGCCGCCGCCGGCGAGGGGCTGATGACCGCCGATACCGGGCTTTCGCTGCTGCGCGGCGACATCGGCGCGACCGAGGCCACCATCGCCCGCGCCCAGACCCGCAACGCCGCCGAGGCCGCGGCCCTGAAACTGGCCCGCAACGACCTGGTCCTGGCCGATCAATACGAGGCCGCCGCCGCCGTCGCCGAGGCCGAGGCGCGGATGGAGGCGATCTATTCCCTGACCGCCCGCATGTCGCGGCTGTCGCTGGCGGCGTATCTGTGATGCTGCGCACCCTTCTCTTCCGGCTGATCGCCCTGGCCGCCCTGCTGATCGGGGCGAGCGCGCAGGCGCAATCCGTGGTGCGCATCAAGGATCTGGTCGCCTTCGACGGCATGCGCGGCAACGATCTGGTCGGCTACGGCCTCGTCGTCGGCCTCAACGGCACCGGCGACAGCCTGCGCAACGCCCCCTTCACCGAGGAAATCCTCGCCGGCCTGCTGGAGCGGCTGGGTGCGAACATGACCGACGAGGTCATGCGGCCGCGCAACGTCGCCGCGGTCATGGTCACCGCCGTGCTGCCGCCCTTTGCCCGGGCCGGGGCGCAAATCGATGTCAACGTGGCGGCGATCGGCGATGCGCCCAGCCTGCTCGGCGGCACGCTGGTGATGACGCCGCTGAACGCCGCCGACGGCCAGGTCTATGCGGTCGCCCAGGGCTCGATCATCGCCGGCGGCGTCTCGGTGGCCGGCGAGGCGGCGCAGGTCGTCCAGGGCGTGCCGACCAGCGGCGGCATTCCCGCCGGCGCCCGGGTCGAGCGCGAGGTCGCCTTCGATTTCTCCAGCATGACCAGCTTCCGGCTGGCGCTGCGCAACCCCGATTTCACCACCGCGGCACGGATCGAGGCGGCGATCAACGCCGATCTGGGCGCGCGGCTGGCCCGGATGCTGGATGCCGGCACCGTGGCGCTGGACCCGTCGGTGCTGGGCGGCGTCAGCCCCGCGCATCTGGTCAGCCGGATCGAGAATATCACCGTCACCCCGGAGGCCCGGGCGCGGGTGGTGATCGACCACCGCTCCGGCACCATCGTCATGGGCGAGGATGTGCGCATCTCGCGCGTGGCGGTGTCGCAGGGCGGGCTGACCCTGCGGGTGCGCGAGATGCCGGAAGTGGTGCAGCCCAACCCCTTCGCCAGTGGCGAGACGGTGGTGGTGCCGCGCAGCGGCGCCGACATCACCCATGAGCCGGGGGTCGGGCTGGCCGAACTGTCCGGCGAAAGCTCGCTTTCGGACGTGATCACCGGGCTCAATGCGCTGGGCGTGCGGCCGCGCGACCTGATCGAGATTTTGAAGAGCATCCATGCCGCGGGGGCGCTGCATGCCGAGATGGTGGTCAATTGAGGGCGGGCGCCGCAGCAACCGGCGGAGGCCGGCCCGACCGACTTGCAGGCCGGGCTGCCGCGCCGGGAGCGTCTCGGGAGCGCCGAGGGTCAACCCGGCGGGAGCGATCACGCTGGTGGGCCGGCCATCGACGGAGGGCAGGGTCCGGCAGGCCCGACCCCCGAACGGCGGACCGCTTCCGATACAGGGGAACGGCCGGACCAGGGGCAAGACAGACCGCCGGTGGCGACGCTGCCACCCCTCAGAAGGGCATCGGAAACCGGCGGTGGATGGTCTCGATCCGGGCCAGCTGCTCGGGCGTCAGCCGCAGGTCGAGGCCGGCGATGATATGGTCGAGCTGTGCCAGCGTGGTGGCGCCGATGATCGGGATGGCGCGGAACGGCCGCTGGCGCACGAAGGCGATGGCCATGTGGACCGGGTCCAGCCCCTCCTCGGCGGCCAGACCCAGCCAGGCGGCGACCGCCTCCTCGGCCGCGGGCACGCGGCGGCCGCCCAGCGTCGGCGCCTCGCCCTTCGCCTGCGCATAGGCGGCGCGGCTGTCGGCGGGCAGCGCGCCATGCTGGTATTTGCCGGTCAGCAGGCCGGTGGCCAGCGGCGAATAGGCCAGCAGGGTGACCTCCTCGCAGCAGGCGGCCTCGGCGAGGTCGGTGTCGAATTTCCGGTCCATCAGCGAATATTCGTTCTGGATGGCGGCCACGCGGGCGCCACCGAGGCGCTCGGCGGTGTCGATCCAGCGCAGCAGGCCCCAAGTGGTCTCGTTCGAGACGCCGAAGGCGCGCAGCTTGCCCTGGCGGACCAGATCGGTCACGGCGCCGACCACATCCTCCATATGGGCGCGCACCGCCGCCGAGTCGATGGCCGAGGGATCGAACCCCCAGTTGCGGCGAAAGGCATAGCTGCCGCGCATCGGCGTATGCAACTGGTAGAGGTCGACGCGATCGGTGCCCAGCCGCGCCAGCGATTCGTCGATGGCGGCCCGGATGATGGCGCCGTCATAGCCGGCGCCGCCGCGCACGGTGCGGCCCGGCCCGCTGACCTTGGTGGCGATGCGCACCCGGTCGCGCTGGCCGGACCGGCGCAGCCAGTCGCCGATGATCTGCTCGGAACGGCCGAAGGTTTCGGGGCGCGAGGGCACCGGATAGACCTCGGCGCAGTCGAAGAAATCGATGCCGGCCTCCAGCGCCCGGTCCATCTGGGCAAAGGCGACCTCGGGCGGCGTCTGGTGGCCGAAGGTCATGGTGCCCAGACAGACATCACTGACGATCACATCGCTGCGGCCCAGCGTGGTTTCCTGCATCCGATCCTCCTGCATGGCCGCGCAGGGGCTGCGGGCGGCGCCAACCTAGCGGCTGGGCGCCGGGGCGCAAGCGGCCGGGGCGGATTTCCGCTATTGCTGCATCTGCGGCGTGCCGGGGCCGGGGGCCAGGACCACCGGGCCGGCGGCGGCGATCTCCGGCGGCTCCGGCATCGGCAACAGCGCGGTTTCGCCGTCGCCGACCGGCTCGACGCGCAGATCGACCCTCAGCGCGCCCTGCGCCGCCCCCGCCGCCACGCCGCGGATCGGCGCCGCGTCCAGGGCGTCGAAACCGCTGCCGGTGCGGACATAGCGCGCATCCGGGCAGCAGCGATTGGCCGGGTCGAACCCCACCCAGCCCAGCCCGCCGACATGCAGCTCGGCCCAGGCATGGGCGGCCTCGTGCGGGGCGCCGCTGGCATCGGCGGCGAGATAGCCCTGCACATAGCGCGCCGGCAGGCCGCGATGGCGGGCGGCGGCGATCAGCACCTGTGCATGATCCTGGCAGACGCCGGCGCCGCCGGCCAGCGCCTCGGCGGCGGTGGTCGCCGGATGCGTGGCCCCGGGCTGATAGGCGATCGCCCCGGCCACGCGGACGGACAGCGCATGGGCAAGGGCCAGCTCGCCCTCGGCCTCCGTGCCGTCGGCAAGCGCCCGGATGGCCGCATCGGCCGCGGTCGCCGGGGTGTCGCGCAGATAGACCTGCGGGTGGACCAGTTCGCGATGGCCGCGCAGCACCCCGGCGGTATCGGCCGTGTCGACCAGGCCGCGCACCGCCACCACGACCTCGCGCACCGGGCCGCGCAGGGTCCAGCTCTCCACCCGGTCGCCGCCGCCATCCACCAGCCGCGCCCCGAAGCGCCCGCCGACCAGTGCGATCCGCCAATCCACCACGCGCTGCGCGGCATTGTCCGCCGGGGTCAGCCGCAGGCTCTGCACCAGATCGGCCACCGGCCCGTCATAGCGGTAGACGGTGTCATGGGTGATGCGCAGCCGCATGTCAGGGCCTCCCGCCGAAATAATCCGCATGCACCTGCATCGCCACATCCGCGACATCGCCGATGAAGGCCGTCAGATATTCATGCAGACCGAAATCGAAGATCTCGTCCACGTCGCGGGCCTCCAGCGCGGCCAGCATCCGGCGCGCCCTGTCGCGGGCCACATGCGGCGCCTCGTCGCCATAGCGCGTGGCCAAGGCATCCAGATGGCAGAGACTCTGCTTGATCGAGGTCCGCAGCGAGCGCGGCGATTCCCGGTTCATGATCAGGAAATCCGCCACCTTGGCGGCGGTGATGGCGCCGCCATAGGCCCAGTGAAAGGCGCGGTGCAGGGACAGCGCCCGCAGGATCACCTGCCATTGATAGTGATCGACGCGGCCGCCCAGAAACTCGATCCGCGGCAGCAGCACGTAATATTTCACGTCGAGGATGCGGGCAGTGGCATCGGCCCGCTCCAGCCCGTAGCCCAATTGCATGAAATGCCAGCCATCGTTGCGCAGCTGGGTGCCGATGATGGCGCCGTGGATGCCCAGCACGGCGCGGGTGACGAAATCGCTCATCTCGCCCAGGTCGCGGTTGCGGCGCGCCGACAGGGCGCGCAGATCCTGATAGGCGCCGTTCAGCGCGTCCCAGACCTGGCTGGTCAGCGCCGTGCGCACGATGCGGCCGGATTCGCGGGCATTGGTCAGGCAGTTGACCACCGAGGACGGATTGTCGCGGTCGAAGAACAGGAATTCCTGGATGCTGTCGCTGGCCGGCGTGCCGTAGCGGTCGAGGAACATCTGCGCGGTGCCGGAGGCGCGCAGCAGCGCATCCCATTCGTTGCGGAACCCCTCGGCCGAATTGGGCAGCAGGGTGATGCGCGCGCCCACGTCCAGCAGGCGGGCGGTGTTCTCGGCCCGCTCCAGCTGGCGGGCCATCCAGAACAGGTTGAATGCGGTGCGGCTGAGCATCCCTGCCCCCTTCCTATTCCGACAGGACCCAGGTGTCCTTGACCCCGCCGCCCTGCGAGGAATTCACCACCAGCGAGCCCTCGCGCATCGCCACCCGGGTCAGGCCGCCGGGAACCAGCGCCACCTCCTCGCCGCACAGGCAGAAGGGGCGCAGATCGACATGGCGCGGCGCGATGCCCTGCTCGACGAAGGTCGGGCAGGTGGACAGCGCCAGCGTCGGCTGGGCGATGTAGTTGCCGGGATCGGCGCGCACCCGGGCGGCGAAGGCGGCCACCTCGGCCGCGGTGGCCTGCGGCCCGACCAGCATGCCGTAGCCGCCGGAGCCATGGACCTCCTTGACCACCAGATCGGCCATGTTCTCCAGCATGTGGGCGAGGTCGTCGGGCTTCCATCCCTGCCAGGTGGGCACGTTGTTCAGGATCGGCTCCTCGCCGAGATAGAAGCGGATCATCTCGGGCACGAAGGTATAGATCGCCTTGTCGTCGGCGACGCCGGCCCCCGGCGCCGAGGCCAGCGCCACCCCGCCCGAGCGATAGACATCCATCAGCCCCGGCACGCCCAGCGCCGAATCCGGGCGATAGCAGAGCGGGTCGATGAAGGCATCGTCGATGCGGCGATAGATCACGTCCACCCGGCGCGGCCCGCAGGTGGTGCGCATCCAGACCAGCCCGCCCTCGACGAACAGGTCCTGGCCCTCGACCAGCTCGATCCCCATCAGGTTGGCCAGAAAGCTGTGCTCGTAATAGGCGCTGTTGTAATGGCCGGGGGTCAGCAGGACGATGGTCGGCTCGCCCTCGCATCTGCGCGGCGCCACCGAGGCCAGGGAGCGGCGCAGCAGGTCCGGATAGGCATCGACCGGCTCGATGCGGTTGCCGCGGAACAGGTCGGGAAACATCCGCATCATGATCTCGCGGTTTTCCAGCATGTAGCTGACCCCGGACGGGGTGCGGCAATTGTCCTCCAGCACGAAGAACTCGTCGCGGCCGGTGCGCACCAGGTCGATGCCGATGATATGCGAATAGACCCCGCGCGGCGGCACGAAGCCGACCACATGGCGGTCATAGGCGGCATTGCCATAGACCAGCCGGGAGGGAATCCGCCCGGCACGGATGATCTCGCCACGGCCATAGACATCGGCCAGAAATCCGTTCAGCGCCCTGGCGCGCTGCTTGATGCCGCGCTCCAGCCGGCGCCATTCGGATTGCTCGAACACGCGGGGCATCATGTCGAAGGGGATCAGCCGGTCGGGGTCGCCGCCCTCGCCATAGACCGCAAAGGTGATGCCGATGCGGCGAAACAGCGCCTCGGCCTCGGCCTGCTTCATCTGGCGCAGCTCGGCCGGCATGGCCTCGACCCATTCGCCCAGCGCCGCATAGGCGGGCCGCACCGCACCGGCATCGAACATCTCGTTATAGCTCATGCAGCGCCTCCCCCTTGCGGCCGGGCGAGGTTCAGATTTCAACGCGACCCGCGCAAAAGCAAGCGTTTCCGCGTCAATCGCCGTCGAAAGCCAGCAGCACCTCGACCGGCACCCCCTGCCGGAGCAGCGCGGCATGACCGCCCAGATCGGGCAGATCCACGACGAAGGCGCAGCCGGCGACCTCGGCGCCCAGCCGGCGGCAGAGGCGGATGGCGGCCTCGGCGGTGCCGCCGGTGGCCAGCAGGTCGTCGATGATCAGCACCCGCGCGCCGGGGGTCAGGGCATCGTCATGAACCTCCATCACCGCGCGGCCATATTCCAGGCTGTAGCTTTCCGACAGCACTGCATGCGGCAGCTTGCCCTGCTTGCGGATCGGGACGAAGCCCAAGCCCAGCCGGTCGGCCACCGCGCCGCCGAGGATGAAGCCACGCGCCTCCAACCCGACCACGGCATCGATACCGGCACCGGCCCAGGGCGCAGCCAGGCCCGAGATCGCGGCGCGAAAGCCGGCGGCATCGGCAAACAGCGTGGTCACGTCGCGAAACATCACCCCCGGCCGGGGAAAGTCCGGGATAGTGCGGATCAGCGCCCGCAGCGCCGCCGCCTCCATCACAGATAGTCGCTGCGTTGCAGCCCGTATTTCGCCATCTTCTCGTTCAGGGTGCGGCGCGGCAGGCACAGCTCGTCCATCACTGCGGCGATGGAGCCCTTGTGGCGGCGCATGGTGTTGTCGATCAGCATCTTCTCGAAGCTCTCGACATATTCCTTCAGCGGCTTGCCCTCGGTGGTGGTGGCGGCCTGGGTCTCCTCGCCATCCGCCATCAGCAGCGAGGCGATGGAGCCGGAGCCGCGCCGGTTCTGCAAGACCGCGCGCTCGGCCACGTTGATCAGCTGGCGCACATTGCCCGGCCAGGGCGCCTGGAGCAGCTGCGCGGCCTCCTGCGCGGTGACCTGCGGCGGCTCGCAGCCGTATTCGTCGGCGAACTGCTCGGTCATGCGGGCGAACAGGGTCAGGATGTCCTCGCCGCGCGAGCGCAGCGGCGGCAGGGTGATCTTCAGCGCCGAGAGGCGATAGAACAGGTCGGGGCGCAGCGCCTCTTCCAGCCTTCCGCCCTCGCCGCGGGCGTTGGAGATGGCGATGATCCGGGTCTCGGCCCGGTCGCCCTGCTCGTTGATGAAGGCCAGCAGCCGGGCCTGCAACGGCTCGGACAGGGCCTCGATATCCTCCAGCAGCAGGGTGCCGCCGCGCACCTCGTCCACCGCCGGCAGGCCGTCCTCGACCGGGCCGAACAGCCGCCCCGCCAGCACCTCGTCGGCATAGGCGGCGCAGGACACGGCCACGAACTTGCGGCTGGCGCGGGGGCCGACGGCATGCAGCGCATGCGCCACCAGCGTCTTGCCGGTGCCGGTCTCGCCGTCGATCAGCACATGCGCATCGGCCTGCCCCAGATCGAGGATATCCTCGCGCAGCCGGTCCATCACCGGGCTTTGCCCCATCAGCTTCTGCATGACCTGCGCGCCATCCGACAGGTCGCGGCGCAGCGCCCGGTTCTCCAGCGTCATGCGCCTCGTATGGGCGGCCTTCTTGGCCAGTTCGGTCAGCCGCTCGGGGTTGAAGGGCTTTTCCATGAAGTCCATGGCGCCCAGCCGCATCGCCTCGACCGCCATCGGCACGTCGCCATGGCCGGTGATCATGATGACCGGCAGCGCGGAATCCAGCGACATCAGTCTCTTGAGGAAAGCCATGCCATCCATGCCCGGCATGCGGATGTCGCTGATGACCGCGCCGGGCCAATCGGCGGTGATGACCTTCAGCGCCTCCTCGGCCGAGGCGAAGGTCTGGGTCTCGAACCCCGACAGGACCAGCCACTGGCTGATCGATTCGCGCATGTCCGGTTCATCGTCGACGATGGCGATGGTCATAGGTCTGCTCATGAGGTCCTCGCTGACTACGCCTATTAACCCGTTTCCTGCCCGCTGGTTTCCTCGGCGACGTGCAGAGGCAGAGAAACCTCGAACACGGCGCCGGGGCCGTCATCGGCATTATAGGCGGTCAGGCGGCCGCCGAAATCCGTGACGATGCCCGAGGAGATGGCCAATCCCAGCCCCGTCCCCTCGCCGGGCTTCTTGGTGGTAAAGAACGGCTCGAACAGTTTTTCCAGATCTTTCACGCCTTCGCCGTTGTCACGCACCGTCAGAACGGCGTGAGACCCCTCCTCCACCGCGATCTCGATGCGGGGGGTGGGCACGGCGCGGGTGGCGTCGATGGCATTGCGCAGCAGGTTGACGATCACCTGTTCCAGCCGGATGCGGTCGCAATAGACCATCACCGGCTGGCGCGGCATCCGCCGTACGATCGCCATCTTGCGGCTGCGCAGCTGCGGCTCCATCAGCGTCAGCGCCCCTGACACCGCCGAGCGCATGTCGATGGCCTCGAAGGCCTCGCCGCCCTTGCGGGCAAAGGATTTCAGCTGGCGGGTGATGGCGGTCATGCGCTCGATCAGGTCGTCGATGCGCTGGAAGCTGGACAGCGCCTCCTCGGGCCGGGCGCGTTGCAGCAGCAGCCGCGCGCCGGCCAGATAGGTTTTCATCGCCGCCAGCGGCTGGTTCAGCTCGTGACTGACGCCGGCCGACATCTCGCCCAGCACGGCCAGCTTCGAGGATTGCTCGACCGTCTGCTCGGCCACGCGCAATTCGTGCTGGACCCGCTCGCGCTCGGCGATCTCGCGGGTCAGGCGGGCGTTGAGGGCGCGCAGATCGGCCGATTCGCGGCGATAGGCCGCGGTCTGCACCCGCGCCCGGCGGCTTTGCAGGTAGAAGGCACCGGCCAGCAGCAGCGCAAAGCCCATGATCTCCAGCGCCAGCACCGCGTTCACCCGCTCGCGGATCGAGGCCTGGGTGGTGAAGATGATCATGCGCCAGCCGCGAAAGGGAATCTCAGTTTCCGTCTGCAGCACCGCCTGGCCGCGCAGCCAGGCATCGGCCGGCTGGCGGGTCCAGTCGGCCGTGACCTGGAAGGCGCGCTCGATGGCGGTGGTGGCGGGGCGCACCTCCAGCGCCTGCTCCAGCGGCATGCGCCGCCAGCGCGGCTCGGTGGCGAGGATGATCTTGCCCTCGCCATCGACCACGGCGACCGCATCGGAAATTCCCGCCCAGGAGCGTTCCAGCCGCGCCAGATCGGCGCCGACGACGATCACCCCCAGCGTCTTGCCCTCGCTGGCGACGGCGCGGGAAAAGGTGAAATCGAAACCACCGGCGGGCAGCGGCGTCACGCTGAACACGGTGTCGCGGGCGCGCAGGGCCTCGCTGAAGAACGGGTCGGAGGCGAGGTTGGTGCCGACCAGCGCCCGGTCGGTGGCGCCGACCACCTTGCCGGTGGTGTCCAGCAGCCGGATCGAGGCGCTGCCGATCTCCTTCTGGGCGCTGATCAGCCGGGCCGAGGCGCCGGAGTAGTCGCTGTCGAGCAGGGCATTGGCCAGCGCCGGGTCGCGCGCCAGCAGCAGCGGCACCACCGCCGTGCGCTGAAGCTCCGACAGCAGGTTGCCGATATAGAGGGCGGCGCGGTTCTCGGCCCGGGCACGGGTGGCCTCGGTCGAGCGGGCGGTGAGGAAATGGTTGGTGGACCAGACCACCGCCAGCCCGGTCAGCAGGATCGCAGCGATCAGCAGCCGCCAGGGCCAGCGCGCGCGGGCGCTGGCGGCATCGCGCGCCGCCCGGCCCTGGGCCAGCCGGCGGGCATCCTCCTGCCGACGGGCCAGGGTTCCGCGCCCGTCAGCCATGGGCGCGCGGCCGGGTCACGCCGCGACCACCGCCGCCACCAGCGAGGCGAACATCGGCGCGCCCTGGTCGCCGCCATGCAGCGGATCGACGGCGCATTCCGGGTGCGGCATCATGCCCAGCACGCGGCGGTTCTCCGACAGCACGCCGGCGATGTCGGCCACCGCCCCGTTCAGCGGCTGCACATAGGTGAAGGCGATGCGGTCCTCGGCCCGCAGCCGCGCCAGCCCCTCGGCGTCGATCTGGTAATTGCCGTCGGCATGGGCGACCGGGATCGAGATCTCCTGTCCCCTGCGCCAGCCGGCGGTGAACACGCTGTCGGCGGTGCCCACCCGCAGCATCACGTCGCGGCAGATGAAGCGCAGGCTGGCATTGCGCATCAGCGCGCCGGGCAGCAGCCGCAGCTCGGTCAGCACCTGAAAGCCGTTGCAGATGCCCAGCACATGGCCGCCGCGCGCGGCATGGCGGCGGATGGCGCCGGAAATCGGCGAATGCGCGGCGATGGCGCCGCAGCGCAGATAGTCGCCATAGGAGAAGCCGCCGGGCACCGCGACCAGGTCGGTGCCCTCGGGCAGTTCGGCATCCTTGTGCCAGACCCGGGTGACCCGGGCACCGGCTTGCTCCAGCGCCACGACCAGGTCGCGGTCGCGGTTCGAGCCGGGGAAGGTGATGACGGCGGCTTTCATGGCGGGAATCCTCTGCGCTGACAGGGCTGATGTAGCGCCGGAAGCGGCACGGGGGAAGGGTCACAGGAAGGATTGCGGGTCGATATCGACCGCCAGGCGCAGGTTGGTGGGCCTTTTATGCGGCGCCAGCCAGGTGGCGATGGCCTCCTGCAGCGGCGCCTGGCGCGGAGCGTGGATCAGCATGCGCAGCCGGTGACGGCCGCGGATACGGGCGATGGGGGCCGGTGCCGGTCCCCACAGCTCGGCCCCGGCATCCAGCAGCGGCCCGGCGGCCGCGGCCAGCCGGCGGGCGAAATGCGTCACGACCTCCAGGTCGGGATGCGACAGGATGATCCCCGCCAGCCGGCCGAAGGGCGGCATCGCCGCCTGCCGGCGGGCGGCGGCCTCGGCATCCCAGAAGGCGGTATCCTCGCCCGACAGGATGGCGCGGATCACCGGATGCTCGGGCTGGTGGGTCTGCAGCAGCGCCTCGCCGGGGCGGGCGCCGCTGCGGCCGGCACGGCCGGCGACCTGCCGCATCAGCTGGAAGGATTTCTCGGCCGCACGCAGGTCGGCGCCCTGCAGACCGAGATCGGCGTCGATCACGCCGACCAGCGTCAGCAGGGGAAAGTTGTGGCCCTTGGCGACGATCTGTGTGCCGATGACGAGGTCGGCGCCGCCGGCGGCGATATCGGCAATGGCCTGTTTCAGCGCCCGGGCGCTGGCGAACAGGTCCGAGGACAGGATCACCCGCCGCGCCTCGGGAAACAGCGCCGCGACCTCCTCCTCCAGCCGCTCGACGCCGGGGCCGACCGGGGTCATCCGCCCCTCGACCCCGCAGGAGGGACAGGCGGTGGGGATCGGCTGGCTGGCGCCGCATTGGTGGCAGACCAGGCGGTTCAGCACCCGATGCTCGACCATGCGGGCATCGCATTGCATGCAGCCGACCTGCTCGCCGCAGGCGCGGCAGAGGGTGACGGGCGCATAGCCGCGGCGGTTGAGGAACAGCAGCGATTGCTCGCCCCGCGCCAGCCGGTCGCGCAGCGCCCGCTCCAGCGGCGGCGCGATCCAGCGGCCCGGCGGCGGCGCATCGCGGCGCAGGTCGATGGCGGCCATCTCGGGCAGTTCGGCGGTGCCGTGGCGGGCATGCAGCTCGACCAGATCGTATTTGCCGGCCTGGGCATTGACCCAGCTCTCCAGCGAGGGCGTGGCCGAGGCCAGCACCACCCGCGCCCCGGCCAGCGAGGCCCGCAACACCGCCATGTCTCGGGCGTTGTAATAGACCGTATCCTCCTGTTTATAGGCGGATTCATGCTCCTCGTCGACCACGATCAGCCCGAGGTCGCGGAAAGGCAGGAACAGCGCCGAGCGCGCGCCGACGACCAGCCCCACCTCGCCGCCGGCGCAGGCATGCCACAGCCGCCGCCGCTGGCCCTGGGTCACCGCGCTGTGCCATTCGCCGGGCCGGGCGCCGAAACGGGCCTCGACCCGGGCGAGGAATTCCGCCGAAAGCGCAATTTCCGGCAGCAGCACCAGCGCCTGCCTTCCGGCGGCGAGGCAGGCGGCCACCGCCTCCAGATAGACCTCGGTCTTGCCCGAGCCGGTGACGCCGCGCAGCAGCGTGGTGCCGTAGCCGCCCTGGCCCACCGCCCGCGCCAGGCTCTGCGCCGCAGCGGCCTGTTCGGGCGACAGCGGCTTGCCGGGCCGCGCCGGGTCGAGGCGCGGCCAGGGCGGGTCGCGCGGCGCCAGATGCTCGGCCAGCGTGCCGGCGGCGACCAGCCCGCGCACCACCGAGGCGCCGACCCCGGCCCGCGCCGCCAGCTCGCCCGGCGAGAGCGCATCCGGCCCGGCCTCGGCCAGGGCGGCCATGACCGCAGAGCGGGCCTCCGTCATCCGCGCAGGCTCCGGCCCGGCGCGGGCAATCACCCGGCGCGCCTGCGCCGGGCGACCAAGATCGGGCACCCGCAGCGCCAGCCGCAGCATCAGCGGCAGCGGCGTCAGCGTATAGGCGGCGGCGCGGGCGATGAAATCGAGCATCGCCGGCACCAGCGGCGGCAGGTCCAGCGCCTGCAGGACCGGGCGCAGCCGGGCCCGCGGCAGGTCCGATTCCCCCGGACCCCAGACCACGCCCGCCACCTTGCGCGGCCCCAGCGGCACCATGACCAGCTGGCCCCGCCGCAGCCCGCCCGCCGGCGCCAGATAGTCCAGCAGGCCGACCGGCTCGGCCGTCAGCACGCCGATGGCGGTGCCTTGCGGGAAATGGGTTGCAGGGGGGCGCGTCATGGCGCGGGAACTTAGCCCGGCCGCGGCGGAAGGGAAACAGGGACCGCGCGCCGCAGGAGACACCCTGCCGGCACGGGCCGCCGGGCGGCACGGCCGCTCATTGCTCCTGCCGGGCGATGTCGCCGATCAGGATCGCGCGCACATCCTCGCCAGCGACCTTCTGCGCCGCCGCCAGCAGGGTGGCGCCCAGCAGCTCCAGCCGCGGCTCGGCGGTGAAATTGCCGTCGAAGCCGCCGGTATTGGCATGGATCATCAACGCCCGCAGCATGGCGTCGCGCAGCCGGAACTCGCGCGCATGCAGGGCCTCGACCCGGGTCTCGACCACCTCCAGCCCCAGGCTCAGCACCATCACCGCCCGCAGGCTGCCATTGCGCACGATCGGCACGAAGAACTGCTCGGGCAGCGGCATGCTGACCGTGGCGGCGGCGGGGGCGGCCGCCTCCCCGCCCGGGGGCAGGGCGGCATCGGCGCGCTGGCGGTGCAGCCAGTCGCCGCCCAGCGCCCCCAGCACCAGAAACAGGAAAACCGGAAGGATCTTCAGCAGCTTGCCCATGACGCTCCCCCTTTCAGTAAGGCAGGATCATGTCGGCGACCTGCTGGCCGAGGCGGGGCTGCTGCACATCCATCACCTGCCCGCGCCCGCCATAGGAGATGCGCGCCCCGGCGATACGGTCATAGGCGATCTCGTTATTGCGGCCGATATCCTGCGGGCGGACATAGCCGCTGACCGTCAGCTCGCGCAGTTCGTAATTCACCCGCACCTCCTGGCTGCCCTGGATGCGCAGCACGCCATTGGGCATGGATTCGACCACGGTGGCGGCGACGCGCAGGGTCAGGCGGTCGCGGCGGCTGACCGAGCCGTTGCCGCGATAGCTGGAACTGGCATCGGCCTCGACCAGGGAATCCATGCTGGCGCCCTCGGGCAGATGCGGGTCCAGCCGCTGCGGGATGCCGGCGAGATGCGGCCGCGACACCTCGTCGGCGGCCGCACGCTGCCGGGCCGAGCTGTTCGACATCTCCGCCCGGTCGTCGATCTGGATGACCACGGTCAGGATGTCGCCGCGCTGGCTGGCGCGGCGGTCGGCGACCAGCGAGGCATGGCTGCCGGCCCAGAGCGAGGCCGCCGCCTGCGGGGTGGCGAACCGCTCGGGATAGGCGATGTCCGGCGCGATCATGGCGTCGAACTCATCGCCCGACTGCGCCGCGCTCATCGAGGGCGGGCGGCCGAGATGGTCGGTCGCCGCGCAGGCCGCCAGCAGCAGCAGGACCGGGGCGAGGCGAAGGGCTGGGCACAACATTCTGTCAATCCTCAAGGGGCGGTGACGGTCAGCACGCCGTCGGCGCGGATGGTGGCGAGCACGGTGCTGCGCGAGGCAAGGTTCATCACCCGGATCACCTCGCCCGCCGCGCCGGCGGCCAGCGCCCGGCCCTCGGTGCGGATGGAGAGCGCGCCGGATTCGTAAGCCAGCACCACCAGCTGGTTGCGCTCGACCAACCGCGGGGGGGCAAGCTGGCCGGGAGTGATGGCGCGGCCGGCATAGATGATGCCGCGGGTCTGGAGACCGAGGAGCGCCGCGACCTCGGGCGGCCGCGTGCCCTCGCCGGGGTCGAGCACATCGGCGGTGACGATGCTGCCGGCCGGCAGCGTGCGCAGCGCCAGGATCTCGGCCGCGGCGGGGCCGGCAAGCAGCAGCGCCAGGGCAAGGGCCAGCCCGCGCATCAGCGCACCTGCACGGTGGCCGCCAGCATCTGGTCGGCGGCGGTGATGACCTTGGAATTCAGCTCATAGCCGCGCTGGGCCTTGATCAGCTCGGTGATCTCGCGCACCGGATCGACGGCGCTTTCCTCCAGATAGCCCTGGCGCAGGGTGCCGAGGCCCTCCTCGCCCGGCGCGGCGACTGTAGCCGGGCCGGAGGCGCCGGTCTCCAGGAACAGGTTCGAGCCGATCGCCTCCAGCCCCTTCTCGTTGACGAAGCGGGCCAGGGTCAGCTGGCCAAGCAGTTCCGGCTCGACCTGATCGGCGAAATAGGCATGGACCTCGCCATCGGCACTGATGGCGATCGAGCGCGCGTCCTGGGGGATGGTGATGCCGGGTTGCACCGGATAGCCGTCCGAGGTCACCATCTGCCCGTCGGCCGAGCGTTTCAGCCCGCCGTCGCGGGTATAGGCCGAGATGCCGGAGGGCATGGTGACCTCCAGATAGCCGTGGCCCTCGATGGCCAGGTCGAGGTCGTTGGCGGTCTGCACCAGCGCCCCCTGCTGGAGGGTGATCGACACGGCCGAGGGCCGCACGCCGAGGCCGAGCTGCACCCCCGCCGGCACCATGGTGCCGTCGCTGGCGGCGATGGCGCCGGGGCGCAGCGCCTGCTGATAGGCGAGGTCGGAGAATTCGGCGCGGCGGGCGTTGTAGCCGGTCGTCGACATGTTGGCGAGGTTGTGGGAGATGACATCGACGCGCGTCTGCTGCGCGCTCATGCCGGTGGCGGCGATCTGGAGGGCCTGCATGGTCTGTCCTTTCAGCGGTTCTAGCGGGACATGGCGCTGACGACGGCGCGGATGCGCTCGTCCTCGCGGGCGAGGAAGGACTGGCCCAGCTCGTAGGCGCGCTGGACCTCGATCATCCGGGCCATCTCGGCCATCGGATCGACATTGGAACCCTCGAGAAAACCCTGGCGGATGCGGGTCTCCTCGGCCGGGACGGTGCCGGCGGCGGGCGAAAACAGCGTGCCGGCGCGGTGCATCAGCGTGCCCGGATCGGCGACGGCGAAGACCCCGATGCGGGCCACCGGCTCGCCATCGGCCGAGAGCGTGCCATCGGCGCCGACGGCGAGGCTGGCGGCGCCCGGCGGCACCCCGATCGGCGCGCCGCCATCGTCGAGCAGGCGGAGCCCGTCCGGGGTGATGACGCCACCATCCGCATCCAGCATGAAGGCGCCGGCGCGGGTCAGCGCCGGACCCTGCGGCGTCTCCACCATGAAGAAGCCGGCCCCGTCCAGCGCCAGGTCCAGCGGCGCATTGGTCATCGCCATCGGCGCCGGCCGCAGGTCGATCTGGCGGCCGCGGGCATGGGCCATCGACAGCGTATCGCCGGCGCCGCCGGTCGCACCCAGATATTCGGCAAAGATCACCCCCTCGCGCCGAAAGCCGGCGGTCTCGGCATTGGCGATGTTGTTGGCGATGACGCGCATCTCGCGCATCAGGCCGGATTGCCGCGACAGGCTGGCATAGACGGCATTGTCCATCGCTCAGCCTCCGGCGATCAGGGGGATGATCTGGTCGTGGAAGAACCCGGCCAGGGTGGTGGTCATGAAGCTCATCGACACCCAGAACACCGCCAGCATCAGCCCGATCTTGGGCACGAAGGTCAGCGTCATCTCCTGCACCGAGGTCAGCGCCTGGAACAGGCCGATCACCACGCCGACGATCAGCGCCACCGCCAGCAGCGGCGCGCTGATGCGCACCGCGATCCACAGCGCCTGCCGGGTGATGTCGAAGATCAGGTTCTCGTCCATCATACCGGCATCCGCAGGATGTCCTGCCAGGCCTCGACCACCTTGTCGCGCACGGCGACCACGGTCTCCAGCGCCAGCTCGGCCTCGGCCACGCGCTGCACCAGCAGATGGGTGTCGGCCTGGCCGGTCATGGCGGCGATGGCGGTGCGGTCCACCTGATCAAGCATGGCCTGAAAGCGGTCGCCGCCGCCGGCCAGCGCCTGCGGCGGGCGGCCCAGCTCCGCCGCTGCGGCGCCGGCGCGCGGCGCGACCACCGGCCTGGCGGCCCCGTAACCGGCGATGGCGTTCATCTGTGTCAGCATTCTGCCTCTCCTCTCGCTCCGTTACCGGCGCAGCAGATCGAGCAGCGCGCTGCTCATCTGCCGGGATTGTTCAAAGACGCGCAGATTGGCCTCGTAGCTGCGGCCGGCCTCGCGCGAATCGGCGATCTCGACGATCAGGTCGACATTGGAGCCGAGATAGAACCCGTCCGGCCCGGCCAGCGGGTTTCCCGGGTCGAAGACCTGCGGCAGGGCGCTGCCGTCCAGCCGCACCCGCCCGGCCTCGACCGCGCCGCTGATGCGGCCGCCGTCACGGGCGGGCTCGAAGGTCATCAGCTTGCGGCGATAGCCGGGCGTGTCGACATTGGCGATGTTCTCGGCGACATGGCGCAGCCGCTGCGCCTGCGCCCGCATGCCGGAAACCGAGATCGCCGTGGCGGAAAGACCCTCCATCCCGCGCCCCCCTTACCTGCGGCCCAGGGCGCCGCGCGTCAGGCGCAGGCCGGCATCGTAGATGGTCAGGGCCAGCTGATGCTCGCGCCGGATGTCGGTCTGGCGGAACATCTCCTCCTCCAGCGACACGGTATTGCCGTTCGGCGAGGCCTCGCCCCCGGCATCCACCCGGCGCTCCGACAGGCCCCAGCCGAGGCCGGTCTGGTGCCCGGCCCGCGTCGCCAGCATCGGCACCCCCGGCGCCGTGCCGCGTGATTCGACCAGTTCGGCAAAGCCGCCCAGATCCTGGGCGCGGTAGCCGGGCGTATCGGCATTGGCCACGTTGCGGGCCAGCAATTGCTGGCGCGATACCGCATGCGCCGTCAGCGCCCGCGCCATCGCCATCATGTCCTGTCCTGCATCCATCGCGGTGATTCCCTGACCTCCGATAAACCCGGTCTTAACCCCGGAAGGTTTAGAAACCGTTTCGGGACCAAGGGTCCGGGCAGGGAATCGGGGCGCAGGATGACGAAATCCGGGGACATCGCACGGCAGATCGCGGAATTGTCGCCCTTGCGGCATTTCGGGCAGGTGACGGCGATTCGCGCCGGCGGCGTGCAGGTGGCGGGGCTGTCGCGGCAGGCCTCGCTGGGTGACCGGCTGCGGCTGGCGCGGCCGGGGGCGCCGCTGCATGGCGAGGTGGTGGGGATCACCGCCCGCGCGCTGCTGGTGCTGCCGGAGGGGCCGCTGGACGGGCTGTCGGTCGGCACCGCCGCCGAATTGCTGTTCACCCCCACCCTCGCACCGGGCGACCACTGGGTCGGCCGCGTCGTCGACCCGTTCGGCCAGCCGCTGGACGGCAGGCCGCTGGCGCCGGGGCCGCAGGCGCGGGCCTTCCGGGCGCCGCCGCCACCCGCCGCCGCCCGCCGCCGGCTGGGCGCGCGGCTGGGCACCGGGCTGGCGGTGTTCGACACCCTGCTGCCGCTGGTGCGCGGACAGCGGATGGGGCTGTTCGCCGGTTCCGGCGTCGGCAAGTCGACGCTGCTGGCCTCGCTGGCCCAGGGCGTGGAGGCCGATGTCGTGGTCATCGCCCTGATCGGCGAGCGCGGGCGCGAGTTGCGCGAATTCATCGAGGAAGTGCTGGGCCCGGAGGGCATGGCGCGGGCGGTGGTGGTGGCGGCGACCTCGGACCAGCCGCCGCTGATCCGGCGCCGCTGCGCCTGGGCGGCGATGGCGGTGGCCGAGCATTTCCGCGACGCCGGCCGCCATGTGCTGTTCCTGGCCGATTCGATCACCCGCTTTGCCGAGGCGCATCTCGAGATCGCGCTCACCGCCGGCGAATCACCCAGCTATCGAGGCTTTCCGGCCTCGACCTCGCACCTGATCATGGCGCTGGCGGAACGCAGCGGGCCGGGGCCGGAGGGGGCGGGCGACATCACCGGCATCTTCAGCGTGCTGGTCGCCGGTTCGGACATGGACGAGCCGGTGGCCGACATCCTGCGCGGGGTGCTGGACGGCCATGTGGTGCTGGACCGGGCGATTGCCGAGCGCGGGCGGTTTCCCGCGATCGACGTGCTGCGCTCGGTCTCGCGCTCGCTGCCGGGGGCGGCCAGCGCGGCGGAGAACCGGCTGATCGGGCAGGCGCGGGCGGCGCTGGGCCTCTATGCGGAGTCGGAGCTGATGATCCGCGCCGGCCTCTATGCGCCCGGCACCGATGCGGCGCTGGACGAGGCGGTGCGGCTCTATCCCGGCCTCGACCAGTTCGTCACCCGCCGCGCCGCCAGCCCGGAGGCCAGCTTCGCGCTGCTGACCGAGGCGCTGGCCGGGCGCGGCACGGAGGCGGTCAGGGCGCCACGTCGAGGATGATCTTACCGATGGGGCCGGCCGCCTCCATGCGGGCATGGGCCGCCGCCGCCTCGCGCAGCGGAAAACCCTGGTCGATTAGCACCCGGACCCGGCCGGCGGCGATCAGCGGCCACAGGTGGCGGCGCAGTTCGGCGGCGATGCGCGCCTTGCGGGCGGGCGATTGCGGGCGCAGGGTGCTGCCGGTGACGGTCAGGCGGCGGGCCATGATCTCGTTGAGGTTGGCCTCCACCTTCGGCCCCTCCAGGCTGGCGATGATGACCATGCGGCCGTCATTCGCCATCGCCTTGATGTTGCGCCGGAAATACGAGCCGCCCACCATGTCGAGGATCAGGTCGGCGCCGCCCGCCGTCCGCAGCACCGCGACGAAATCATCCTCGCGATAGTTGATCGCCTCGGCGCCCAGCTCGGCGCAGGCGGCGCATTTCCCGGCGCTGCCGGCGGTGGCAAAGACCCGCGCGCCCAGCGCATGCGCCACCTGGATCGCCATGGTACCGATGCCGGAACTGCCGCCATGGACCAGGAACCGCTCGCCCGCCCGCAGCCCGCCGCGCATGACCACGTTCGACCAGACGGTAAAGGCGGTCTCGCACAGGCCGGCGGCCTCGCGCAGCCCCATGCCCTCCGGCACCGGCAGGCAATGCACGGCCGGCGTCACCGCATATTCGGCATAGCCGCCGCCGGGCAGCAGCGCGCAGACCGCATCGCCCAGCCGCCAGTCGCGCACCCCGGCGCCCAGGGCGGCGACATGGCCGGAGACCTCCAGCCCGGGCAGGTCCGAGGCGCCCGCGGGCGGCGGATAGGCACCGGCGCGCTGGAACAGGTCGGGGCGGTTCACCCCGGCATGGGCGACGCGAATCAGCACCTCGTCATGGCGCGGCACCGGCACCGGGCGCAGGGCGGGGCGCAGAACCTCCGGCCCGCCGGGGGCGCTGATCTCGATGGCGGTCATGTCATGGGGCAGGCTGGACAGGGACATCGGCTTTCCTCACAGGCTGTTGCGGTGCGGGCGCCGGCCGCCCGGCAGCTCGCGCGGGGCCGGGGCGGTGATCCAGCCGGTGGCGGCGCGGGCCAGCCCGGCCAGGCCGGGCACCCTGGCCAGCCGCGCCTTGGCGGTCTCGAATCGCATCACCCCGTCGATGCGGCGGTCGAGAAAGGCGCGGGTCTCGGCGATGCCGGGGCTGTCGTCACCCAGCCAGTAGAGCACCGTCGCCCCGATCACCGAGGCGAGGATGCCGCGCTTGGTCCACCAGTTCACGTCCTGCGAGCTATCGCCGAGGCCGGACCAGATCACATCCGCCGTCTCGCCCATCAGCCGCGCCGCCAGCCCGGCATGGGCGGGCAGCGCCAGCGTGGCGGCGCCGGCGCGCACCAGCTCGCGGTCGACCAGCAGCAGGCGCTGGATCACCGCCGCCGCGATCCGGTCGCGGAACCGCCCCTCCGGCGGGGTTTTCGCAAGCCATTCCACCAGTTGCGCATCCGCAGCGCGGTGATAGGCCGCCGCCAGCCCGGCACCGCCACCGGGGACCAGCACGGCGGCGAGATCGGGGGCGATGCCCAATTCCGCCGCCCCCGCCGCCAGCGCCCGGGCGTTCATGCCGTCGAAGGGAACATGCGCCAGCGCGGCCTCGACCAGCGCCGCGCGGCGGGCGGCGATGCCGGGGTCCTGGCCCGTTGCTTGCGGATCACTCATGACGGCACCCTTTGACTGGACAAATGCGCGATGCGCCCTTATAGGGGCATCTCCTGCAAATCTTTACAACTCTAACCTAGGAAGGTGGTGACAACCACATGCAGGTCAGCGTTCGCGACAACAACGTCGAACAGGCGCTCCGTGCCCTGAAGAAGAAACTTCAGCGCGAGGGCGTTTTCCGCGAGATGAAGCTTCGTCAGCACTTCGAGAAGCCTTCCGTCAAGAAGGCGCGCGAGAAGGCCGAAGCCGTCCGCCGTGCCCGCAAGCTGGCGCGCAAGAAAGCCCAGCGCGAAGGCGCGCTGTAAGGCGTCAGCGACACTGGAACAACGGATTACCCCCACAGCCCGGCTGCGGGGGTTTTCTTTTGGCCAGGCCCGCGCCTGCCGCAACCGGCTCGGCGCAGCAGCGGCTCACTCCCAGGGCTCGGGGTCGGGCTGCATCACATAGATCAGCACGCCGAGGATGGTGACATAGAACTGGAAGGCGGCGGTCTGGCCGTTCCAGTTCGGGCTCTGCCACATCAGGAACCACTCGCCGCCGACGATCATGAAGCCGGTGAACCAGACCAGGAAGCCGGTGGTCGCGCCGCCGGCCACCAGCCGCTTGGCCCGGCGAAAGCCCGCCGCATCGGCGCGGCGGGCGTTGAACATCTCCCAGGCGGCGGCGATGAACAGCGCGCCGGTCAGCGCCTCGCCGGCAATGATGACCCAGTAGCCCAGATGCCACAGCGCCGGCACCTCGATGGCGCGATACATCGCCTTGTTGCCGGGGAAGGTGGTATCCATGCTGAGCACATGCTTTACGAACTCGAAATTCGAGCCGTAATCGGTGATATTGTTGAAGGCGACGACGAGGCCGAACAGCCCCAGCGACGCCACCATCACGATCTTGGACATGCGGATCATGACCGCCTCCCCTGTTGCACCGGTTCCAGTCTGTCTCCGCCTGACGCGCAGCGCAAGCGATGCGCTGGCCGCCGCCGGCGCGGCCGTCGCCGCCGATCCGGCGCTGCTGCATGCGCAGACCGGCGACCATGTCCAGCCCGAAGGCGGCGGCCGGCCGCTGGTGGTGGCGCGCCGCACCTGGCGGACGGGCGCGGGCGGGCCGGTGCTGGAGCTGCTGCTCGACTGGCCGGCCCGCTAGGCGGTTCAGCCCTGCCGGGCCAGCAGGTCGCGGATCTGGATCAGCAGCTCTTCCTGGGTGGGGCCGGGCGCCACCTCGACCACCGGCGCCTTGGGCATGGCGGCATCCTTGATCTTGTTGACGGTGCGCACCAGCAGGAAGACCACGAAGGCGATGATGAGGAAGTTGATCACCGCGGTCAGGAAGGCGCCCCAGGCAAAGACCGCGACGCCGGGCAGGGCCCGCGCCACCTCCAGCGAGGTGCCGGCCGGCACGTCGCCCTTCAGGACGAAGTAATGGCTGCTGAAATCGGTGCCACCGCTGACGATGCCGATGATCGGGTTGATGATGTCGCCGACCAGCGAGGTCACGATCGCGGTGAAGGCCGCACCGATGATGATGCCCACCGCCATGTCCATGACATTGCCGCGGGCGATGAAATCCTTGAACTCTTTCAACATAGGCTTACCTCTCTGCATGCCGCCTGACGGCGCGTGGATTCTGTGTGCCCGCAGCCACGGCAAACATCAATATCCGTGAGGAACCCCACCCGTGAGCGACCTGTCCGCCTTCCCCATCACCCGCCGCTGGCCGGCCAGCCGGCCCGACGTCATCCAGCTTTACAGCCTCGCCACCCCGAACGGGGTCAAGGCCTCGATCATGCTGGAGGAATGCGGCCTCGACTACGAGGTGCATCGCATTGAAATCAGTGGCGACAATTCGGATGTGATGACCCCGGAGTTCCTGTCGCTGAACCCTAACAACAAGATCCCGGCGATCCTCGACCCGAACGGGCCGGATGGCCAGCCGATGGGGCTGTGGGAATCCGGCGCGATCCTGATCTATCTGGCCGACAAGACCGGCAGGTTCCTGCCGGCCGCCGGTGCCCGGCGCTATCAGGTGCTGCAATGGCTGATGTTCCAGATGGGCGGCGTCGGCCCGATGTTCGGGCAGGTGGGCTTCTTCCACAAATACAAGGGCGCCGAGATCGAGGATCCCCGCCCCCGCCAGCGCTATTACAACGAGGCGCGGCGGCTGCTGGGCGTCATGGACAAGGTGCTGGCCGACCGCGAATGGCTGGCCGGGCCGGATTACTCGATCGCCGACATCGCCACCGCGCCCTGGGTGCGCAACCTGCGCGAGGGCTATGGCGCCGCGGCCGAAACCGATATGGACGGTTTCGCCAATGTGCGGCGCTGGGTGGATGCCTTCCTCGCCCGCCCCGCCGTGCAGCGCGGGCTGCTGGTGCCGCCGCCCAAGGCATGACCCCGGCGCGGCGCCTCAGCGGCGCCGCTCCACCTCCACGGTGATCGAGAATTTCGAGGCCGGGATGGCAACGCCCTTGGTCATCTCGCCCAGGATCACCGTGGTCTTCTGACCGCCATTGTCGGTCACCACCCATTGCCGCAGTTCGGTCGGGTTGGCGGTGAACACCATCTGGATATTGCCGTATTCGGGATGCGCCGGGTCCTGGGCGGTAACGACGGTGGCATTGTCGGTTTCCGTATGCGCGGTGACCATGCGCGCCTGCCCCAGATTGACGTTCGGCGCCAGGATGATCGACAGCGGCGTCTGGGACAGCGGATATTCCTGATAGCCTTGGTTCGACTTGCGGTCGAACACCGCCACCTTGCCGCCCGAGGCCAGCATCAGCGTGGCATCGCCCTTGTATTCAAAGCGCACCCGGCCGGGACGGTGGATATAGACCTGCCCGGTCGAGATGGTGCCGTCCGAATTGATCTGGGTGAAATCCCCCTGCACCGTCTGCAACGCATTCAGATAGCGCGAGATTTCGGCAAGCGGGATCTTCTCGGCCTGCGCGGGCAGCGCGAGGCAGAGGGCGAGGGCGGGCGCGAGGGCGTAGGTCAGTGTTTTCATGGCTCGATTCTTATCTGGTTTCCCGGCGCGTGCATGTCACGTCGTGCTGAGGCGACGCCGCCCAACGCCCGCCTCAGCGTGAGCGTTCCGTGTGCCGGGCCTCCGGGTTCAGCCCGTCCTCGACCGCCATGGCGCGCAGCGTCATGCGAAAACTCTCCGCCGGCTCGCGCGCCAGGCTGCCGGGCGTGGCCTCCGGGTTGCGGGCGAGGTGGCGGGAAACCAGTGCAAAAGCAAGCCCTTGGCCGGCGCCGGCCGGCATGTCGCCCTTGCCATCGAACCACAGGCCGGGGTCGAAATCCGCCTTGCCCCATTCGCGCAGCGCCCGCCCGGCCAGGCCGTGATCGGGGGTCAGCCGCTCGGCCGGCTCCGGCTCGCCGCCCAGGGCCGCCACGACAAAGTGACCCGCCAGGCCCAGACCCACCAGGGTCTCGCCCAGGCTGCCCGCCTGCCCCGGCGCCGCCCCTGCCCTCGGCCCGTCGAGGCGCATCACCTGATGCATCGCCCGCACCAGCAGGCGCAGGAAGCGCTCCTCGTCCCAGCGCGCCGGGTCGAGGATCAGGTCGATCACCCCCGGCGCCGTGGCCCGCGCCGTCATCGCCGACCCCGGCCCACCGGCCCGGACCACCAAGTCGAAGGCCGGCACCTCCGTCAGCGCCCCGGCCAGGGCCACGGCACGGTTGCCGGCACCGCGCAGCTCCGGCAGCAGGCGGGTCAGGCGGTTGCGGGCGTTCAGGCTGTGCAGGTGCCAGCGGCTCATTCTCGGCTCCCCCTCGGACGTGACCCCTGCCCTAGCACGGGCGGCAGCCGGCGGGAATGCGGTGCCCGTCTCTGCGGCAAAAAGCGGCCCTGCAATGCCTCGCCAAACGCCCGCCTTGCGGGCAGAGTGCGAATACGCGGCGGGGAGGCGCAATCATGACCAGGCTGACGGTCTGTTACGGGGACAACCTGCCCCTGCTCCGGCAGCTACCCCCGGCATCGGTGGACCTGATCTATATCGACCCGCCCTTCAACACCGGCCGGGTGCAAAAGCGGCTGACGCAGACCGCCCGCCCGGATACCGAGGGCCGCCATGTCGGATTTCACGGCCGCCGCTATCGGGTCGAGACGCTGGCGGAATCCGGCTATGGTGACCATTACGAGGATTATCTGGGTTTTCTGGCGCCGCGGCTGACCGAGGCGCACCGGCTGCTGACCCGCACCGGCAGCCTGATGGTGCATCTGGACTTTCGCGAGGTGCATTACGTCAAGGTCTGGCTGGACGGGCTGTTCGGCCGCGCCGGCTTCATGAACGAGATCATCTGGGCCTATGATTACGGCGCCCGCAGCCGCCGGCGCTGGCCGGCCAAGCATGACAGCATCCTGTGGTATGCCCGCGACCCGCGCCGCTATACCTTCAACATCGACGCCTGCGACCGCATTCCCTACATGGCGCCGACGCTGGTCGGGCCGGAAAAGGCGGCGCGCGGCAAGCTGCCCACCGATACCTGGTGGCACACCATCGTCAGCCCGCAGGGGCGCGAGCGCACCGGCTATCCCAACCAGAAGCCGCGCGGCATCGTCGACCGCATCCTCAAGGTGCATTCCAGCCCCGGCGAGCGGGTGCTGGACTTCTTTGCCGGCAGCGGCACCACCGGCGAAAGCGCCCATGCCCTGGGCCGCGACTGCATGCTGATGGACAGCAACCCCGAGGCGATGCGCGTCATGGCCCGGCGCTTTGCCGGTCTGCCGGTCGAATGGCAGGGCTGGGCCCCGGAATGAGCCGCCCGCATGGGCGCGGTGCGTGCAGGCACGCACCCGGCACCGCCGAACCCGTGAGGGCCGATGATTCATCAAGCAACGGAACAGGAGGCCACGCGTCCCTCACGTTTTAAAGATCAGCACCCCGCGCTTGCCGACAGGGTTGGCGGCGTGACCGGCGCAACGCCGGACAGTTCCACAGGCCACACAACTCCGAGATCGACACCACCCGCTTGCCGAGAGAGCTGGCGGCCGAACCGGCCCACCACACCCGGCGGGCTTCACACCTCGGGGATCAGCACCTCGCGCTTGCCGACATGG
>JBEBVF010000010.1:0-51796 GCA_040392885.1 Paracoccus sp. (in: a-proteobacteria) | reverse complement strand
TCCGGCGGCGGGCCGGTGCTGCGGAAAGCGGCGGCGAGGTCGGTCGACCGGACGGCGCTGCCGGAAAGCGGGCGCGGGGGCCGGCTAGGTGCCGAGCCGGGCTCGGGCGGCGGCGCGGGTCGGGAAAGGGGCGCCCGCAATGGCCGGGCGCCCCCCTGCGCCTTACTCGCCCAGCTTGGCCATCTCGGCCTCGTAGGTGTCGAGCAGCGCCTTGCCCTCGTCGCCGGCCAGCGCCAGATAGGCCTCGCGGGTCGGGCCGGCCATCTTCTCGACGAAGGCCGCGCGCTCCTCGGCGCCCAGTTCGCGCACCTCCATGCCGGCCTCGGTCAGCGCCGCCTGCGCCGCCTGCACGGCCGCGGCCTTGTGCTCGATCAGGCCGGGCACGGCATTGGCGAATTCCTCGACGATGATGGTCTGGTATTCCTCCGGCAGGCTCTCCCACCAGGCGGTGTTGAACAGGATCACGTCCTCCATGGCGCCGTGGTTCGACACCACCAGATGTTTCTGGACCTCGTTGTATTTCATCCGCTGGATGGTATCGAGCGGGTTCTCCTCGCCGTCGACGACCCCGGTCTGCAGCGCGGTGTAGAGTTCGGAGAAGTCGATGACCACGGCGGCGGCGTCGATGGCGGCGAATTGCGCGATCAGGATCTTGCTGTCCATGACCCGGAACCGCTGGCCGGCGAAATCGGCGATCGAGGCGATCGGCTTGTTCGAGGTCAGGCTCTTGCGCCCGTTCGGCCACAGGCCGAGGCAGGTGACGCCGCGGGCGTCGAAGCTCTGGCACAGTTGCTGGCCGAAGGGGCCGTCCAGCAATTCGCGGGCCTTGGCCTCGTCATCGGGCAGCAGGAAGGGGATGTCCATCACCGACACCACCGGGTTGAAGCCGCCGAGGAAGGCGGCCGGCGCCACCGTGGCCTCCAGCGCGCCCATCTGCACGCCCTCGGTCATCTCGCGCTGCTGGCCCAGCTGGCCCTGTGGGAACAGCTGGAACTCGACCGCGCCATCGGTGCGCTCGGCCACTGCGGCGGCGACCTTTTCCAGCGCGACATGGCGCGATTGCAGGTTCGATTCCAGGTGGCCGATCTTGGCGGTGTAATCGGCGGCAAAGGCCGGCAGGGCCAGAAGGGCGGCCATGGCCGTCGAGGCGGCGGCCGTGAACAGGCGGCGGGTCAGCATTCGTTAGTCTCCCATGTTGGCGATAGACGCGCTTTGCCACCAGATTTGCCCTCCGGCAAGCATACGTCAAGCGAAAATCTCAAAAGTTAGACGCTTGCCTTTTCCGCCGCCGGCTTGCAGCTTTCCGGGAAAGGGCAGGACGAGGTGCAGGCATGAGTCTGGCAGTCGACCCGGAGGCGACCCAACGGATCGGGGCGCGGCTGCGGGCGTATCGCGACCAGCAGGGCATCAGCCCCGATGACCTGGCCCTGCGGCTGGGCATCTCGCGCGCGGCGCTCTATCGGGCCGAGAAGGGCGAGATCGCCAAGCTGGAGGTGCTGGGCCGGATCGCAGCCGAGCTGGGCGCCAGCCTCGACCAGCTGTTGGGGCTGGGCAGCGAATATCTGGGCGATGCCGCGGCGCTGTTCCAGCGCATGAACGACCTCGAGGCCGAGGCGGTCTGCGTCACCGGCGTGTTCAGCCCGGTCAGCTACCTGCTGACCACGCCCGATTACGACGCGGTGCTGAAGGATGCGCTGTTCGAGCAGGGCCAGGCCACGCCCGAACAGATCACCCGGGTGATGGAGGCGCTGCGCCGGCGCCGGCGCGGCTTTGCCTCCGGGCGGATGCGGCTGCGCAGCATCGTCACCGTCGCCGATCTGGAGCGGTTCCTGGAGCATGGGGTGATCGGCCAGGACAGCCTGCCGACCGCGATCGGCGCCGCGCGCCGCCGCCATGCCCGCGCCGAGGTCGAGGCCGCCGCCCGGCTGGCGCTGGCCCCGGCCGGCGGCCGGGCCGAGCTGCGGCTGGTCGAGGCGCCGGGCGCCGCCACCAGCTTCGAGATCGTCGAGCGGCCGGAGGCGACCTGGCTGGTGGTCAGCCCCTTCGCCCTCGGCATACGCCCCAACATCACCCTGGGGGTGGGCACGGTGACGCCCTCGCCCGAGGCGGTGGCCAGCCATCGCGCGGTCACCGACCGGCTCTGGGCCGAGGGCATCGGCGGCGAGGCCGCGCATGACCGCATCCGCGAGGTGCTGGCCCGGGCCGGCCGCGCCCCCTAGCCGGCGCCGGCCAGCGTGGCCGCCCGCGGGCGGCTGATCCGGTAGCGGTAGAACCGCCCCAGCAGCAGCGGCGTCAGATACATCGGCACCTGATAGCAGGCCACATAGAGCAGCAGCGGTGTGGTGAAGGACAGCGGCAGCACCGCCAGGAACAGCATCAGGCTGCGATTGCCGGCGCCGATGGAAAAGCCGGTGGCCTCGGCGCGGCCGCGCAGCGCGAAGGCGGTGACGATCTGGAGGCCGAAATTCGCCGCAAAGGCGGCGAGCATCACCCCCAGCACCCGCAGCGGCGTCTCGGCCAGCGCCGGGCCCAGCGCGGTCATCAGCCCGGTGACGGCCAGCGCCATGGCCAGCGCCGAGAACCCGTCGATGGCCGCCAGCTGCCGGGCGCTGGGCCGGGGAAACAGCCAGGCGCGCAGCCCGAAGCCCAGCCCGACCGAGACCACCAGCACCACAATGGTGCGCCCGGCCGCCGCCATCACCGCCGCGAAATCGCCAAAGCCCGGCCAGACCCACAGCGCCGGAACCAGCGTCAGCGGCAGCAGCGCCGTGCCCGTCACCACCATGCGCAGCGCCGGCGCCGGGTCGCCGTCCGACATGATGGTCAGGTTCGGCGTGCCCGAGATCGGCGCCCCGGCCGCGGTCAGCACCAGCGCCGTCGCCAAAGGCCCGCTCCAGCCCAGGGCCAGCAGCAGCCCGGCCACCAGCAGCGGCAGCAGCATCTGGAGCAGCAGCACCGCGCCCAGGGTCAGGCGCAGATCGCCGCCCAGCCCCAGCGCGGTGCGCGGGCCGATGCGCAGCGCCGCCAGCGCCAGCAGCCCCGCCGCCGCCAGCGGCAGCTGCGAGGCGATGGCGGCGGCCAGCCCGGGCAGGAGAACGCCGGCCAGAAGGCCGGCGATCAGCAGGGGTTTGGCAAACCTCGCCGCGAGGACGAGCGGGGCGAGCCACATGCCGTCTAGATCCGCACCGGCCGCATCTGGTCGGGCAGCCAGGTCGCCAGATCCGGGAAGGCGATCAGGATGAACACCATCACCACCATGATCAGGAACATCGGGATCGCCGCATAGGCGATATAGCCGATCGAGCGGTTGGTCATCCCCTGCAGCACGAACAGGTTGAAGCCCACCGGCGGGGTGATCTGCGCCATCTCGATCACCACGACGATGAAGATGCCGAACCAGATCACGTCGATGCCGGCCTGCCGGATCAGCGGCTCGATCACCGCCATGGTCAGCACCACCGCCGAGATCCCGTCGAGGAAGCAGCCGAGGATGATGTAGAACACCAGCAGCGCCATCAGCAGCTCGAACCGGGTCAGCCCCATGCCGGCGATCCATTCCGCCAGACCGCGCGGCAGCCCGGTGAAGCCCATGGCCAGCGACAGGAACGAGGCCCCGGCCAGGATCAGCGCGATCATCGCCGAGGTCAGCACCGCGCCCATCAGGCTCTCGGTAAAGCTGCGCCAGGTCAGCGAGCCCTGGAAGGTCGCCAGCAGCAGCGAGCCGATGACGCCGATAGCCGCGGCCTCGGTGGCGGTGGCCAGGCCCAGATACATCGAGCCGATCACCGCCGCGATCAGCAGGAACAGCGGGATCAGATAGCGCGAGCGGGCGAATTTCTCGCGAAAGCTCAGCGGTGGCTCGGGGTCGGGTTTCCAGTTCTTGTTGATCAGCGGTTGCAGGGCGATCCAGCCCATGAACATCGCCGCCAGCACCAGCCCGGGAATGATGCCGGCGATGAACAGCGAGGTGATCGATTCGTTGATGGTCACGCCATAGACGATCAGCGTCAGGCTGGGCGGGATCATCAGGCCCAGGGTGGCGGCGCCGGCCAGGGTGCCGATGATCTGGCGCTCGGGGAAGTTGCGTTTCCTCAGCTCGGGCATGGACATCTTGCCCACGGTGACCAGCGTGGCGGCGGAACTGCCCGACACCGCGGCAAAGACCGTGCAGCCGACGACATTGGTGTGCAGCAGCCCGCCGGGCAGCCGTGCCATCCAGGGCGAGAGGCCGCGGAACATGTCCTCGGACAGCCTTGTTCGGTAAAGGATTTCCCCCATCCAGATGAACAGCGGCAGCGCGGTCAGCGTCCAGGACGAGGACGAGCGCCAGATCACCGTCACCATGGCATCGCCGACGGGGCGGGAGGTGAACATCTCCATCCCCACCCAGGCCACGCCCATCAGCGCGATGCCGACCCAGACGCCGGCGCCCAGCAGGGTGAACAGGATCACCAGAAAGATCAGGATCGGAAGCAGTTCGCCGCTCATGCGCTTACTCCGCGTGTGATTCGGCACCTTCCAGCTCGCGCGCGGCGATCGGGCTGGTGCCGGTGAGAAGGAGGGTGACGAAATTGTCGATGAAGCATAGCGCCAGCATCACGGCGCCGACGGCCATCGGCGTCTGCACGATCCACAGCGGCATGGCGTCCTGGCCCTGGCTGACATCGTTGAAGCGCCAGGACATCTGCACCATGCGCACCGAATACCAAGCCAGCAGGCAGGTGATGACGCTGCCCACGGCGATGCACAGGAACTCGCCATAGCGGCGGCGCGGGCCCAACAGGGTCAGCACCAATCCGACGCGGATATGCGCGCCCTGGTTCAGCGCATAGGCGAAGGCCAGGAACGAGGCCGCGGCCATCAGATAGCCGGCGTAATCGGCGCCGCCGGGAAAGATGACATTGGACCAGCGGGTGACCATCTGGGCGGTGATCACCGCCAGCATGGCCACGAGGCAGAGGCAGGAAAGCAGGGCTCCGACCTTGTAGAGCCCGTCGAGTGCGCGGCGCAGCACGCCGCCGTCACCGGGTGGGGAATTGTCCGTCATGGGAACCTCGGCGCTTTGAGGGGGGCCGGGCGGTCCTGCCGCCCGTGCCGGGGGATGGACCTTGCCCGGGGTCGCCGCGGCGCCGGAGGGCAGGGACCAGAGGGGCGGAACGGCATGGCGCCGCCACCGCCCCCGGCCGGCTTTACTGCTGGCTGGCGCGATAGGATTCGATCGCCGCCTTGGTGGCGTCGTCGGCCTTGGCCAGCCACTCGTCGACGATGACCTTGCCATAGCCTTCCAGATCGGCCTTGAGCTGGTCGGAGGGCTCGACCACCTGCATGCCGTTGTCCTTCAGCGTCTGCACCAGATCGTCGGCCAGGTCGCGCGCGGTAACCTTGCCCTGTTCGGCCGCCTCGGCGCCGCAGGCCATGATCGCGTCCTGCTGGTCCTGCGGCAGCGCCTCGAAGGCGTCCTTGTTGGCAAAGACGGTGTTGCGCGGAATCCAGGCCTTCACGTCATACCAATGCGTCAGGCTTTCCCAGACCTTGCTGTCCACGCCGGTGGTGCCGGAGGAGATGAAGGCCTCGGCCACGCCGGTGGCCAGCGCCTGCGACAGCTCGGCCGCCTCGATCTGCACCGGGATCATCCCGGCCAGCTCGGCGATGCGGGCGGTGGCGGCGTTGTAGGCGCGGAACTTGATGCCCTGGAAATCGGCTGCCGAGTTGATCTCCTTCTTGGTATAGATGCCCTGCGGCCCCCATTGCGCCGAATAGATCAGCACCAGGTTCTGCGAATCCAGCAGGTCGCGCAGCGCCGGCTCCACCGCCTCGTAGAGCGCGTCGGAGGCGTCGAAGCTGGTGGCGATGAAGGGCAGCGCGTCAAAGCCGAACAGCGGGTTCTCGTTCTCGTGGGCGGACAGCAGGCGCTCGCCGATCGGGGCCTGGCCGGACTGCACCGCGCGCTTGATGTCGGCGCCGTTATAGAGCGAGCCGTTGGGATGCACCACGATCTCGATGGCGCCGCCGGTCTTTTCGCCGACGCATTTGCCGAAATCGACCGCAAGCTCGGTCAGATAGTTCGCCGCCGGATAGGCCACCGGCATGTCCCAGGTCTCGGCCAGCGCCGGGCTGGCGACGGCGAGGGCGACGGCGCTGGCGGTAAGTGTGCGGATCATTGGTTCTTCTCTCCCTGGTGTGTCGCCGGTGTCCCGGCGGGTCAGCGGCGCGCGAAGCGCGCCGGGTCGAAGGGCGCAAGGTCTGTGTTCGCCTTGTCGCCGCAGATCATCCCTGCCAGCATCTCACCCGTGCGCGGGCCGGTGGTCAACCCGATGTGGTGATGCCCGAAGCCGCAAAATGCCCCCGGCGCCCCCGGCACGGCGCCGATCAGCGGCACCGAATCGACCGGGGCCGGGCGCGGTCCGACCCAGCCGCGGGTGGATTTCCACGACAGGCCGGGGAAATAGTCGCGGGCCAGCTCCTCCAGCAGTTTCAGCGGCCCCTGCCGCATCGGCGCGTCGGGCGCCGCGATCTCGACCAGGCCGGCCAGGCGGATGCGCCCGTCCATCTGGGTCAGCACGAACTTGCCCGAGGTCACCATCAGCGAGGCGTCGAAGCGGTGCGAGGGTTCCAGCAGTTCGAGGTGATAGCCGCGCTCGGCGATGATCGGCACCGAAAGGCCCAGCTTCGCCATCAGGCTGCGTGACCAGACGCCGGAGGCGATCACGGTGACATCGGCATGCAGCGCCTCGCCGCCGGCGCGCAGGCCCTGCACGCGACCATCGAGGGCGCGGATGAAATCGCTGACCTCGGCGGTCAGCATCCGGCCGCCGCGCGCCTGCATGACCCGCGCCAGCGCCTCGCAATAGGCGCCGGGGTCGTCGATGCGGCCGCTGCCCGGGGTCGAGATGCCGAAATCCATCCCCGGCGACAGGGGTGGCGCCAGTTCGCGCAGCGCCTTGCCGTCCAGCTCGTCCCAGGTGAAGCCCATCTCGCGGCGCAGCGGCCAGGCGAAGCTGTCGGCCTCGAAATCGGCGCGGCTCGGCCAGACGAAGATATAGGGCGTCGGGTGGATATGGCGCGCGGCCTCGGTGCCGTCGGCCAGGGCGTGGTGGTCAGCCAGGGTGCCGGCGGTCAGCGAGGCCAGCGCCGCCGCGGTGCGCCGCGCCGCCTCCGCGGTGCATTCGTGGCGATAGCGGGCGAAGAACCCGGCCATGGCCGGCATGTCGCGCTTGCGGATGAACAGCGGCCCGCGGCGGTCCAGCCACATCCGCGGCACCGAGCGCATCAGCCCCGGACCGGAGACCGGCGTGAAGCCCTGCGAGGTCAGGACCCCGCCATTGCCGAAGGAGGCCCCGGCCGCCGGTCCCTTGCGGTCGATCACCGTGACCGCCACCCCGCGCCGTTGCAGATGCAGCGCGGTGGCCAGGCCGACGATGCCGGCGCCGACGATCAGGGCGGATTGCGGGGCGGATTGCGGGCTGGTCTGCGGGGTGGTGTGGGTGGCGGTGGTCATGCGTCCTCGATCCTCAGGCGGCCGCCGGCGGCAGCCGCGTGGAAAACTCCTCGATGCCGTTCCAGCGATGGCCGAAGGCCAGCACGGAGGCATCGCCGGCGGGCGGCCCGATCAGCTGCATGCCCATTGGCAGCCCGCCGCCCGGCCCGCCGAAGCCCACGGGCACCGACAGCGCCGGCAACCCGGCCAGCGAGGCGGGAATCACCACCTCCATCCAGCGGTGATAGGTGTCCATGGTCCGGTCCCCGATCGCCTGCGGCCAGCGCCATTCCACCGGGAACGGCCAGACCTGCGCCGTGGGCAGCGCCAGCAGGTCGACCTGCCCGAACAGGCCGACGGCGCGCCGGAACCAGTGGCTGCGGATGGTGGTGGCCTCGTAAAGCGCCTCCAGCGTCAGCTCGCGTCCCTGGGCGATCTCCCACTGCATTTCCGGCTTCAGTTGCGCCCAATGCGCCGGATTGTCGGCCAGCGCCTTCTTGCCGCCGGCATTGAGGAAGGCGCGCAGGTGCAGCCAGCTTTGCCACAGCCGTTCGGCCGGCATCGGCGGCGGCAGGTCGACGATCTCGGCGCCCAGTTCGTCCTGCATGCGGCCCAGCGCGGCGCGGCACAGGTCGAGGATGCCGGCCTCGCAGCCATAGGCGCCGCCCCAGTCGCCCAGCCAGCCGATGCGCAGCGGGCGCGGCGGCGCGTCGAGCGCGGCCGGATAGTCGTCGGGCGCGACCGGAAAGGGGGTGGTCGGCTCCGGCCCCGCCAGCACGGAAAGCAGCAGCGCCAGGTCGCGGACATTGCGCGCCATCGGCCCGTCGGTGGCCAGCGTCGCCATGAAGCGGTCGCCCGGCGCATCGTCGGGCACCAGCCCGTAGCTGGGCCGAAAGCCGTAGACCGAATTCCATCCCGCCGGGTTGCGCAGGCTGCCCATCATGTCGGAGCCGTCGGCCAGCGGCAGCAGCCGCGCTGCCAGTGCCACCGCCGCCCCGCCCGAGGAACCCCCGGCGCTGCGGGTGCTGTCCCAAGGGTTGCGCGTGGCGCCATAGACCTCGTTGAAGGTATGCGAGCCGAGGCCGAATTCCGGGCTGTTGGTCTTGCCGATCAGGATGGCGCCGGCGCCGCGGATGCGGGCGGCGGTCAGCTCGTCCGCGGCGGGCACGAAATCGCGATAGATGGTCGAGCCCCAGGTGGTGACGATGCCCTTGACCGCCACCAGGTCCTTGATGGCGACGGGCAGCCCGGCCAGCGGCCCCAGGGCCGCGCCGGCGGCGCGGGCGGCGTCCACGGCGCGGGCCTCGGCCAGGATCGCGTCGCGCGGGCGCAGGGCGACCACGGCATTCAGCGCCGGGTTCAGCGCGTCGATGCGGTCGAGGCAGGCGCCGGCCAGCGCCTCGGCGCTCAGCCGGCCCGCGCGCATGGCCGCCAGCGCCTCGGTCGCGGGCAGGAAGGCGGGGTCGGTCATCGGATCTCCATGAACAGGGCGGCGGCCAGCCGGGCGCGTTCGGTGATGCTGTCGATCTCGACATGTTCGTCCAGCGTGTGCAACCCTGCGCCGCGCAGTCCCAGCCCGTCAAGCGTGGCAATGCCCAGTGCGCCGGTGAAATTCCCGTCCGAGCCGCCGCCGGAATTGCGGTGGCCCATGTCGAAGCCCAGCCGGCCGGCGATGTCGCGCGCGATCTGGTAAAGCCGCATGGTTCCGGGCAGTTCCGGCGGCCAGACCGGGCGGGTGACGCCGCGGGTGACGATGAACTCGACGCCGTTGCGTGTGCCGGCCATGGCCAGCAGCGCCGCCACGCCGCCATCCAGATCCTCCTGCCGCTTGGCCATGGACAGCACCTCGGCCCGGCAGGAGGAAGCCACGCAATTCACCCATTGCCCGGCATGGATCACCCCCACAGAAAAGGTGCAGTCCTCGGAGGTCATCGCCTCCACCTCTAGGATGCGGCGCGCCATCTCGGCGATGGCCGAGCGGCCGTCCTTCAGCGCCCAGCCGGCATGCGAGGGGATGCCGCGGGTCTCCAGCGAGAAGCGGGCGATGGCATAGCGCCCGGTGGTGGCGCCGCCGCCGGCCTCGGCGGGTTCGGCCAGCAGCACGGCGGCGTTCCGGCGCGCCTCGGCCTCGATCAGCGCGCGGGTCTCGGGGGTGCCGACCTCCTCGTCGGGGGTGAACAGGAAGGTGACTGGCAAGGGCGTGCGCCAGCCATGGCGGTGCAGCATGGCGGCGGCCTCCAGCAGCACGAAATTGCCGCCCTTCATGTCCTGCACCCCCGGCCCGTAGAGGCGGCTGCCCTCGATCCGCCAGGGGTTTTTCGCCAGCGTGCCGGTGGGATGCACGGTATCGAAATGGCCCGAAACCAGAATGCCCGGCACCTTGTCATGGTCGGGATGCGGAAACCGCACCCGCAGCGAATCGCCGAAATCGCCGGGATTGGGAATGACCTCGGCGCTGGCGCCCAGCGCCTCGGCGTCGCGGGCGACCAGCGCCAGCATGCGGTTGACCGCCTGCCGGTCATAGGTGGGCGATTCGCACTCGATCCAAGGCCGCAGCCGGGCCAGCATGTCATCGAGGTCGAAGGGCAGGGTGGTGGCGTCGGTCATGCGCTTTTCTCCAGCGGCAGGCGGCGCTCGACGATGCGGGCGAGGATCGAGGCGCCGGTGGTCAGCATCGCCGGGTCCAGGGTGAAGGCGGGATTGTGCAGGCCCACGGTGCCGGCATGGCCCAGCCGGAAATAGGCGCCGGGCACCTCGCGCAGCATGTCGGCGAAGTCCTCCGAGCCGGTGGCGGGCCGGGTGTCGTCGCTGACCTGCGCCGGGCCGACGATGTCGGAGGCCGCCGCCAGCGCCACATCGGCGGCGGCATCGTCATTGACCAGCACGTCAAAGACATTGCGCAGGTCCAGTTCGATCCCGACCCCGAAGGCGGCGGCGAAACCGGCGCAGATCTCGCGCATGCGGGTCTCGGCCAGGGCGATCACCTCGGGGCTGAAATAGCGGATGGTGCCGGCCAGCGTCGCGACCTCGGGCACCACGTTATAGGCGCTTCCGGCATGGATCTGGGTCACCGACAGCACGCAGGTCTCCAGCGGCGGCACGTTGCGCGAGACCACGGTCTGCAACTGCCCGACCAGCGCCGAGGCGATGACCAGCGCGTCGCGCGACTGCTGGGGCATGGCGGCATGGCTGCCGCGGCCGCGCACGGTGATGTCGAAGAACGAGGCCCCGGCCATGGCCGCGCCCCGGCACAGCGTCACCTCGCCCACCCGGCCGTTGGGGGTGTTGTGCATGCCGTAGACCTCATCGACGGGAAAGCGCGTAAACAGCCCCTCCTGGATCATGCGCCGGGCGCCGCCCAGCCCCTCCTCGGCGGGCTGGAAGATCACCACGGCGGTGCCGTCGAAAGCGCGGGTCGCGGCCAGATATTCCGCCGCGCCCAGCAGCATGGTGGTGTGGCCGTCATGGCCGCAGGCATGCATGACGCCGGGCGTGGTCGAGGCATAGGCCAGCCCGCTTTCCTCGGCGATCGGCAGCGCGTCCATGTCGGCCCGCAGCCCGATGCGGCGGTTGCCCTGGCCGCGCCCGCGGATCACGCCGACGACGCCGGTGGTACCGATGCCCTCATGCACCTCGTCGACCCCGGCCTTGCGCAGGGCGGCGGCGACGATGCCGGCGGTCCGCACCTCCTGAAAGCCCAGTTCGGGATGGGCATGCAGATCCTCGAACACGGTGCGCAGATGCGCGGCGCGGGCGTCGATTTCCGGCAGAACGGCCATGGTGATTCCTTTCCAGAGGGGCGCGGCGCCGGCATGGGCGCGGGCGGGCGGGGCAGGGCGCGGCGGCCCGTCGCCGGCGGCATGGTGCCGCGTTGCCGGCCGCCCCGCAAGGCGGCGCATGGCGCCCCGGCCGCGGCGGGGGGCCGGGGCGCCGTCCTGCCGGTTGCCGGCAGGCCGTTGTTCCCCCGCGATTCCGCCGGCACGCCCTCGCGCCGGGGCCGGGCCGGGGCACGGGCTTCACATCGCCCGCCGCTTGCGCAAAGCTGACCGCGCCAGCCAGCGGAGGATGCCATGGCCCTGCCCGAGACCATCGCCCTGAACCTGCCCGGCCTGCGCGCGCCGGGCGAGATCCGCGTCGATCGCTGGGGCCTGCCGCATATCCGCGCCGCCTCGCTGCATGACGCCTTCTTCCTGCAGGGTTTCAATGCCGCCCGCGACCGGCTGTGGCAGATCGACCTGTGGCGCAAGCGCGGCCTCGGCCTGCTGGCGGCGGATTTCGGCCCCGGCTATCTGGCGCAGGACCGTGCCTCGCGGCTGTTTCTGTATCGCGGCGACATGGCCGCCGAATGGGCGGCCTACGGGCCGGATTCCGAGCGGATCTGCACCGCCTTTGCCGAGGGCATCAATGCCGCGGTGGCGGCGGTGGAGGCCGGGGCGCTGCCGCTGCCCGCCGAGTTCCGGCAGTTCGGCACCAGCCCGGCGCGCTGGAGCGCCGAGGACGTGGTGCGCATCCGCATCCATTCGCTGGCCGGCAATGCGATTTCCGAATTCCTGCGCCTGCGGCTGATGCAGGTGCTGGGCGCCGAGGCGGGCGCCGTCGCCGACCAGCTGCGCGCGCCGCTTTTCCCCGAGGTGGCGGCGCAGGACTGGGGGCCGCTGCCGCCGGTGGAACTGCCGGATGCGGCGCTGGACCTCTATCGGCTGGCGGTGGCGCCGGTCAGCTTTGCCCCGGCCCGGCTGCGCGCCACGCTGGCGGAGGCCGGGGACTGGGCCGCGACCCGCGACGGGCAGGTGGTGCGGATGGCGCGCAAGTTCTCCGGCTCGAACAACTGGGCGGTGGCGGGCAGCCACACGGCGACCGGGCGGCCGCTGATGGCCTCGGACCCGCATCGCGCCTATTCGGCGCCCTCGATCCGCTATATGGTGCATCTGGAGGCGCCGGGGCTGAACGTCATCGGCGGCGGCGAGCCGCATTCGCCCGGCATCATGGCCGGACATAACGGTTTCGCGGCATTTTCCATGACCTTCTTCCCGGCCGATCAGGAGGACCTGCTGGTGCTGGACCTGGCCGAGATGGACCTGACCGAGATCGAGGAGGCGGTGCCGGTGCGCGGCGCGCCCGATCAGGTGGCGGTGCTGCGCTTTGCCGGCAAGGCGCCGGTGCTGTGGCAGGACGGGCGCCACGCGCTGGCCCTGCGCACCACCTTCACCGAGCCGGGCACCGCGCCCTACATGGCCTGCCTCGCCTCGATGCGGGCGGGCTCGGCGGAGGAATTCCGGGCGGCCTTGCGCGGCTGGGGGGCGCCGCCGTCGAATCAGGTCTATGCCGATACGGATGGCGCGGTGCTGTGGCAGGTGGCGGCCAAGGTGCCGCAACGCCGGCAGGGGCGCGGGCTGCTGCCGGGGGGTGAGGACTGGGCGGGTTTCATGGCCGACCTGCCCGGCATCACCGACCCGGAATGCGGTTTCGTGAACAGTTCCAACGAGATGAACCTGCCCCGGGACTGGGATCACGCCGCCCGCCCGGTCGGGTTCGAGTGGTTCCGCGACCACCGCGCCGAACGGGTGGCGGCGGTGCTGGCGGCGGCGCCGACCGATGTCGCCGCCTCCTGCGCCCTGCAGACCGATGTGCTGAACACCCTGGCCCTGCGGCTGGTCGCCTGCCTGCCCGCGGGTGGCTTTGCTCCCGATGGCAGCCAGGGGGCGGCGGCATCCGCCCTGCGCGCCTGGGACGGGCAGATGGGCGCGGACAACGCCGAGGCCCTGATCTATGCGGTGTGGAGCGCCCGCCACCTCTATCCGGCGCTGGTCGCGCGGCTGCCGGAACCGGCGCGGCCGCTGATCGAGGAGGTCGAGGAAACCGCCGTGGTCGAGCTGTTCGAGGGCGCGCGCCCGCAACTGGCCGCGCTGCTGGACCTGGCCGAGCCGGCGGCGCGCGCGGCGCTGCTGCGCGAGACGCTGTTCGCGGCGGTCGAGGAGATCATCGCCGATCATGGCCGCGACCCCGCCGCCTGGGCTTGGGGCAACGCCCATCGCGCCCGGTTCCAGCCGGCGGCGGGCGGGGCGGGCGTGGGGCCGCTGCCGGTCGGCGGCGGCATCGCCACGGTGATGATGACCGCCTATGCCGCGCCCTCGTTCCAGCCGGTCTTCGGCGCCAGCCTGCGCATGGTCGTCGATGTCGGCGCCTGGGACGAAAGCCGCTGGATCAATACGCCCGGTCAGGCCGGCGATGCGACCGCCGCGCATGGCGCCGATCTGGCGCCGCTCTGGGCGCGGGGCGATTATGTGCCGATGCCCTATTCGCGTGCGGCGGTGGAGGCGGCGACCGAGGTGATCTGGGACCTGGCGCCGCTGGCCTGATGGCGGCGGGCGCTCAGTCCTCCGCCGCCGTCGCCGCCTTGGCGGCCTTGGCCTTGCCAGCACCCTTGCCCGCGCCCTTGCCGCCCGGCCCGGCCTTGTTCTGCGCCGGTTTCTCGGCGCTGCCGCCGGCATTGTTGCGCAGCGTGGCGGCGAGGTTGCGGCGCTCGTCCTTCAGGGCGGCGATGCGGCCGTTGAGGGTGGCGATCTCCTCCTTCAGCGCCGCCATGCGCGAGCGGAGATCCTTGCGGGTCGGGTTGGGCATGATCGCCTCCATGTTGGCCATGGGTTGCATCTGGCCCCCGGCCCGGCGCCGGGTCAAGCGGCAAGCGCGGGCAATCCCGTCGATCCTCGCCGCCCTCCCTCCGCCATGCGACGATACGCCCCGGCCACGGCGGCGCGGCAGGTTTGAAACACGGCGCCGCCCGGCCTAGGGTCGACATATCGGCAGGCCGCGCCTGCGCCCAATCCGGGGGATGCCGCCATGACCCTTGACCGCGCCGTGATGCTGTTCGCCGGCATCGTCGTCCTTGCCGGCCTTGCCCTGGGCACCTGGGTGTCGGGCTACTGGTATCTGCTGGCCGCCTTTGCCGGGCTCAACATGATCCAGGCCTCCTTCACCGGCTTCTGCCCGGTCGCCATCCTGTTCAAGCGGCTGGGCCTGCGCCCCGGCTGCGCCTTCGACTAGGGGCCCGACGAAAGGCGACCCCTTGCATTCCGGCGGCGCGGCGGGTCCCCTTGCCGCGCCGTTTCCGTCCTGAAGGGGGTCCGATGCGCACCACCGCCCAGATCCTGCGCGACTATCGCGGCCCGGCGCTGTTCAGCTTCGGCTTCCGGCCGTTCTTTCTGCTGGCCGGGATTCTGGCCCTGCTGGCGGTGCCGGCCTGGCTGGCGGCCTATCTGGGCCATGGTCCCGCGGCGCTCAGCCGCGACTGGCATGTGCACGAGATGCTGTTCGGCTATGCCGGCGCCGTGATCGCCGGCTACATGATCGTCGCCGGTGCCAACTGGACCGGGCATTACCCGGTGGCCGGGCGCCCGGTGGCGGCGCTGGCGGCGCTGTGGCTGGCCGGGCGGGCGGGAATGCTGCTGGGCGGCTGGGCTGAGGCGGTGGATGCGGCCTTCCTGCCGCTGTTCGCGGCGCTGCTCTGGCGCGAGCAGCTGGCGGCCAGCAACTGGCGCAGCCTGGCGCCCTGTCTGGTGATCTCGGGCCTGGCGCTGGCCGATCTGGGCTTCCACCTGCGCGGGCCCTGGCCGGAGCTGGGCCTGCTGGCCGAGCGCGCCGCCATCGCCCTCGTCACCTTCCTGATCGCGCTGATGGGCGGGCGGCTGGTGCCCAGCTTTACCCGCAACTGGCTGGCCCGCCACCGCATCACCCCCGAGCCGGCGCCGCAATCCGGCCTCGACCGGGCGGTGCTGGTGCTGGCGGGGGCGGGGTTGGCGCTGTGGGTGGCGGCGCCGGAGGCCGCCTTGGGCGGGGTGCTGCTGCTGGCCGGCGGGGCGGGGCTGCTGCTCCGGCTGTCGCGCTGGCGCGGCTGGGCCGCCCGGCGCGAGGGCATGGTGGCGATCCTGCATCTGGGCTATGGCTGGTGCGGGCTGGGCGTGGCGGCCCTCGGCGCCGGCGTGCTGTGGCCGGCGCGGATTCCGCCGGCCGCGGCCCTGCATGCGCTGACCGCCGGCGCCATCGGGGTGATGACGCTGGCGATGATGACCCGCACCGCCCGCAGCCATACCGGCCGCGCACGCGAGGCCGATGCGCCGACGCTGCTGCTCTATGCGCTGGTCAACCTGGCGGCGCTGACGCGGGTGGCGGCGCCGCTGACGCCGGTGCCGGCCGGCCTGTTGCTGGTCTCGGCCGGCGTCTGGGTGGCGGGTTTCGCGCTGTTCGTGGCGGTCTATGGCCCGATCCTGGCCGGGCCGGCGCAGCAGGCGCGCAAGCCCGGGCCGCGCGCCGCACCGGCTCAGCCGCGCCAGTAGTTGTTCGCCGCCGCCACGGTCTGGAAATGCAGCGCGATCACCTGCGAGGAGGCGATCAGCTGGGCGCTGTCATGGTCATAGGCGGCGCGCAGCCGGTCGCGCACCTCGGCCGAGGGCTGGGTCAGCTTGACCCCCACGCGGGCGAGCTTGGTCGCCAGCTCGAACCCCTCCTGCGGCGTCGCGGTCAGCAGCGAGGGAAGCCAGGTCTCAGCCATGGGACTCTCCGTTTTTCAAGGGTTTCTGAGGCCAGTCTATCGGGGGCGCGGCAGGGGTCAAGCGAATGTGCGCTCATAATGCGCTTTCCGCCGCAGCATCTTGGCCGCGGCCCGGCGGCGCCCCATATCCCCGGAAACGGCATCGAAGGAGGGCTGGCGATGGACGCGGCCGAAGTGATCGTCTGTCCGCATTGCGCGGCGCTGAACCGGGTGGCGGCGGGGCGCGATGCGCGGGCGGCGCGTTGTGGCAAATGCGGCAAGGCGCTGTTCGAGGGCCGGCCGGTGGCGGTGGATGCGGCGGGCTTCGACCGCCATGTCGGGCGCGACACGCTGCCGGTGCTGGTCGATGTCTGGGCGCCCTGGTGCGGGCCGTGCCGGATGATGGCGCCGGCCTATGAAGCCGCCGCCGCGCAGCTGGAGCCGGGGATGCGGCTGCTGAAGCTGGATTCCGAGGCCCATCCCGCCATCGCCGCCCGGCTGGGCATCCGCGGCATCCCGACGCTGCTGCTCTATCGCGGCGGCAGGGAACTGGCCCGGCAGTCGGGGGCGATGACCGCGCCGCAGATCATCGACTGGGCGCGCGCGCATCTGGCATGAGAAAGGGGCCGGAAACCGGCCCCTTGCCCTGTCCGTCGCGGCACCCGCGGCCTAGTGCAGGCTGAGCGAGACCAGCGCCTTGTGGTTGGCATTGTGGCGCGCCACCAGCGTGCGGGCCTGGGCGCCTTTCGGAATCGGCCGCGCCGCGGTGATCTGCAGCAGCGGGTCGGCCCATTCCGGGAAGAGGGTCAGCAGTTCCTCGCGCTGGTCGGGGGTCAGCATGGCCAGCGCCTGCGGGCCGGCATAGAGGCTCTCGCTCAGCGCGCCATCGGCGAAGACCAGCTGGTGGCGGTCGAAGACGAAATGGACATAGTCCACGCCGTCCAGTTCCGCCGCCACCTCGATGCCGGGATAGCCGACCAGGTGCCGGGCGGCGACCAGAACCTCGGCGGCGCCGAACATGCGCTGGGCGATTTCCGAGGCGATCACCAGCCGGTGCTGCGGCGAGACCAGCAGGTCGCGCTGCGGGGTATGCGGGCCCAGCGCCCCGGCCTTGATGCGGATCGGGGTGATCTTGGACATCGGACCCAGCAGTCGCCCCGGCACCCGGGTCTTTCCGATCCAGCGGATCGGCTGGAAGCCGTGGTCGCGGGTCAGCACCATGTCGCCCGGGCGCAACTCGCTGGCGCGAATCTCGCCGCGGTCGGTCATGATCAGGGTGGAGCCGGCAAAGCAGACGATGTCCTGCAGCACGTTCACCTTGCCGGTGGAGACATAGGTCTTCGTCTGGACGGCACCGCCATTCGACGGCTGATACTTGACATAGGTGGTGAACTTCATGGTGACTTCGGTGCCACCCTTGACGTTCGTCTGCAGATCCTCGGGCGAGGGGTTCAGCACATAGCTGCCGGCGACGACCGGGATGTCGGCCTTCGGGAACACCTTGGTCACGGTATGCATCTGACCGTCGACGCCCTCGTAGGTGTATTCGACCTCGACCTTGTCCAGGTCGATGCCCGGAATGTCCGGCGGTTGCGCGACCAGGTTGGCCAGCTGGGTCAGGTCGGTGATCTTGACCGCGCCATTGGTGTTGTCCACCCGGTCGAGGAAGCTGTCGTTCGGGTTGGTCGTGCTACCGACATTGGAGTTTGCACCTATGCCGATGGCGTTGATGGCAGGGTTGTAACCGCTGAGGCCGGCCTTTGCATTGTCGATGGACTGGTTAATACGGGTTGTGGTGTCCCAAGGAAGTCCAAGCGACCACTCAGGCCGGTTTGCTTCCCCATCGGACAAGAACACGATCCGGTTGTCGTCTTCACCCGTGATGCCGGGAACCGAATCCCACTCGCCTTTCAGGGCATTCAAGCCGGCGGAAAAGTTGGTTTGTCCTCCAGACGTGATGCCGGCCAGATCAGCCATGAACTGGGTCCGGCCAGCCTCGTCCATCGTATAGGTGCCATGGGCGGTACCGTCGCTGCCGTAGGACGCCAACGAGATCCGTACCGTCTGTGCCTCGCCGCTCGTACCTGGTCCATAGAGGGCATAGTATGAATCGAACAGCTTCTGGGCGGCGAATTTCTGCGCCTGAAGAAATGTCTCGTTGCCGGGAACACCATCGACGTTGCTGCCGGAGCTGCTGGAGGTCGAGCCGGAGCGGTCGATGATGAGGGCGACGTTGATTTCTTTGTCCGGCGTGCCCGGGGTGAAGCCGATGTCGATCTTGTGCTGATACGTGATTTCATCGCCGGTCAGCTGGTCGACCGGCGGATCGGTATCGCCGGTGCGGTCCACCCCATCGTTCAATGTGGTGGTTGTATTGATGTGAATCGACCCGCCCGGATATTGGCTGTCGTTGATGGTGCCGCCACCATTGATGACCTGGTCCGCCATGTGATCTTTCTCCCCCGGGGCCGTGAGTGTTCGCAAATGTTCGAATTGCCGGTCGTTATGGCAATTCTATATCGCCAACCCACTGTATGCCCAGCATTTTCATGGCCTGACAAGGGTGAGAAAAGGACAGGTCTCCTCTGGTAAGATATTGATGTATAAGGGGGATAATAGTTAATGATTGAGAGAAATTTAGTTAATTCAATTACAGGTTGAGTTGTTGCCGGTTGTAATTGCGGGGAATTAACAATTACAGGTTGAATAGGGCCGGCACCGTATATCTTCACCGAGATTTGTTAACGAATCTGATTCGCCGCCCGGCGGGGTGGCGAAGGCGCGGGGCGGGCCCGCGCCTTCCCTTGCGTCACTGGCGGTAATGGGCGCCGAAGCGGTTCGCCAGGAAGTCCTCGAGGGTGATGTCCTCCTGCCGCACGAAGCCTTTCTGCGGCAGCTTGCCGGTGGCCAGCAGGTCCAGGACCACGCAGGCGCTGGTGGCGGTGGTGATCTGGATGGCGGTCATCAGCCGGCCGGCGACCTCGGCGGCATAGATCTTGTTGGCATAGGTCTCCTGCATCAGGCGGCCGCCCTGCTGGCCGGTGACGGTGACGAAGATCACCACCACGTCCTGCATGGTGATCGGCAGCGCCCCCTCCAGCACGGTCTTCAGCAGGTCGCGGCGGTCCTTCAGCTTCAGGTCCTGCAGCAGCAGCTTCATCGCCGCGTTGTGGCCGGGATAGCGCATGGTGCGATAGTCCAGCGTGCGCACCTTGCCCTCCAGCGTCTCGGCCAGGGTGCCCAGGCCCCCCGAGGTGTTGAAGGCCTCGTATTCCACGCCGTCGATGGCCAGCGTCTCCAGCCCCTCCATCGCCGGGACCTCGATCAGCTTGCCCTCGACCACCGCCTCGCAGGGCTGGATGTATTCGTTGATCACCCCGTCCGTGGACCAGGTGAGGTTGTATTTCAGCGCGTTCGACGGGAATTGCGGCAGCGCGCCCACCCGCATGCGGATGGTGTCGACGCTGTCGAAACGCTGCGCCAGATCATGCGCCACGATCGAGATGAAGCCCGGCGCCAGGCCGCTTTGCGGGATGAAGGCGGTCTCGGCGCTGGCGGCGATCTCCTTGACCTTGCGGGTCGAGGCCACGTCCTCGGTCAGGTCGAGGTAATGCACCCCGGCCTTGCCGGCGGCGGTGGCGATGGCGACGGTCAGCTGGAAGGGCGCGGCGGACAGCACGGCGAACTTGCCCTTCAGCAGCGCGACCAGCGCCGATTCGTCGGCGATGTCCAGCGCGCGGGTGCTCAGCGCCGGGCCGGTCTCGACATGGCGCAGCTGGTCCTCGCTGCGGTCGATCAGGGTGACGCGGTAATCTCCCGAATGCGCCAGCAGATGCGCGATGGTGGCACCGATCTTCCCGGCTCCGACGACGACGATTTCCTTCATGGCGGCTCTCCCTGGTTTGGCCTGCGATTCCAGAAGGATACTCGCCGGAACCGTTGATATGCAGCTTGCTTTCCGCTAGATTCCACGGCGTATTCATGACGAATTGACGAGGGAATCCGGCGAAATGCAGTTATCCGACCGCGACCGGGCGCTGTTGGCGCTGCTGATGGACGATGCCCGCATGCCCATCGCCGAGATCGCCCGCCGCCTCGGCGTCGCCCGCACCACCGCCCAGGCCCGGCTGGAGCGGCTGGAGCAGGGCGGGGTGATCGCCGGCTATGGCCTGCGCCTGTCCGAGGACCATCTGCGCGAGCAGGTGCGCGCCCATGCCATGATCACCCTGCGCCCCAAGACGCTGGAGCGGGTGGTCGCCGCCCTGCGCGCCATTCCCGAGGTGCAGTCGGCGCATTCCGTCAGCGGCGAGTTCGACCTGGTGGCCGAGGTCGCCGCCCCCTCGATCCGCGAGCTCGACCGGGTTCTGGACGCCATCGGCATGCTGGACGGGGTCGAGCGCACGCATTCCTCGGTGATCCTGTCGACGCGGTTTCGCCGCTGAGGCGGCTTGACAGCGGCGGCGCGCGGTGAACGGATCGGGCGACCCGAGCCTGAGAGGTGCGCCATGATCCGTCCCCTTCCCGTCGCCAAGGGAGGCCGTGCGCTTTACGGCGCCCCCCTGGGCATCCTGATGCTGGAGGCGCGCTTTGCCCGCATCCATGGCGACATGGGCAACGGCACCACCTGGCCGTTTCCGGTGCTCTACCGGGTGGTGCGCGGCGCCAGCCCGGAAAAGGTGGTGCTGAACGCCGCCGCCGGGCTGCTGGACGATTTCATCGCCGCCGGCCGTGATCTGGTCGATCAGGGCGCCGAGGCGATCACCACCAATTGCGGCTTCCTGTCGATCTACCAGAAGGAGCTGGCCGAGGCGCTGGCGGTGCCGGTCGCCACCTCCTCGATGATGCAGCTGCCCTGGGTCGAGGCGACGCTGCCGCCGGGCAAGCGCGCCGGCATCGTGACGGTGAATGGCGCCGGCCTGTCGCCCGCGCATCTGGCCGCGATCGGCCTGCCGCAGGACGTGCCGGTGCGCGGCACCGAAAACGGCGCCGAGTTCTTCCGCACCCTGATCCTGGCGGAAAAGGACGATCTGGACCCGGAACTGGCCTGCAAGGACGTGGTCGATGCGGCGCTGGCGCTGACCCGCGACCACCCGGAGGTCGGCGCCCTCGTGCTGGAATGCACCAACATGCCGCCCTATGCCGCCGATGTGGCGGCGGCGACCGGGCTGCCGGTCTATGACATCTATTCGATGATCTGCTGGTTCCATGCCGGCCTGCGGCCACGGGTGTTCTGAGCCATGGCGGGCTATGTGATCCTCGGCGCCGGGTCCGGCATCGGTGCCATGCTGGCGGGGCAACTGGCCGGCGAGGGCGTGCGGCTGGCGCTGCATACCGGCCGCAACGCCGCCGGGCTGGAGGCGGTGGCGCAGGGCTGCCGCGAGCGGGGCGCGCAGGTCGAGTGCTGGACCGGCGATCTGGCCGAACCGTCCACCACGGCGGCGCTGGCGGCGCTGCTGCCGGGGTTCGGGCCGCTGTCCGGCATGGTCTTTGCCGCCGGCTATGCCCGGCGCGGCAGCATGGCCGAGGCGGCGCCGGAGGCGCTGCGCGATGCCTTTGCCGCCATGCCCACCGCCTTCCTGCGGTGCAGCCAGGCGGTGGTGCCGCATCTGGAGGACGGGCGCGGCCGCATCGTCACCATCACCGCCTTTGGCGCCCACCGCCCGCGACCGATGGCCTTCGCCGCCACCGGCCCGGCCAAGGCGGCGATGGAGGCGCAGATGCGGCTGCTGGCCCATGAGCTGGCCCCGCGCGGCATCACCTGCAATGCGGTGGTGCCGGGGCTGATCGCCAAGCCGCCGGGTGCGAAATCCTCGCTGACCCCGGCGGAATGGGACAGCTTGCGCGACTCGGTGCCGATGCGCCGCTTCGGCGCGCCGGAGGAGGTGGCGGCGGTGATCGGCTTCCTGCTGTCGCCGCTGGCGGGCTATGTCACCGGGCAATGCCTGCATTGCGATGGCGGGCTGATGCTGTGAGGCCCGGCTGCGGGGCCGCGCCGGCCTCGCCTCGCTCCCCGCCTGGCATCCGCCCCGGCTTGCCCGCAGGACGATGATACCGGGGCTTGGGACTGTTTCTCCGCCCGGTTTCCTTTCCGGGCCTGCCTTGACACGCTGCCGGCCCCGCATTGCCCCCCCCGCCCGGCACCGGCTCCTTCCGCCCTCCCGGCATGCGCGCAGCCTGCCCGCGTAGCGATGATGCCGGCGGCTCAGGCTGCTCTCTGCCCACGCTTCCCTTCCGGTCCTTGCCCTGACACGCCGCCGGCCCCGCCTCGCTCCCCGCCCGGTATCCGCGCCAGCCTGCCCGCGTAGCGACGATACCGGCGCCTCGGGCCGCCCCTCAGCCCGGCTTCCCTTCCGGGCCCGCCTTGACACGCCGCCGGTCCGGGCGAAGATTGCCGCATCATCACGGGAGGTTGGGCCATGTTCGCATCATGGTTGAGAATCGCCGCCGTCTCGGCGCTGGCGCTGGCGGGGGCGGCGCGGGCCGACACGCCGCTGGGCGAGGTGCATGTCGGCACCATCGCCGGTGGCACCGTCGGCTGGGAGTTGCAGACCATCAAGGACCACGGCTTTGACCGCGCCAACGGCTTCGAGCTGGTCATCGAGGAGCTGGCCGGCAACCCCGCCACCCAGATCGCGTTGCAGGGCGGCGAGGTCGATGCCATCGTCACCGACTGGATCTGGGCGGCCCGGGCGCAGGATGGCGGCCTCGACCTGCGGCTGATCCCGTTCTCGACCGCGGTGGGGGCGCTGCTGGTGCCGGATGCCAGCCCCGCGCAGGACCTGGCCGACCTTCAGGGCCAGAAGATCGCCGTCGCCGGCAGCCCCATCGACAAGAGCTGGCTGATCCTGCGCGCCTATGCCGCCGCCGAGGGCTGGGATCTGGCCGACGGCACCGAGCAGGTCTTTGCCGCGCCGCCGCTGGTCTCGCAGGCGCTGGCCTCGGGCGAGGTGCAGGCGATGGTGAATTTCTGGAACTTCAACGCCAAGGCGCAGGCCGCCGGCGCGCGTGAGCTGATCTCGGTCGCCGATGCGCTGGAGCGGCTGGGCCTCGACCCGCGGGCGCCGCTGCTGGTCTATGCCATCCAGCGCGACCGGGCCGATGCCGGCGTGGCGCCGGCGCTGGCCGCGGCCTCGCGCGCGGCCAAGGACCTGCTGGCCAGCGACGACGCGGCATGGGAGCGTCTGCGCCCGCTGATGAATGCCGGCAACGACGCCGAATTCCTGGCCCTGCGCGACGGCTGGCGGGCCGGCATCCCGGCCGAGGGGCCGGTGGATGTCGCCGCCGCCTCGGACTTCTTTGCGGTGCTGGCCGAATTCGGCGGCGAGGAGGTGACGGGCGGGCTGACCGCGGTGCCCGATGGCCTGTTCTATCGGGGCGACTAGAAAGGTGCGTGCAGGCACGCACCCTGCGGTGCCGCGCGGGCTGATTGCCGTGGCGGTGGTTGTCGTGGTCTGGGCCGTGGCCTCGCAGCTGGTGACGCGGGCCCAGATCCTGCCCTCGCCGCTGGCGGTGGCGCTGGTGCTGGCCGAACTGATCGGCAATGGCAGCCTCTGGCACCATCTGGGGGTGACGCTGGCGCGGGTGGCGGCCAGCTTCGTGATCGCGCTGGCTCTCGGCGCGGCGCTGGGGGTGTGGATGGGGCGCTCGCGCGCCGCCGATGCCTGGCTGAACACGCTGCTGATCGTGGCGCTGAACCTGCCGGCGCTGGTCGTCATCGTGCTGTGCTATATCTGGATCGGCCTGACCGAGGCCGCCGCCGTGACCGCCGTCGCCGCCAACAAGATCCCGATGGTGGCGGTGATGCTGCGCGACGGTGCCCGGGCGCTGTCGCCGCCGCTGGACGACATGGCGCGGGCTTTTCGCCTGTCGCCGCTGGCGCGCTGGCGCCATGTGGTGATCCCGCAACTGGCGCCGCATCTGGCCTCGGCGGCGCGCACCGGCATGGCGCTGATCTGGAAGATCGTGCTGGTGGTCGAGTTCCTCGGCCGCGGCGACGGTGTCGGCTTCAAGCTGCACATGAGCTTTCAGCTGTTCGACGTGAAGGCGGTGCTGGCCTGGGCGCTGGCCTTCGTTGCGGTGATGCTGGCCGTCGACGCGCTGATCCTGCGCCCCTGGGAGGCGCGCGCCAGCCGCTGGAGGCGCGACGATGCGGCTTGAGCTGACCGCGCGGCGCTTTGGCGCCACCGAGGTGCTGGGACCGCTGTCGCTGGCGGTGGCGCGGGGCGAGCGGGTGGCGCTGCTGGGGCCGTCCGGCATCGGCAAGACCACCCTGCTGCGCATCCTTCTGGGCCTCGACCGGGATTTCGAGGGGGTGCTGGAGGCGCCCGAGACCCGCGCCCCGGTGTTTCAGGAGCCGATGCTGCTGCCCTGGCGTAGCGCCGTGCAAAACCTGACCATCGCCGCCGGCATCTCGCGCGCCGAGGCCGAGGGCTGGCTGGCCCGCACCGGCCTCGACGGGCTGGGCGACCGCTATCCGCGCCAGCTCTCGCTGGGCCAGCAGCGGCGGCTGGGGCTGGCGCGGGCCTTTGCCACCCGCCCCGACATCCTGATGATGGACGAGCCATTCGCCTCGCTGGATGCCGAGACCGCGGCGCGGATGATCGCGCTGACCGCCGAGATGCTGGCCGAGACCGGCGCCGGGCTGGTGCTGGTCACCCATGACCCGGCCGAGGCCGCGGCGCTGGGCGCGCGGCCGCTGCGGCTGGCCGGGCGGCCGGCGGGGCTGGTGGCGCCATGAGCCGCCGCCGCCCCTGCGCCCCGCACCGGACGGCCCTGTGCGTCGCCGCCGGTGGCCCGGCACGGGCGAGGAGGGCGGCGGCATGAAGTTCCTCAACGACCTGACCATCCAGCAGCTTGTCGCCCGCGGCGCCGCCTATCTGGTGCTGGCGGCGATCCTCGGCGGCGCCATCGCCCTCGCCGCGGCGCTGGCCGAGCGCCGGCGCGACTGGCGCCGGGTGCGCGATGCGTTCGAGCATGTCTCCATGCCCGGCATGGTGATGGCGGTGCTATTCCGGCAGGGCTGGCTGCGCCTGCTGGCGCCGATGCCGGGGCGGCGCGGCGCGCTGGCCGCCTGGGGCGCGGCGCTGGCGGTGCCGGTGCTGCTGGTGGCGCTGGTGCGGCATCTGCGCCCGTTCCTGGCCGATTGGGGGCTGGGGCCCTGGGCGCGCTTCGGCCTCGGCTTTGCCCAGGAATTCCAGGCGATCGCCGCCGGCATCTGGGCGTTTTCGCTGGTCCCGCTGCCGCCGCTGGCCGGGGGCTATCTGCTGGCCGCCGCGGCGCCGCGCGCCTTCGCGCGGCTGGCGCGCTGGCAGGAGGCGCTGGCCGGGGCGCTGATGATCGCGCTGGTGGCGGGCTGGATTCCGGCCCTGGGCGGCCGGGTGCTGCCTTGGATGCTGTGGCTGGGAGGCGGGTGGTGAGCATCGAGGTCGAAGGTCTGGACTATGCCTATGGCGACCACAAGGTGCTGTTCGACATCGGCTTTTCGGTGCCCTCCGGCAGCCGCTTCGCGCTGCTGGGGCCGAACGGCGCCGGGAAATCCACGCTGCTGTCGATCCTAGCCACCTTGCTGCGTCCGCAAAAGGGCGTGGCGCGGCTGGCCGGGGTGGACATCCGCCGCGCCACCGCCGCCCGGCGCCGGCTGGGCGTGGTGTTTCAGGGCGCCAGCCTCGACGACCGGCTGACGGTCTGGGAGAATCTCGAATTCCACGGCCTCGTCTATGGCATGCCGAAACGCGCCCGCGCCCCGGCCATAGACCGGGTGCTGGCGCTGGTCGGGCTGGCGGGGCGGCGCGACGAGGGGGTGCGCAGCCTCTCGGGCGGCATGCGCCGGCGGCTGGAGATCGGGCGGGCCTTGATGCACGATCCCGCGATCCTGTTTCTGGACGAGCCGACCGTGGGCCTCGACCCGCAGACCCGCGCCACCATCAACGACCATCTGCGCAGCCTGGCGGGGCAGGGGGTGACGGTGCTGACCACCACCCATTACATCGACGAGGTGGCCGATTACGACCGCATCTGCATCATCGACCAGGGCCGCATCCTTGCCGACGGACCGCCGGCGGCGCTGATCGCCCGCCATGGCCAGACGGTGATCCATGCCACGCCGCGGGACGCGGACACCGCCGCCCGGCTGCGCGCCGCCTTTCCGCAGGCCGGCCCCGGCCCGGTACTGACCCTGCCGATGGCGCCGGCGGCGGCCGATGCCTTCCTGGCCCGCGAAGGCGCGACGCTGACCGGTTTTCACCGCACCGATCCCGACCTGGAATCGGTGTTCCTGGCGCTGACCGGGCGCAGCCTGCGCGACGAGACCGGCGCGCGCCGCGAGCGGGGGCACCGGGCATGGTGAGGGTGATGGCATTGCTGCGCGGGGTCTACGGCATCTGGCTGCGCGAGGTGCTGCGGGCGTTGCGCGCGCGCGGGCAACTGGTCGGCGGCGTGTCGCGGCCGCTGATCTGGCTGCTGATCCTCGGCGTCGGACTGAACCCCTATTTCCGCGGCGAGGTCTATGGCGAGGTGCGGCTGGTCGTGCCCTTCACCTATCTGCAATTCCTGTTCCCGGCGGTGATCGTGCTGAATGTGATGTACAGTTCGATCCTGTTCGCGGTCTCGGTGATCTGGGACCGCGAGTTCGGCTTCCTGCGCGAGGTGCTGGTCTCGCCCATGCCGCGCTGGCTGATCCTGCTGGGCAAGATCCTCGGCGGCTGCACGGTGGCGACGCTGCACGGGCTGCTGGTGCTGGTGCTGGCACGCTTTGCCGATGTGACGCTGGGCCCGGCCGAGGTGCTGCATGCCGCCGCGCTGATCTTTGCGCTGGCCTTTGCGCTGACCTCCTTCGGCATCATCCTGGCGGCGCGGGTCAACAGCTTCGAGGGCTTCGGGGTGTTTTCCAACACCATCATCCTGCCGCTCTATTTCACCTCCTCCTCGGTGTTTCCGCTCGACCCGTCGCTGACCCGCCAGCAGGCGGCGGTGACCTATCCCGAATGGCTGGTGGCGATGGTCAAGGCCAACCCGGTCACCTATGCCGTGGACGCGCTGCGCGGCGGGCTGATCGGCTATTACCAGTTCGCGCCCTGGATCGGCCCGGCGGTGATCGGGGGCATGGGGCTGGTGTTCTTCGTGATCTGCCTTTGGGATTTCCGGCGCAGATGAGCGGGCGCGGCCTCCTGCGCCGTCATGCGGTGGCGGTGAACCTGGCCTTCATCATCGGCCTGCTGGCGCTGGCCTCGCTGGTGCCGCCGGACGGCTCGCTGGCGGCGGTGCGGGCGCGGGGGGTGCTGCGGGTCTGCACCCCGCCGGCCGGGCCGAGCGAGGCCGAGGCGGCGCGGCTGGCGGCCTTTGCCGAGGCGATCCCGGCGCGACTGTCGCTGTCGCCGCTGGCCAGCATCGGCGCCGATGCCAATCCCCGCAACTGGCGCATCACCCGCGCGCAATGCGACATGATCGCCGGCGGTCTGGCCGATACCGCGGCGACGCGCTCGTTTCTCGCGGTGGTGCCGGTCGGGCTGCGCACCGGCTGGGCGGTCTGGCCCGGCCCGCTGGCCGCCTGCCGCGAGGCCGCGGTCTGGCCGGGCACTTCCGGCCTCAGCCGGGTGGCGCTGAGCGGTTTTCTGCGGGCGCAGCATGTGCCGGCGCGGCTGGCCGCCGACCTGCCCGCGGCGCTGGCCGCGGCGCAGCCGGGGCAGGGTGCCTGCGCCATCGCGCCGCTGCCCGACCTGGCCCGGCAGCTGCCCCCCGATGCTGCGCCGCAGCTTCTGGATCTGCCCGGCGCGCCGGCGGTCAGCCTCGGCTTCGGCTTCTGGAAGGGTGATTCGACGCTGGTGCGGCGCATGCGTAACGCCATGGCGGAATTTGACAAATAGATTGCATCGGGCGCATACCGGATATGCAATGCGACGACTCGACGCAGGCAATCGCCCTGTGTGAAGCTTTCGTGATCGCCGCCATGTCCACCCTGAGAGAGGAGATTCCGATGCGAATGCGCCAGTTTGGCCGAGCGGGCCTCGTGACCATTGCCAGCCTCGCCCTTATCCCCGCCGCCGCCGCCGCCTTCACTCAGGACCAGGCCGAGGCCGGCAAGGACGCCTTCGATGCCCATTGCGCCGCCTGTCACGGCTTTCGCGCCGAGGGCGGCGAGGCGCCGGCCCTGTCCGGCATCGACGTGATGGGCAATTTCGCCACCGGCGCCGGGCTCTACGACTTCTTCTCGCAGGCGATGCCGCCGCAGGCGCCGGGGTTGCTGGGCGAGGACACTTATCTCGACATCCTGGCCCGGCTGCTGGTCCTCAACGGGGCCGAGCCGGATGGCGAGCCACTGACCGCCGATCCCGAGGCGCTGGAGGCGGTGTCGCTGGCCGGCCTCGGCGTGAATGTCGGCAGTGCGGCGCGGGCCGCGGCCCCGGATGCGCCCGGCATGGGCACCAACGTGCCGCAGGCCTTCACCTGGGGCCAGCCGCTGCCCGCCGCCGGTGGCGGCACCACCGGGGCGGCGACCGCGACCTCGGCCGCCACCAGCGGCGTGCCGCAGGCCTTCACCTTCGGCAAGGAGCTGCCGCAAGCCAATTGACGCCGCGCGGCGCCCCCCGGGGCGCCCTTCGCCATTCCGATCATCGCCGAAAGGACCGCATCATGTTCCGCACCGCGTCTTCCGTCCTCGCCCTGTCCCTGGCCACGCTGATGGCGCTGCCCGCCGCCGCCCAGGGGGTGCGCGAGGATTACACCCCCGTCACCAACGACATGATCCTCGACCCGCCGCCCGGCGAATGGCTGATGTGGCGGCGCACGCTGGACAACCAGGCCTACAGCCCGCTGGACAAGATCAATGCCGAGACCGTGGGCGACCTGGAACTGGCCTGGGCCTGGCCGATGGCCGAGGCCGGCATTCAGGAGACCGGGCCGCTGGTCCATGACGGGGTGATGTTCCTGCAGACCAACAACGCCGTGGTGCAGGCGCTGGACGCCAAGACCGGCGACCTGATCTGGCAATACAACCACGTCCTGCCGGAACTGCCCGCCGAATGGCGCTATCAGATCAACCAGGCGCGGCGGCAGAAGGCGACCATCGCGCTCTACGAGGACAAGGTGGTGCTGACCACCCCCGACGCCAAGATCGTGGTGCTGAACGCCAAGGACGGCACCGTCGTCTGGGAGCGGCAGGTCCATGACTACATGAAGGGCTACAGCTATACCGTCGGTCCGCTGGTGGTGAACGGCAAGATCATCTCGGCGATCTCGGGCTGCTCGATCTCGGGCACCGCCGGCGCCTGCTGGATCACCGCCCATGATTTCGAGACCGGCGAGGAGCTGTGGCGCTTCAACACCCTCGACGATCCCAACAACCCCGAGGTCGATGCCAGCTGGGCGCCGGTGCCGCCCGAGAACCGCTGGGGCGGCACGCCCTGGGCGACCGGCTCCTACGACCCGCGCACCAACACCACCTTCTGGGGCATCGGCATGCCCGCCCCCTATACCGAGCTGATCCGCGGCTCGGGCGAGGGCGCGGCGCTCTATGCCAACTCCACCCTGGCGCTGGATGCCGATACCGGCGAGCTGAAATGGTACTACCAGCACCTGCCGCGCGACAACTGGGACCTCGACAGCCCCTATGAGCGCATCCTGGTCGACCTGGAGGAAGGCGGCGAGACCAAGCACCTGCTGGTCACCGCCGCCGGCAAGAACGGCATCGTCTTTGCGCTGGACCGCGATACCGGCAAATACCTGTGGTCGCAGGAGACGATCTTCCAGAACTCGGTCTCGGGGATCGACCCCGACGGCACCGTGCATACCAATGTCGACCTGATCCCGACCGCGGTTGGCCAGGAGGTGCTGATCTGCCCGTCGGTCTCGGGCGGCAAGCTGTGGCAGGCCGGCGCCTTCAGCCCGGTCACCAACACGCTGTTCCTGCCGCTGACCGAGGCCTGCAACACGGTCTCGGCCCAGCAGTCGGAATTCACCGCCGGCAATGCCACCGGCGCGGTGAAGTTCGGCCCGCGCGTGCTGCCGGAGGGCATCACCGATGCCGGGCTGCTCGATGCGGTCAGCGTCGGCGCCAGCGAGGGCGGCGAGGCCTGGGAGGTCCGCCAGCGGCCCTCGATGACCTCCTCGCTGCTGGTCACCGGCGGCGGGCTGGTCTTTGGCGGCGATGCCGGGCGCTGGCTGAAGGCCTGGGACGAAAAGACCGGCGAGGTGGTCTGGCAGCAGCGCCTGAACGCCCCCATCGGCGGCTATCCGATGACCTACGAGCTGGACGGCGAGCAGTATCTGGTGGTGCCGACCGGCTACAGCGCCGCCGCCGCCAGCGCCGCCGGCATGTTCCCGGAGATCCCGGTGCCCTCGGGTTCGGGCAACTCGATCTTCGTCTACAAGCTGCCGAAGTCATGAGGCAGGGGCTGGCCGCGGCGTGTCTGCTCGCCGCCGGGCTGGCCGCCGGCCCGGCGCCCGCGCAGGAAGGGGTGGAGATCCCCGGCGAGCTGCTGCCGGCCATCCGCCCGATGCAGGGCGACAGGCTGCGCGTCTGTCTCGATCGTTCCAGCGCCGGTGCGGCGCTGGACACCGCCGTCGCCGAGGCCCTCGGCGCGGCGCTGTTCATGGAGGTCGAGATCCGCCCCGGACTGGCGAATTTTCCGCTGACCGGCGGCGGCTACCTGACCGAGCTGGGCATCCTGATGAACGGCAGTTGCGACCTGATGATGGGCATGGCGGCGCAGCCCGACCCCGCCTATGCCGAATTCGCCGCCCAGACCCGCAGCTATGCGCGGGTGCCCTTCGTGCTGGCGGTGGCGGATGCGGATTACGCGCGGCTGGGCGACGTGCCGCATGACCGCATGATCGGCACCGCGCTGGGCAGCCTGGCCGAGCAGACCTACATCTTCTGGGCCGGGGCGCGGGGCAAGGAGGAATCCTGGGTGCGCCTGCCCTATGCCGACCCGGCGCTGATGATCAGGCGGGTGCGCGACGGCACCCTGGGCGGGGCGATCATCTGGCAGCCGGCGCTGGCCCGGGTGCTGGCGCAGACCGATGACAGCGCCGGCGACCCGGCGGTGGCGGTGCACGAGGCCGCGCTGGCGCCGATGCCGGAGGTGGTGGTCGAGGTGACGGCGATCGTCTCGCGCAAGGACAGCTTCCTGCGCGCGCAGGTGGACGAGGCCATCGACGCGCTGGCGGCGGACGGCACGCTGGATGCGATCATGGACGGGCTGGGCATCGCCCATCGCTGAGCGAGCGGGGCTATGATTTTTCTAGAAATATGCCGCAAGCATCTGTATGAAATCATTTTATCTCCATATGATCGCCTCTGCGCCGGTGCCGGGCGTGCGCTCCCTCTGATCCGCGCCCGTTTCCTCCTCACGATCCGCGGTTGCCGAACGGCGCCGCGCGGGCTACCAGTCGCGGGTGCGACAGGCAGGATGGGAAGGGCATGGCCGCGGTCGAATTCCGCAAGCTGAACAAGCGCTTTGGCCGGCAGACCGTCGTCCATGACCTCGACCTCTCCATCCGCGACGGCGAGTTCGTGGTGCTGGTCGGCCCCTCCGGCTGCGGCAAGTCCACCACGCTGCGCATGCTGGCCGGGCTGGAGGCGCCGAGTTCGGGCGAGATCCTGATCGGCGGCGCGGTAGTCAACCATCTGCAACCGCGCCAGCGCGACGTGGCGATGGTGTTTCAGGACTATGCCCTCTATCCGCACAAGACGGTGCGCGACAATCTGGGCTTCGGGCTGAAGATGCGCGGCCTGCCGCGGGCCGAGGCCGAGGCGCGCATCCTCGCCGCCGCCCGCATGCTGGGCATCGAGGGCCTGCTCGACCGCCGCCCCGCCGCGCTGTCCGGCGGCCAGCGCCAGCGCGTCGCCATGGGCCGCGCCATCGTGCGCCGCCCGCAGGTGTTCCTGTTCGACGAGCCGCTCTCCAATCTCGATGCCAGGTTGCGCGCCCAGGTTCGCGCCGAAATCAAGCGGTTGCACCAGGAACTTGCCACCACAACCCTCTATGTCACCCATGACCAGGTCGAGGCGATGACCCTGGCCGAGCGCATCGTCATCCTGCGCGACGGCCGCATCGAGCAGGTCGGCACCCCGGCCGAGATCTATGACCATCCGGCCAATACCTTCGTCGGCGGCTTCATCGGCGCCCCGGCGATGAATTTCCTGCCCGCGCGCATGCGGGGCAGCCGGGCCGATTGCGGCGGCGGCGTCCTGCTGGACCTGTCGGGGCTGGCGCGGCGGCCGGCGGATGGCGAGGCGGTGATCCTCGGCCTGCGCCCCGAGCATCTGCATGCCGGCCCCGGCCCCGGCCTGGGTTTTGCGGCGCCGGTGCAATTGCTCGAGCCGCTGGGCTCGGACACGCTGGCGCATCTGGCGGTGGGCGGGGCCATGCTGACCGCGCGGCTCGACCCGCGGCAGGCGCCGGCGGTCGGTAGCCGGCTGGATCTGCATGTGGCGCCGGCGGATCTGCGCCTCTTCGATGCCGCCACTGGCACCGCCCTGCGTTGACGCGCGCGCCGCCTGCGGGCAAGTCTTGGCCATGACCCCCGATGATGCGATGCGGAAGGACGCCATGAAAACCCAGACCCTCACGGTGCTTGCGCTGACCGGCGCCCTGGCGCTGCCCGCGCTGGCGCAGGCGGATGCCGCGCTGACCGTCTTCATCTCCAGCCAGCACCAGCCCGACCTTTGGCGCCAGGTCCTCGACCGCTACGAGGCCGCCAATCCCGGCGTGACCGTCGCCATCCAGACCGGCGGCAACACCTCCGAGGCGCAGGCGCAATATCTCAACACCGTGCTGTCGGCGGCGGACGAGACGCTGGACGTGATGATCCTCGACGTGGTGCGCCCGGCGCAGTTCGCCGCCGCCGGCTGGACCCGGCCCATCGCCGGCGCCGACATGGGCGCCTATTTGCCAGCCTATGCCGAGGCCAATACCATCGACGGCCAGGTGGTGGCGCTGCCGGCCTTCGCCGATGCCATGTTCCTGTTCTATCGCAAGGACCTGCTGGACAAGCATGGCGTTGTGGTGCCGACCACCTGGGAGGAGCTGCGCGTTGCCGCCGCCACCATCCTCGCCGCCGAGGACCAGCCCGACCTGCAGGGTCTGTCCTTCCAGGGCAAGGCCATCGAGGGCGCGGTCTGCACCTTCCTGCTGCCCTACTGGAGCGCCGGGGCCGATCTGGCCGAAGGGCTGGACGAGGAGGCGGCGCTGGCTTCGCTGCGCCTCTGGCAGGGTTTCGCCCAGGACGGCACCGCCAAGCCCAATATCGCCGAGGTCGCCACCGACGACACCCGCAAGGAGTTCCAGGAGGGCGAGGCGGTCTTTGCCGTCAACTGGTCCTATGCCTGGGCGCATGCGCAATCCGATGAATCGGCGGTGCGCGACAAGGTCGGCGTGGCGCTGCTGCCGGCGGTCGAGGGCGGCCGGCCGGTCACCTGCCTCGGTGGCTGGGAATGGGGCGTTTCCGCATTCACCACCCATCCCGAGGAGGCCGAGGCGCTGGTCAAGTACCTGTCCAGCCCGGAGGTGGCGAAATTCATGGCCATCGAGGGCGCGCTGCTGCCGGCTTTCGGCGCCGTCTACGAGGATGCCGAGGTGCTGGCCGCGGCGCCCTGGTTCGCCGATGCGCGCGCCGTGGTGGAAAGCGCCCGGCCGCGCCCCGTCACCCCGCGCTATGCCGAGGTGAGCGAGGCCATCCGCACCAATCTGAACGCGGTGCTGGCCGGGGTCGAGACCCCGGAGGATGCCGTCGCTGCCATGCAGGCGCGGCTGGCCCGCATCCTGCGCTGAGCCGGGCCGGATGATGGCGACCGGCGGCATCCGCGGCGCCCCGCCGCGCATCGGGCGGGCCAGGGGCGCGCGCGCCGCGGCCCTGTCTGCGACGCGCCGGCTGGGCGTGGCCGCCGCCGCCCGCGCCGGGGGCTGAGGATGGCCGCGACGCGCCGTCCGCCGCGCCTGGCCTGGCTGACCGATCCCGGCGACCGGCTGCTGGCGGCGATGCTGCTGGCGCCGCTGGCGCTGCTGGTCGGGCTGGTGGTGATCTATCCGGTGGCGCGGCTGTTCCAAACCAGCCTGCACGAGCACAGCCTGACCTCCGGCCTGCCGCGCCGCTTCGTCGGGCTGGAGAATTTCGTGCTGATGGCCGGCGACCCGACCTTCTGGCGGGTGCTGGGCAATACCGCGATCATCACCCTGGTCACCGTGCCGGGGGCGCTGGTCCTCGGCCTGGCGCTGGCGGTGCTTGCGGATCTGCCGTTCCGGCGCCGCTGGCCGGTGCGGCTGTCGCTGCTGATCCCCTGGGCGCTGCCGCTGGCCTTTGCCGGCATGATCTTCGCCTGGTTCTTCCATTCCGAATACGGCATCGTCAACGACCTGCTGCGCCGGCTGGGCCTGGCGCCGGTGATCTGGTTCAACTCGCCCGCCTGGGCGATGGCGGCGATCTGCCTGACCATCATCTGGAAGACCTCCTCCTTCATGGCGCTGATCCTGCTGGCCGGGTTGCAGACCATCCCGCGCTCGGTCCACGAGGCGGCCTCGGTCGACGGGGCCGGGCCGGTGCGGCGGTTCTTTGCCATCACCCTGCCGCTGCTGCGCCCGGCGATCGCGGTGGCGCTGATCTTTCGCACCATCACCGCGCTGCAGACCTTCGACATTCCCTACACGATGACCGGCGGCGGGCCGGGCACCGCCACCGCGACGCTGGCCATGTATATCCACCTCAACACCGTGTCCTTCCTCGATCTCGGCTATGGCTCGGCGCTGGCGGTGGTGATGTTCCTACTGTCGATGCTGGTCACCGCCCTCTATCTGCGGCTGATCCGGGGGCAGGACTGAATGCGGGCGCCCTTCCTCTCCGGTCCGGTGCTGCGGCTGGTCGTGGCCGGGGTGCTGGTCGTCAACGGCCTGTTCCCGGTGCTGTGGATCCTGCTCACCTCGCTGAAGACCGAGGCCGAGCTGACCGAAAAGCCGATCACCTGGCTGCCGGCCAACCCGGTGCTGGAGAATTACCGGATCGCCTTCACCGACCAGCCTTTGCACCTGTTCCTGTTCAACAGCCTGATGGTGGCGCTGCTGTCGACGGCGCTGACCCTGTTCGTCTCGGTGCTGGCCGCCTATGCGCTGGCCCGGCTGCGGCTGCGCCGGCGCGGGCTGATCCTGTCGGCGATCATCGCCGTGTCCACCTTTCCGCTGGTCACGCTGCTGGTGCCGCTGTTCGAGGTCATGCGGGCGCTGTCGCTGCTGAACACCTGGGCGGCGCTGATCCTGCCCTATACGGTGCTGAGCCTGCCGGTCTGCACGCTGATCCTGGTCTCGTTCTTCGAGGGCATCCCGCGCGACCTGGAGAATGCGGCGATGATCGACGGCTGCTCGCGCATGGGGGCGCTGTTTCGGGTGGTGGTGCCACTGTCGGCGCCGGGCGTGTTCACCGCCGGCATCCTCGCCTTCGTCAATGCCTGGGACGAGTTCCTGCTGGCGCTGTCCTTCAACGCCAATCCGGCGCTGCGCACGCTGCCGGTGGGCATCCAGCTCTATCAGGGCGAATTCGCCTTTCCCTGGCCGGTGATCTCGGCGGCGCTGGTCGTCGGCATCGTGCCGGTGGCGGTGCTGATCGTGCTGTTCCAGGAGCGCGTGGTCTCCGGCCTCGCGACCGGCGGGGTGAAGGGCTAGCCCTCGCTGCACAGGCTGTTGGCGGCCCAGCGCAGCGCGGTGGCGCGCGGGCCGGTCTGCCCGGCGGCCTCGCGCTGGTAGTTTTCCGCCAGCATCGCCAGCGTCTCGCGGCAGAAGGCGCGGGCATGGGCGTCGCGGACCAGCTCCTGCGCCGCGGCCTCCAGTTCCGCCTCGGTCGCGGTGCCGTCCAGCGCGTCGAACAGGGGAAGCGCGGTGGTCATGGCTCAAGCCTAGACCCGCGCCCGGCCGCCGGCAAGGCCGCGCCGCGCGGCCGGCCAGCGCACCCGCTGCCGCCAGGAGCAGCCCGATCAGCCCCGCCACGATCCGCCCCACCATGCCGCCGCCCCCCGATTCGCCCCGTCATCACCAGACTGCCCGGCAAATCCTCAAGAAAGCGTTGCCGTTTCACCCCCGCCGGCCGCCAGGTGCCCGATGCGAGCGATTTTAGGCAGTTGCCGCTGTCCTTCGCTCTCCGTGCGGGTTATGGAAACGGCAGGAACCCATGTTGCGGGGGAAGCGATGAAACTCGATCGGCGCCCGGTCGCCTCGCTCTGGATCGGCGAGCGGCTGCACTACATCAACCAGCTCTGCCTGAAATCGCATCTGCTGGCGGGGCATCCGGTCACGCTGTTCTGCACCGACGCGGTGGACAACGTCCCCGAGGGTGTGACCGTGCGCAAGGCGTCGGAGATCATGGCGCTGGACATGGATCTGGTCGAGGCGACCTCGGCCTCGTTCCTGTCCAACGTCTTCCGCTACAAGATGATCCGCGCCACCGGCATGCTGTGGATCGACTGCGACGCCTTTGCCGAAAAGCCCTTCCCCGACGAATGGGATTACGTCTTTGCCGGCCATGGCATGCGCGGCGCGCTGAATTGCGGCGTGGTCGGCCTGCCGCGCGACTGCGCGCTGATGGATCAGCTGCTTGATTACTATGACAATCTGCCCGACTATCCGGCCTGGTGGAACAAGAAGCAGCGCCGCCAGATGGACAAGCTGATGCAGAAGGGCGACCTCACCCACGCCGCCGCCATCTACAAGACCGAGCGCACGGCCTTCGGCCCGCAGGCCTTCACCTGGTTCGCCCAGCAGACCGGCGACATCTCCCGCGCCATGACCCCCGACGTGCTCTATCCGGTGCCGTTCCAGCTCAACGACATCTTCTATGACCCCTATGGCCGGGTTGAGGGGCATTTCACCGACAGCACGGTGTCGGTGCATCTCTATACCAATGGCACCAAGCCCTGGTGGCGCAACAACCCGCCGCTGGCCAATTCCTACATGGCCCGCATGTGCGAGCGGGTGGGCATCGACCCGGCGCAGGCCCTGTCCAGCTGAGCGGTGGCGAAGGCGCAGGACATCCTGGCGGCGGCCCCCGCCCCGCAGCCCCGCCACCGGCTGAAACATGTCAGCCGGCACGGCACCGTCATGGCGGTGTCGATGATGAAGGACGAGGCGCCCTTCCTGCTGGAATGGTTCGCCCATCACCTCGCCGTCGGCTTTACCGACATCCTCGTCTATACCAATGACTGCACCGACGGCACCGTCGAGATGTTACAGCGGCTGGAGGCGCTGGGCCTCGGCCATCACCGCCCCAATGTGATCCGCGAGGGGGTCAAGCCCCAGCCCTCGGCCATCGCCCATGCCCAAGCCGAGCCATTGGTGCAGGCCGCCGACTGGGTGATGATCTTCGATGCCGACGAGTTCCTGTCGGTCAACCACCCTTCCGGCCATCTGGACGGGATGCTCGACGATGCGGTGGCGCGGGGTGCCAACGGCATCGTGGTGACCTGGCGCATCTTCGGCTCGAACGGCGTGGTGGACTGGTCCGCCGCCCCGGTGACCGAACAGTATACGGCGGCCGCGCCGCTGTGGTGGAACAAGGGCTGGGGGGTCAAGACCCTGTTCCGCTTCGATCCCGAATACTGGAAGCTGGGCATCCACCGGCCCTCGATCCGCAACAAGCACCTGAAGACCGATTTCCCGGCCACGGTGCGCTGGCTGAACGGGTCGGGCCAGCCGATGCCGGATTATTTCCGCTTTCACGGCTGGCGCTCGATCAAGCGGACGCTGGGCTATGACTGGGCGCAGCTGAACCATTACGCGGTCAAGTCGGTGGACAGCTATGCGCTGCGCAAGCTGCGCGGCAACGTCAACAACAAGGCCGACAAGTACAACGCCGATTACTGGTCGCTGCAGGACCGCAACGAGGTGCCCGATACCCGCATCCTCGCCCATGCCCCGCGCCGGGCCGAGATCATGGCCGAGCTGCTGCGTGACCCGGTGCTGCGCGAGCTGCACGAGGCGGCGCTGGCCCGGGCCGAGGCGCGGCTGGCCGAATATCGCCAGACCGAGACCTATCGGAACCTGCGCGCCGGGCTGATCGCCGCCGGCCGGGTGCCGCTGGCGCAGGTGCAGGCGCGCCCGCCCAAGGCCCGCGACCCGGCCCGCATCGCCCAGCGCATGCGGCTGGCCACCGGGGACGAGCCGGCCTCGCCGCCCGAGCGCGCCGACTGGGGCATGACCCTGGCGCAAGATTACGCCGAGGGCACGCTGCGCCTGCCGGAGGATGCGGTCTGGGTGGAGAACCAGGGTTTTCAGTTGCCCGCCGATGGCCGCATCTTTGCCGGCGATGCGCTGATCGCGGTCTCGGGCGGCAAGTTCCAGCGCCGCCACGCCCGCAATATCGGCACCTATCTGGGCAAGGCCCGGCGGCTGCTGGAGCTGGGCGGCGGCGTCGGCCTGGTGGCGATGGCGGCGCTGCGCCAGCGCCGGCGGCTGGTGGTGATGCTGCAGGACGAATTGCCGGGCATGGTGCGGCTGGCCGGCGCGGTGGCGGCGCGCAACGGCATGGCGGACAGCGCCCGGCTGCGCCTGGTCGGCACGCCGCTGCGGCTGGCGGGCGATGCGGGGGCCGCGGCCTCGGGCCTTGCCGCCTATCTGCGCGATTTCCTGCCCGACGCGCTGCGCATCGCCCGGCCGGCCGCGCTGCCGCCGGACTGGCTGGCCGGGGTGTCGCTGGCCACGGTGGGACGGGTGCTGATCCCGTTCGAGGACGGCCAGGAGGCGGCGCTGCGCGCCGGTTTCGGCCCGGTTCTGGCGGCGCAGGGCTTTGCCGAGGATGCCGGGGCCGCCGCCAGCGGCTCGCTCCTCTACCGGCGCGATGCGGAGGAGGGCGCGGCCCCATGACCAGTCCCAGCCTCACCTTCATCTATATCGTCGAGCCGCCGGATTATCAGATGATGGCCTGCCTGCTGCTGGCCTCGATCCGCCGGCATTTCCCGGAGGGGGTGCGGGCCATCGGCTATTGCCCGGCGCATCGCATGGAGGAACTGCATCCCGCGGTGCTGAAGGCGCATGCGATGCTGGGCGCCGAAATCCGGCCCATGCAGACCGAGGGCCTGTGGGCCGAGCCCTATCCGCATGGCAACAAGATCCTCGCCTGCCTGCAGCCGCGCGAGACCGAATTCTCCGCCTTCGTGGACAGCGACGTGATGTTCCTGGAGGATAACAGCGCCGAGAACCTGGTGCGGCCGGGCCATGTCTCCTGCTCCACCGCCGCCTCGATGATCTGGGCGGCCGGCGCCGATGGCTGGGTCGAGGCCGAGCTGTGGACGCGCATCTACGGCCAGTTCGACATGGCCCTGCCGGAGGAGCGGGTGCGGCTGATGCGCCGCAAGCGCAAGGTCATGCCCTATTTCAGCGCCGGGCTGGTGGCGTTTCCCGAAGCCCCCGGTCCGGGGGGGCGCTTTCCCGATGTCTGGTACGACACCGCCCGGCGGCTGGACATGCTGACCGACCTGCCGGGGCGGCGGCCCTATCTGGACCAGATCAGCATGCCGGTGGCGATCCGCCGCGCCGGCCTCGACTGGAACATCCTGCCCGAGGAGCAGCATTTCATCCTCGGCGGCCGGCTGCGGGGCGAAACCCTGCCCGAGGGGCGCAAGATCTATACGATCCATTACCGCAACCCGAAGGTGCTGAAGGAGATCGGCTTCAACAAGCGGGTGCGCAAGCTGCACAAGGCGGCCTATGGCGTGCGCCGGGTCGAGCGGCTGACCGATGCCGCGGTGTCCGACGACGAGGATTGAGGCCGGACGGGGCCGGGCCTTGCCCTTGGCGCGGCCGGGGTCTAGCCTGCGGCGGCTTTTCGGGTGCTGTCAGGGGGCAAGGTCATGGAATCGAACGCGATTGTGCTGTCGGCCGAGGAGGTCGAGCGGTTCGGTCCCGACCCGCTGAACACCTTCCGCGCCAATCTCGCCGCGGTGGAGGCGCGCATCGCCGCCGCCTGCGCCCGCGCCGGGCGGACGCGCGACAGCGTGCGGCTGTTGCCGATCACCAAGACCGTGCCGGCGCCGGTGCTGCGGCTGGCTCACCAAGCCGGAATCCGGCAAATGGGCGAGAACAAGATCCAGGAGGCGATGGGCAAGCACGAGGCGCTGGCCGACCTGGCCATCGACTGGTGCATCGTCGGCCATCTGCAGACCAACAAGGTCAAGTATCTGACCCGCTTCGCCCATGAATTCCACGCCCTCGACAGCCTGCGCCTGGCCGAGGCGCTGGACCGGCGCCTTGCCCTCGACGGGCGCGAGATGGATGTCTACGTGCAGGTCAACACCTCCGGCGAGGAGAGCAAGTTCGGCCTTGCCCCGGCCGATCTGATCCCTTTCGTGCAGCGCCTGGGGGATTTTCCCCGCCTGCGTCCGCGTGGGCTGATGACGCTGGCGCTGTTCAGCAGCGACATGGCGCGGGTGCGGCCGTGCTTTACCCTGCTGCGCGCGCTGCGCGACGAGGCGCTGACCCATCATCCCGGCCTTTCCGGCCTGTCCATGGGCATGAGCGGCGATTTCGAGGCCGCGATCGAGGAGGGGGCCACGGTGGTGCGGGTGGGGCAGGGCATCTTCGGCGCCCGCCCGACCCCGGACAGCCTCTATTGGCCGGGATTCGCCGGCTGAACGCCGCGACCGGCCCGGGGCCGGGCCGGGGCGCGCCCCCGCCCGGCGCGTGGCGGCAATATTGTCCTTGAGCATTCGATCAAGCCCCGGCAGAGTGGGCGCGCCGGGGCCTCAGCCCGGTCTTGCCGGAGTGTTGCCGCCATGCCCCCCAGCCGTTCCCGTCCGGTCGAGACCCCGCCCCTGCAACCGGTGGCGCGCCGCAAGACGGTGCAGGATCTGGTCTACGAGCAGCTGCGCGAGGCGCTGATGTCCGGCGCCTTCGAGGCCGAGGCGAATTTCACCATCACCGCGCTGGCCGAGCAGTTCCAGACCTCGCACATGCCGGTGCGCGAGGCGCTGCGGCGGCTGGCGGCCGAGGGGGCGCTGCGGATCTCGACCTCGGGCACGGCGCAGGTGCCGGCGATCACCCTGGCGGAGCTGGCCGACCTGTGCCGGGTGCGCATCATCATCGAGGGGGCGGCGGCGGCGCTGGCGGCGCCGAACCTCGGGCCCGAGGATCTGGCCCGGCTGTCCGAATTGCGCGGCCGGCAGGAGGCGGCCGGGGTCGAGGGGCGGATCTCGGACCTAGTGGCGATCAACCGCGCCTTCCATTTCCACATCTATGCCCGCGCCGGCAGCCCGGTGTTGATGAGCCAGATCGAGACGCTGTGGCTGCGCTGGGGGCCCTATGTGCGGCTGCTGTCGGACCTGATGGCCGACATGCTGAAGACCGATCCCAGCGCCGGTTTCGTGCGCCAGCACGACCTGATGCTGGCGGCGCTGCGGGCCGGCGATGCCGCGGGTTTCCGCGACGCCGTCGAGGGCGACATCCGCGCCACCGAGAGCCTGCTGGCCGAGCGGCTGGCCGCCGAGGCCGGGGCGAGGGCCGGGGCCGGGGCCTGAGCGCGCCGGGCGGCCGCCTCAGCCCTCGCCGAGATCCCAGTAGAGCCCGGCCATCAGCCCCAGCGCCTGCCGGGCGAGGTCGATGGGCAGATGCTCGTCGCGGGCATGTTGCAGGCAGCCGGGATAGGAATGCGGAATCCACACCGTCGGCAGGCCGAGGTCGCGGGCGAAGATGTCGTTGGGCAGCGAGCCGCCCAGATTGGGCAGGATCGCCGGCGCCTCGCCCGCGGTCGCCGCCAGCGAGGCACTGATCCGCGCCACCCAGGGATGGTCCGGGTCCAGCCGCGTGGCGAGGAAGATGTGGTCATGCGGATCATGCACGGTGACGCGCGAAAAGCCCCTTTCCGCCAGATGCCGGCGCACGGCGGGCACCACGCCCTCCACGTCGACGCCGACCGGAAAGCGCAGTTGCAGCCGGGCGCGGGCGCGCGGCGGGATGGCATAGAGCGGCTGGGCGAGGTTGCCGCATTCCATCTCCATCACCTCGAAACTGGACCAGCCGAAGACCTTTTCCGGCGCCGTCAGCCCCGGCTCGCCCCACCAGTCCTCGACCGCCGGGTCGGAGGGCAGCGGGGTGATCTCCAGCCGGCCGAGCAGTTCGCGCAGGCGCGGGGTCAGCGGTGGCGGCTTCAGTTCCGGCACCAGAATCTCGCCCTGCGGGCCGATCAGCGCGGCGATGGCATGGCACAGCTCTACCCCGGGATTGGACAGCAGCCCGCCCCAGTTGCCGGAATGCTGGAAATGCTCGCGCGCCACCACCTCGATATAGAAGGACAGGCCGCCGCGGGCGCCGAGGAACAGCGTCGGCCGGTCGGCGGCCAGCCGCGGCCCGTCCGAGGCGATCAGCACATCGGCGGCCAGTGCGTCGCGCTGCGCGGCGCAGATCTCGCGCAGGCCGGGCGAGCCGGCCTCCTCGCCCATCTCGATCAGGTATTTCAGGTTGAAGCCCAGCCGGCCGCGCTGCGCCAGCACGGCTTCCAGCGCGGTCAGATTGACCAGCAGCTGGCCCTTGTTGTCGGCGGTGCCGCGGCCATACCAGCGGCCGTCGCGCTCGGTCAGGGCAAAGGGCGACAGGCCGTCGGACCAGCCGTCCAGCCCGGCCACCACGTCACCATGACCGTATTGCAGCACCGTGGTCAGGCCGGGATCCTCGATGCGCTCGGCCAGCAGCACCGGGCCGGGGGCGTCGGGGTGATGCAGCTTGCGCAGCGAAAACCCCATCGCGGTCAGGCGCGGGGCCAGCAACTCGTCGAGGAAACGGCTCAGCTCCGGCCGCGCCTCGGGCAGGCGGCTGGCCGAGGGGATGGCGACCATGGCGGCGAGGTCGCGGGCGAAATCCCCGGCATCCAGCCGGTCGCGGGCGGCGGCGATGGCGCTGTCGCGGCTCATGCGGCACCCGCCCGGCTCTGCGGCTCCAGATGGAAATGGCAGCGGGTCAGACGGCCGCCCTCGTCGCGCAGCGGCGGCGCCTTGGCGGCGCAGACCGGCTGCGCATAGGGGCAGCGGGTGCGGAAGGCACAGCCCGAGGGCGGGTTCGACGGGTCCGGCAACTCGCCCCGGATCGGGAACAGCCGCCGGTCGGAAGGGTCGAGGTCGGGGGCGGCGTCGATCAGCAGCCGCGTATAGGGGTGCTGCGGGGCCGAGAACAGCACCTCGGCCGGCGCCAGTTCGACCAGCTGGCCCAGATACATGACGCCGATGCGGTCGGCCATCAGCCGCACCACCGACAGGTTGTGGGTGATGAACAGGCTGGTCAGCCCCAGCCGCTGCTGGAGGTCGCGCAGCAGCTCCAGGATCTGCGCCTGCACCGACACGTCCAGCGCCGAGGTGGGCTCGTCCAGGATCAGGAAATCCGGCTCTCCGGCCAGGGCGCGGGCGATGGAGATGCGCTGGCGTTGGCCGCCGGAGAAGGCATGCGGATAGCGGGCGCCGTCCTCGGGTGACAGGCCGACCTGGCGCAGCAGCTCGGCCACGCGGGCGGGCACCTCGGCGGCGGGGCGCAGCCGGGCGGCGAGGATCGGCTCGGCGATGATGTCGCGCACCCGCCAGCGGGCGTTGAGCGACGAGAACGGATCCTGGAACACCATCTGCAGGCGCGGGCGGCTGCCCGAAAGCCGCACCTCGCCGGTGGTCGGCGCCATCAGCCCGGCGGCGATGCGCGCCAGCGTGGACTTGCCGCAGCCGGATTCGCCGACCAGGCCCAGCACCTCGCCGCGGGCGATGGACAGGCTGACATCGCGCACCGCCTGCAGGCGGCGGGGCCGGGCGCCGGTCAGGCGGGCGACCAGACCCGGTGCGGCGCCGAAGGTCTTGCCGACCCGGTGCAGTTCGATGACGGGCTCGCTCATGGCTGGCCTCCGGGCGGGTCTGCGGGGCGGTCTGCGGGCTGGCCGCCGCCGGGGACGGGCAGGGGATGATGGCAGGCCACGGCGCCCGCGTCCAGCGGCGGCACCACCTGCCTGCAGATTTCGGTGGCGCGCGGGCAGCGGGGATGGAAGGCGCAGCCGGAGGGCAGGGCGCCGATGCCCGGCATGGCGCCGGGAATGGCGGTGACCCGCATCCGGCCCTCGGCATCCGGGGCCGGGGTCGCGGCCAGCAGCCCGGCGGTATAGGGGTGGCGGGGGGCGGCGAACAGTTGCGGGGTCGGCGCGCATTCGACGATGCGCCCGGCATAGAACACCGCCACCCGATCGGCCATCTTCGCCACCACGCCGAGGTCGTGGGTGATCAGCATCATCGCTGCCCCGGTCTCGCGGTGCAGGTCCTTGAGCAGTTGCAGCATCTGGGCCTGGACCGAGACATCCAGCGCGGTGGTCGGCTCGTCCGCGATCACCAGATCCGGCTCGGCGCAGAGCGCCAGCGCGATGACGATGCGCTGGCGCTGGCCGCCGGACAGCTGGTGCGGGGCGGCGTCGAAGGCGCGCTGCGGGTCGGGCAGGCCGACGCGGGCGATCCAGTCCAGCGCCCTGGCCCGGGCCTCGCGGGCGGGCAGGGGGCGATGCGCGGTCATGGTGTCGATCAGCTGCCGGCCCACGGTCAGCACCGGGTTGAGGCTGGTCATCGGGTCCTGGAACACGAAGCCGATGCGCCGGCCGCGCACCCGGCGCATCTGCCCGGGCGACAGCGTGTCGAGGCGCTGGCCGGCCAGGCTGATCTCGCCGCCGCTGCGCGACAGCGGCGGCACCAGCAGGTCGATCACCGCCGCCCCGGCCACCGACTTGCCGGCGCCGGATTCGCCGACGATGCCCAGCACCTCGCCCGGCGCCACCTCGAAGCTGATATCCTGCAGGACCGGCAGCGCGGCGCCGTTGCGGGCCAGCGTCACCGACATGTTGCTCACCGTCAGCAGGCTCGCGCTGCTCATCCCCGTCCCCTCAGTTTCGGGTTGTAATGGTCGCGCAGGTGGTCGCCCAGCACGTTGACGGCGACGACCAGCGCCACCAGCACCGCGCAGGGCCAGGCGGCGATCCACCATTCGCCCGATTGCAGATAGTTGTTGCCGTTGCGGATCAGCGCCCCCAGCGAGGGCTGGGTCAGCGGGATGCCGACGCCGAGGAACGACAGCGTGGCCTCGGTGATGATCGCCAGCCCGAGGTTGATGGTGGCGATGACCAGCACCGGCGCCATGACATTGGGCAGGATGTGGCGCAGCACGATCGCCGTGCGCGAGCGGCCGGTGATGCGGGCCGAGGCCACATAGTCCTGGTCGCGCTCGACCATGACCGACGACCGGATGGTGCGGGCGAACTGCACCCAGAAGGCGATGCCGATGGCGGCGATGACGATGGCGATGGCGGTGGCGGTGCCGCGCTCGCGCCCCAGGGTGGCATTGGCGATGCCGTCGATGACCATGGCCAGCAGCAGCGCCGGATAGGCCAGCTGCACATCGGCCACCCGCATGATGATCGCATCCACCCGGCCGCCGGCAAAGCCGGCGATCAGCCCCAGCGCGCCGCCGACCACCAGCGCGATCACCACCGCGCCGGCACCGACCAGCACCGAGGTGCGCAGCCCGTAGGCCATCGCGGTGACCAGGTTGCGGCCCTGGTCGTCGGCGCCCAGCGGCAGGGCGGGGTTGCCGCCCTCCATCCACATCGGCGGGGTGAAGGCGTCGAGGATCGACAGCCCGCTGAGGCTGAACGGATCGGTGACGAACAGCGGCAGCAGCAGCGCATAGGCCAGCAGCGCCACGATGGTCAGCGCCGCCAGCTGTGCGCCCCAGGCGCCTTTCAGGGCCGCCGGCATCACGCGCGCGCCTTCTTCAGCCGCGGGTCGATCAGCGGATAGGACAGTTCCACGAGCAGGTTGATGATCATGTAGACCGCGCCGACGAAGATCAGGTAGATGCCGATGACCGGGATGTCGGCCGACTGCACCGATTGCAGGAACAGGGTGCCGAGGCCGGGCCAGGCGAACACGCTTTCCGTGACCACGGAAAAGGCGATGATATTGCCCAGTTGCAGGCCCAGCATGGTCACCACCGGCAGCAGCGCGTTGCGGATCGCATAGACGAACCAGATGCGCCATTCCGGCAGCCCGCGGGCGCGGGCAAAGCGGATATGCTCGGACTGGCCGATCTCCATCAGCTGGGTGCGCAGCATGCGGATGACGAAGGTGACCTGGAAGGCCGCCAGCGTGATCGAGGGCAGCACGATCGCCCGCCAGCCGGAGCCGGTCAGCAGCCCGGTCTGCCAGGGGCCGACCATCACCGTCTGGCCGCGCCCGAAGGAGGGAAACCAGCCCAGTTGCACGGCGAAGATGGCGATCAGCATCAGCCCGATGACGAAGTTCGGCAGGGTGATGCCGGCGATGGAGGTGAACATGATCGCCCGCGCCGCCAGGCTTTTCGGGCGCACGCCGCACAGGATGCCGGCCGGCACGCCGATCAGGATGGTCAGCGCCAGGCTGACACTGGCCAGCTCGAACGTCGCCGGCAGCCGGTCCCAGATCATGCCGGCCACCGGCTCCTGCGTACGGTAGGAGAGGCCGAAATCGCCCTGGGTCAGCCCGACCATGAACGAGCCGAAGCGTTGCAGCACCGGCTGGTCCAGGTGCAGCCGCTCGATCAGCGCGGCGCGGTCGGCCAGGCTGGCCTCGGGCGGCAGCAGGAAGCCGATCGGGTCGCCCAGCGTGTTGATCAGCAGGAAGGCGATCAGGCTGATGATCAGCAGGACCAGCACCGTCTGCACGATGCGTTCGACGGCATAGGCGATCATGTCAGCGTGCGGCCCAGCCGGAGCAGGAAGTCGGTGCAGGCTTCCAGCTGTTCGATGGCCAGGCTCTCGTCCGGCTGATGCGCGTCCCGGATGTCGCCGGGCCCGATCACCACCGAGGGCGTGCCGTGTTCGGCGAAGATGCCGGCCTCGGTACCGTAGGAGACGGCATGGGTGCCGGTGCCGCCCAGCAGGGCCAGCAGCTCGGCCTCCAGCGCCGCATCGCCGCTGGGGGCCAGCGGCGGGATGCGCGCCTGGATGTCGAAGCGGATGCCGCAGGCCGGGTCCACCGCCTTCATCGCCGGCTCCAGCCGGTCGGCCAGCGCCTGGATGCGGGCCAGCACCTCGCGGTCGGTCTGGCCGGGGATCAGCCGCATCTCCCAGAAGAACTTGCAATGCTCGCCCAGGATGTTGCCGGCGGTGCCGCCGTCGATGCGGTTGACCTGCAAGGTCGACCAGGGCGGGTCCAGCGCGTCGAAATGCGGGCCTTTCTGCAGGTCGCGATAGAGGTCGGCGATGCCGGCGACCAGCTCGGCGCCGACCATGACCGCGTTCACGCCGCGCTCGGGCTGCGAGGAATGGCCGGGCTTGCCGGTGACGTGGCACCAGCCGATGCAGCCGCCCTTGTGGGCATTGACCAGCCGCATGCTGGTGGCCTCGCCGATGACCGCGAGGCGCGGGCGCAGGTTCGGCCCCACCCATTCCGCCATCGACACCACGCCGGTGCAACCGACCTCCTCGTCATAGGAAAAGGCCAGATGCACCGGAGCCTTGAGGTCCATGCGCGCCAGTTCCGGCGCCACCGCCAGCATGCAGGCCAGATAGCCCTTCATGTCGGTGGTGCCGCGGCCGGTCACCCGCTCGGCATCGCGGCGCAGGGTCCAGGGGTCGCCGGTCCAGGCCTGGCCCTCGACCGGCACGATGTCGGTATGGCCCGACAGCACCACGCCGCCCGGCGCCTCCGGGCCGATGCTGACCAGCAGGTTGGCCTTCTGCCCCGACGGGTCGTCGAAGCGCCGGCAGCGGCCGCCAAAGCTGGCGGCCACCCTTTCCAGATGCGCGATCATGTCCAGGTTGGACACGGCGCTGACGGTGGGGAACGCCACCAGCTCGGCGAGATGGCGGATGCTGTCTTCGCGCAGGCTCATTCCGGCACCTTGAACCAGTCCAGCGGATAGGAGAGGTCGGCCAGCTGCACCACCTCGACGCCCTCGCGCATCCCCCACAGGATCTGCAGCTGGTGGATGGGGATGAAGCCGTTGTCCTCGCGCAGGATGGTCAGCGCCTGCGCCAGCAGCTCGTCGCGCCGGGCCGGGTCGGTGGCGGTGCCGATCTCGTCGGTCAGCCGGTCCAACTCGGGGTTGGAATAGCCGCCGATGTTGAAGACGCCCCGCTTGCTCTCCGGGTTGCGGGTCACGGCGATCGTGGTCAGGAACTGCGCCGCGTCATAGGTATTGGGCGAATAGGACAGCAGCGTCAGCGAGGTGTCGTAGCCCGGCGGGTTGATCTGCTGGGCCCAGCGCGCGGTCGGCTGGGCGCGCGGCGTCACCTCGATGCCGATCTGCGACAGGAAGCCGCCGATGGCCAGGCAGGTGGCCTCGTCGTTCATGAAGCGGTCGCTGGTGCAGTCCAGCGTCACCTTGAACCCGTCCTCCAGGCCGGCCTCCGCCATCAGCGCCTTGGCCCGCTCCAGATCCGGGGCCGAGGGCGCGCGCAGCTCCGGCGTGCCGCCATGCACCTCCATGGCGAAGGGCAGGCCGACCGGCGTGGAATAGCCGCGCATGATCCGCGACTGGATGGCGCCGGTGTCGATGGCCAGCCGCATCGCCTCGCGCACCCGCGCATCCTTGAACGGGTTGCCTTCGGCCTCGCCGTGGATCAGCGTGTCGCGGGCCACGTCGGGTTGCAGATAGACGGTGCGCAGGTCCGGCCCGGCCGAGATCCGCAGCCCCTCGGTCGCCTCGATGCGCTGGGCGTCCTGCGGCGGCACGCCGTCGATCATGTCCACCTCGCCCGAGATCAGCGCCGAGACCCGGGTGCTGGGATTCTGGATCACGAAGAAGGTGGCCTTGTCGATATTGCCGGCATATTCGCCCCACCAGCCGTCATTGGCGGCGAATTCGGTCTTCACGCCGGGGTCGCGGCCGGTGATGACATAGGCGCCGGTGCCCATGGTGTTGCGGTTGGCATAGGTCTCGACGGTGTTGTCGGCGCTGCCCGGCTCGGTGGTCTGGTTCGCCTCGGCCCATTCGCGGTCCATGATGAACCAGTTGACGATCTGGTTGGGCAGGATCGGGTTCACCGCCGGCGTGGTGATGCGCACGGTATAGTCGTCCACCTTCTCGATCGCCGAGGCTTCCGACAGGTGCGAGGCCATGCCGCCCTTCTTGGCACGCTCGAACGAGAACACCACGTCATCGGCGTTGAACGGGTTGCCGTTCGAGAAGGTGACGCCCTCGCGCAGCTTGAATTCCCAGGTGTTGTCGTCGATCTGCGCCCATTCGGTGGCCAGCACCGGCTGGATCGACAGGTCCGGGCCGCGCTGGACCAGCGGTTCGTAGACATTGCGCAGCACCGCGAAGATCAGCGTGTTCGACACCGCATGCGGGTCGAGCGTATAGGCGTCCAGCGGGCCGGCGAACTTGAACTCGGCCGCCTGGGCGGGCAGCGCCGCCGAGGCCAGAAGTGCCGCCATGAGCGCGCCGCCGGCGGCGCCAAGCCGTGTCTGTGCAGTCATCTGTCCCTCCCGTTCGCGGCGCGAGGGGGCCTCGTGCCCCGCCGTCTCCGCATGTCCTCCGAAGGCAGACGTTACAGCCTCGAAACAATTTGACAAGAGCATTTGATCAACTGCGCGAGAGCCATCGGCCGCTGCCCCGCCCGCAGCCCGGCGGCGCCCCGCCGCACCCTCGGGGGATTTCCACATGCGGCGGCGGAACCGTCAAGGCCGGGCAAGTGTTTGATCCCTGCAACAAATCGGGAGTAGGAACCATGAAGGGACTGATCGCCTGGCTGCTTGGCGTGCCGATCGTCGTCATCATCATCTTCTATCTGACCGGCATCTTCTGAGGCCGGACGCGAAAAAGCCCGGCGAGAGGACTCGCCGGGCCTTTTCATGGGCTTGCGGGGCTCAGGCGGTCTTGCCGAAGCGGCGCGGCGCCGCCTCCAGATGCGCGTCGAAGGCCGCCGCGACCACGCGCACCAGGAAGCGCAGGTTGCCCAGCATGCGCAGCCGGCCGTCCTGCATTTCCGCCAGCCCCTCGGCCAGCGCCCGCTCCAGCCGGGCATTGCCCTCCAGCAGCCCGGCCGGATCGGCGCCGAATCGGGCGCAGATCGCCGGGATGTCGACGGCGAAGTCGCACATCAGCCGCTCGATTACCGCGGCGCGCAGCCGGTCGTCGGGGGTCAGCCGGTAGCCGCGCACCGTGGCCAGCCCGCCATCCATCACGATGCGGGAATAGCGGTTGATGGCCACGTCGTTCTGCACATAGCCCAGCGGCGTGTGGCCGATGGCCGAGGCGCCGAAGCCGATCAGCGTGTCGCAGGCATCGGTGGTATAGCCCTGGAAGTTGCGCCGCAGCCGGCCCTCGTTCTGCGCCAGGGTCAGCTCGTCCTCGGGCAGGGCGAAATGGTCGAGGCCGATCTGCACATAGCCGGCCGCGGTCAGCGCCTCGGCGATGGCGGTGGCCTGCTCGACGCGGGCGGCGCTGTCGGGCAGGGTGTCGGCGTCGATCAGCCGCTGGTGCTTCTTGAAATCCGGCACATGCGCATAGCCGAACACCGCCAGCCGGTCGGGGCGCAGCGAGATCGCCTTTTCCACCGTGTCGATGCAGGAGGCGACGGTCTGGTGCGGCAGGCCGTAGATCAGGTCGAAATTCACCTGGGCGACGCCGACGCGGCGCAGCCCCTCGACGGCGGCGGCGGTGTCCTTCAGCGGCTGGATGCGGTTGATGGCCAGCTGCACCCGCGGGTCGAAGGTCTGCACGCCCAGGCTGGCGCGGTTGATGCCGCCCTCGGCCAGCGCGTCCAGCATCGCCGGCTCCAGCCGGCGGGGGTCGATCTCGATCGCCAGCTCGGCGCCGGGTGCGAGGACATAGCGGTCGCGCAGGCGGCCCATCAGTTCGACGAAATCCGCCGGCGGCATGATGGTCGGGGTGCCGCCGCCGAAATGCACATGGCCGACGCGCTGGCCTTGGGGCAGGCGGGCGGTCACGGTGTCGATCTCGGCCCGCAGCGCCGCCAGATAGGCATGGATCGGCTCGTCGCGGGCGCTGATCGTGGTGTGGCAGCCGCAATACCAGCACATCGAGCGGCAGAACGGGATATGGAAATACAGCGAGGCCGGCGCCGCCGGATCGGTCTGGCCCAGCCATTCGGCATGGGTGGCGGCGGTGATGGCGGGCGAGAACAGCGGCGCGGTCGGATAGCTGGTATAGCGCGGCAGCCTGGCCTCGCCATAGCTGTGCAGAAGCGATGATTGCAGGCTGGTCATGGGTCTGTCCTCGCGCGTCCAACGGTTCCGGTCCTGCGCCTGCGCGGGCCGGGGTGCCATGCCACCAATTGTCGCATGGGCGGCGGCGGGCGGCCCGATACGGCTTGATTCGGCGCCGCCTCCGGGTTAGCCGAAGCCATCCGCCCCGCGGCGCGGGCCTGTAGCTCAATGGTCAGAGCAGGGCGCTCATAACGCCTTGGTTGGGGGTTCGAGTCCCTCCGGGCCTACCATATCCGCCTTATCCGATTGTTTTCGCCCTATATTGCGCCGGATTTTACAGCTGCGCCGGGCGAGTTTACAGCTTTTCGGTCCTGTTCCGGTGTCGCTATCGCGCGGGTGCATCGAGACGGAGGCGGTTTTAGACCCTGGCGGAGACCGGCCCCGCCAAGGCCAAGATGGCGTGAGCCTATCCGCCGCTTGCTGCGACATCGGCGGGGCCGGGCCGCCTGCCTGGCCGGCGGAGTTTCTGCACCTGCAAAGGCGCCCCGCGCAGAATCTTCGCCCCTTCCGCGGTTTTTTGTTGCGGCGCAGCATCGCGGGCTTCCATGCTGGTTTCCCGCGTTCGCGCGATTCGCCAGATCGAGGCAAGGCCATGGCCCAGCAACGG
>JBEBVF010000009.1:0-52676 GCA_040392885.1 Paracoccus sp. (in: a-proteobacteria) | reverse complement strand
CGGGGCCGGTCCTTCCCCCCTCCCCGGCCGGAGGGGCTGACGCGCGGGGCGCACCGAACCCGGGCAGAGATGCGACAGCCGCGCCCCATGACGGCGGCGCGGCTGTCCGTTCGCGGGGCCGCGCAGGTGCTGCGCGGCCGGCGCCGGTCACTCCTCGACCGGGATCACCGCGCCCTTGTAGGTCTCGGTGATATAGTCGCGGATCGGCTGGGATTGCAGCACCTCGACCAGCGCCTTGATTTCCGGGCGGTCCTCGTCGCCGCGGCGCACGGTGATGATATTGGTATAGGGGTTGTCGACCGCGCTTTCGACGGCGATGGGATCGGCAACCGGGTCGAGCCCGGCACCCAGCGCATAGTTGGCGTTGATGGTCACCGCATCGGCCTCGTCATTGGCATAGACCTGCGGCAGCAGGGCGGCCTCGATGTCGGGCCTGAAGGTCAGGTTCTTCGGATTCTCCACGATGTCGGAAATCCGCACCGCGACCGGGTCCAGATCCTCCGGCAGCGTCACCACGCCCTCGCGCTGGAAGATGGCGAGGATGCGGCCTTCCTCGGCCACGGAATCGCGCAGGATCACGGTGCCATCCTGCGGCAGCTCGGACAGGGATTTCCAGCGCTTGGAATAGATGCCGATCGGCTCGACATGCACGCCGCCGGCATTCACGAAGTCATAGGCCGGGTCGCCGGCATGCTCCTCCAGGACCGAGTTCAGATAGGGCACGTGCTGGAAATAGTTGGCGTCGATCTCGCCCCCGGCCAGCGTGGTGTTGGGCAGGATATAGTCCTGGAAGATCACGATCTCGAGGTCGATCCCCTGCTCGGCCAGGATCGGCTTCGCCTGTTCCAGGATCTCGGCATGCGGCACCGGCGAGGCGCCGACGCGCAGCGTGGTCTGGGCCAGCGCCGGGTTGGCCACGGCGATCAGCGCGGTGGCGGCGAATGCGTATTTCAGCATGGGTTTTCCTTTCACGGTTCAGCGTTTGTCCAGGGCGCGCGTCAGCCGGTCCCCGGCAAACTGGATGGCAAAGACGATGGCGAGGATGGAGGCGGTCGCCGCGACGGTGACCTGCTGGTTGTTGCGCTGGAACCCTTCCAGATAGGCCAGATGCCCGAGCCCCCCCGCCCCGATCACCCCGGCCATGGCGGTAAAGCTGACCAGCGCAATCAGGGTGACGGTGATGCCGGAGACCAGCGCCGGCGCCGATTCCGGGATCAGCACACGAAACAGGATCGTGCCCAGCCCGCCGCCCATGGCCCGGGTGGCCTCGATCACGCCGCGATCGACCTCGCGAAAGGCGATCTCGACCAGCCTGGCATAGAAGGGCGCGGTGCCGAGGATCAGCGACGGCAGCGCGGCATTCACCCCCAGCATGGTGCCGACCACCAGCCGGGTGAAGGGGATCAGCAGGACCAGCAGGATGATGAACGGAATCGCGCGGCCGACATTCACCAGCGCCGACATGATGCGATAGATCGCCCGGTTGGCCAGCGGCTGGCCCGGCGAGGTCAAAAACAGCACCGCCCCCAGCACCAGGCCGAGCAGGAAGGTGGCGGCGCCGGCGGCCGCGGTCATGTAGAGCGTGTCGAGCGTCGCCTGCCAGAGCTGGTCGCCGCGGACCCGCGGAAAGAGGGTGCTGAGCATGGGTCTTCCGTCAGTTCGCGCCGAGGGCGGCCGCCGCTGCCGTCCCGTCGCGGGGCGCATCCAGCCGCAGGGTGAATTCGGTCGCGCCCTCCGCACCGGGACGGGCGGAGAGGAGCGTGACCGGCTGGCCCGTCTCGTGCAGCAGGCCGGCAAGGTCGTCCAGCCCGCGCGCCTCGACGGTCAGCAGCCGGCCCTCCGCCCCGCCGAGCTGGCGCAGGAAGCGCCGGGTGATCGGCTGGCGCGGATGGGCGAAGACCTCGCTCACCGGCCCTTCCTCGACGATGCGGCCCGCCTCCATCACCGCGACGCGGTGACAGATCGCGCGCACCACCTGCATCTCGTGGGTGATCAGCACGATGGTCAGGCCGAGCCGCCGGTTGATCTCGGCCAGCAGGTCGATGATCTGGCCGGTGGTCTCGGGATCGAGCGCCGAGGTCGCCTCGTCGCAGAGCAGCACGTCGGGCTCGTTGGCCAGCGCCCGGGCGATGCCGACCCGCTGCTTCTGGCCGCCGGAAAGCTGCGCGGGCCAGGCATCCTCGCGCCCTTCCAGGCCGACAAGCCGGATCAGCTCGTCGGTGCGGCTGCGGATATGGGCGCGCGGAAGGCCGGCGATCTGCATCGGCAGCGCGATGTTGCCGCGCACGCTGCGCGACCACAGCAGGTTGAAATGCTGAAAGATCATCCCGATCCTCGGCCGCAGGCGGCGCAGGTCGCGCTCGTCCATGCCGTCGATGCGGGCGCCGTTGACGGTGATCTGGCCCGAACTGGGCTGTTCCAGCCCGTTCAGCAGGCGGATCAGCGTGCTCTTGCCCGCGCCGCTATAGCCGATCACCCCGAAGATCTCGCCGCGCGCGACGTCCAGCGACACGCCATGGACGGCGGTGACGCCGGCGGTGCCCTGGCCGAAGGTCTTGTTGACATCGCGCAGCGAGATCATGGTCGTTCTTTCTCTTGGCCGGTCACGGGGCGCGGCGACCCCGGGACCGGAAGGCGCCGGCCGGTTCGGATTGCGGCGGCAAACTGGTTCCAACGCCCGCGAATGTCGATGGAACGGACCGTTCTCATTCGCGGGGGCCGGAGATCACGGCATCCGTTCACGGCGCCATGTAGGGAAGAATATTCTCGGGGGCAAGTTTCCGCCTCGGCCCGCGGCAGAATCACCGCATCGCCCCTGCGCTCCGGGCGCGGGGCCGGGACGATGATGCGGAACGGACGCACCTGCCCGCCCCATTCTCCCTGCAACTCCGGCAGGCCGGGCCAGCCGCGGGGGACGAGGTTGGCAGGAGCCGCCGGCAGACTGCCATGGCGGGTGCACATATGGGCGGGACCATCCGGCCGCATGGACGCGATCCGGCCGGGGACAGGAGCGCCTCGGTCCGGCCGCCGTCCGGGACGCTGCAAACGAAATACATCCGCCCGGCGCGGGGAAACTCCGTGATCCACGCCGCCCCCTCCATCCCGCACCCGCTCACTCTCCCGGGTCGAAGGTCAGGCTGGCGGCGGCGACGACCACGGCAATCGCCACTCCCGGCGCAAAGGCCAGCCGCGGGTGGTCGAAGATGAACATGCGGTATTCGAACAGCATGCCGCCCCAGTCCGGCGCCGTCGGGTCGGCGCCCAGCCCGATGAACGACAGCGCCGCGAAGGCCACCACCGCCGCGCCGGCCTGGGCGCTGACCTGGGCGAACAGCACCGGTAGGGTTTCTGGCAGGATGTGGCGCAGCATTAGCCCTGCCCGCCCGACGCCCAGCGCCCGGGCCGCGCGCACGAAATCCAGCCCCAGCGCCCGGCGGGTCAGCGAATGGGCCGAAAGCGCGAAGGGCCCGATCCCGGCCAGACCCAGCGCAATGCCCGCCGTCGCCGGCCGCAGCCCCAGCACCGCCCCGGCGACCAGCGCCATGATCAGCGTGGGCACGACGATGCCCATCTCGGCCAGCCGCAGCAGCAGCGCCTCGCGCCAGCCCCCCGCCATCGCCGCCAGCGTGCCGATCAGCGCGCCGCCGGCAAAGGCGATGCCGGTGACCCAGACCACCACCCAGGCGGTACGCCCCGCCCCGGCCATCAGCCGCGAGGCCAGGTCCCGGCCGAGATTGTCGGTGCCCAGCCAGTGCCGGGCCGAGGGCGTGGCAAAGCGCGCCGCCATGTCCACCGCATCCGGCGACAGCGGCTGCCAATGCCCGGCCGCCAGCATGGCCAGCCAGACCAGAAACAGGGGCAGAGCCCGCCTCATGTCCGCGGGTCCAGCCCGCGCATGACCGCGCCCAGCCCCAGATTCATGACGATCATCCACAGCGCCACGACCATCACATAGGCCTGCAGCACCTGGTAGTCGCGCGCGGCGATCGACTGGACGAGGAACTGGCTGATCCCGGGCAGCGACAGCAGCACCTCCAGCGTGGCGGTGGCGCCGATGGCCCAGCCGGCGCGGCCGCGCAGCCCGGCCAGCGCCGCATAGAGGGCGCTGCGCCCGGCATGGTGCCACAGCGCCCCGGCCCGCCCGCGCCCCTTGGACAGGGCGGTGACGAAATAGGGCCGGCGCGACACCGCCAGCATGTCGCGGCGATAGATACGGGCCAGCTCACCCGTCACCGGCAGCGCGATCAGCAGCAGGGGCAGCAGGTGGCTGGCCAGATCTCCCGAGAACGGCCGCATCAGCCGCCATTGCACGCCCAGCAGCCAGAGCGCCAGCAGCCCGAGCCAGAAGCCCGGCACCGCCTGCCCGGCCACCGCCAGCAGGCGGCTGAACCGGTCGGCCAGCCGCCCCGGCCGCAACGCGGCGAGAAAGCCCAGCGGTACCGCCGCCGCCAGCGCCAGCGCCAGCCCCGACACGCCGAGGGCGAAGGACAGCGGCAGCCGGCGCAGGAATTCCCGCGCGATCGGCTCGCCGGTACGGAACGAGCGGCCCCAGTCGCCCTGCACGAAGCCCGCCGCCCAATGCAGCCAGCGCTGCCAGACCGGCCGGTCGAGGCCCCAGCTGACGCGCAGGGCCTGCATGGCGGCGGCGTCGGGCGGCAGGTTCCAGGCCCGCATCGCCACCTCTACCGGGTCCGAGGGCATGGCGCCGATCACCGCGAAGGCCAGGGCCGAGATCAGTATCAGGCTGACCCCGGCCCGGATCGTCCCGCCCAGCAGCGACAAGTCAGCGGACCTCGCCCATGTCGGCGCGGATCACGTGATAGTCCGAGCCCCAGGGCTGATAATCGCCCAGCCGCGGCGACAGGCCGACATGCCAGTCGGGCGAGACCAGGAAGCTGACCGGCACGTCCTCGAACAGCAGCGCCTGGGCCTCCAGCGCGATCTGCGCCCGTTCGGCCGCATCGCCGGTCTCGGAGAAGCGCGCCAGGATGGCATCGAAATCCGGGCTGTCGTAGCGGGCATAGTTCTGCGGCCCCTCGCTGGCCAGCATGGCGCCGAGGAAGAAGGCCGGATCACCGGTCGGCGCGGTGTGCTGCGCCCAGAGGAACAGGTCGAAATCGCCCTGCGCCGCGACCTCGCCGGCATTCTCGACGATGCCGGTTTCGGCGGCGATGCCCAGCCCGGCCAGCTGCGCCTTCACCACCGGCAGCATGGTGACCAGATCCGGGCGGCTGGGATAGGTCAGCACCTTGACGCGCAGCGCCTGCCCGTCGCGGGCGCGCATGCCGTCGGCGCCGCGGAGCCAGCCGGCCTCGTCCAGCAGCGCCTCGGCCCGCGCCGCGTCCGAGGGGCGTGCCTCGGCCGGGGCGAAGGGGAAATAGGGGGCGAAGGCGCCCGTCGCCGGGGTGCCGCCATTGATCGCGGCGACCAGTTGCCCGCGATCCAGCCCCAGATCGATGGCCTGCCGCACCCGCCGGTCGGCGAGCTGGTCGTGGCTGGTGTTGAGGAAGGCGAAATACTGATAGCCCACCGGGAAGGACTTCACCGTCAGCTCCGGGTCGGCTTGCAGGCGGGGCAGCACCTCGGAGGGCAGGCCGAAGGCCAGGTCCAGCTCGCCCGCCTCATAGGCCAGCGCCAGCGCCTGCGCATCGGCGATCCGGCGCAGCTCGACGGGCGCGCGGCCGGCGGCACCCGGATAATGCGGGTTCGGCACCAGCGACAGGCTGGTATCGGCCGCGAAGCCGGCAATGGCATAAGGCCCGGTGAACAGGTCGCCCGCCCCGCCCGCCGCCGCGCCGGGCTTGTAGACGATCATCGGCCATTCCGCAAACAGCGCCTCGATCACCGGCACCGGGCGTTCGGTGGTGACCTTCAGCACCAACTCGCTTTCGGCCTCGAAACCCAGCATGCCGGCGGTGGCCAGCGCCACCGGGTTCTTGGCGACGGTATTGGTCAGGCCCGCGGCGACGGCCTCGGCGGTGACCGGGCTGCCATCCGAGAAGGCGCGCCCCTCGGCCAGCGTGACCCGCCATTCCAGCGGGCCGAGCCGTTCGGCGCCCGCCGCCAGTTCCGGCACCAGCCTGCCCCCGGCATCGACGGTGAACAGCTGCTCGCCGACGCCATGGCTGATCAGCGCCCAGCCGTTCGAGCCCTTGGCCGGGTCGAGGCCGGCGGTCAGGAAGGTCTCGCCGACCCGCAGCGCATCCTGCGCGGCAAGCGGCGTGGCCAGAGCAAGCGACAGCGCAAGCGCCGCGGCAACGGGGCGGAGGAAGGGTCTCATGTCAGGGGGTTCCGTCTGCATGGAGGCGCTGCTTGCGCCCGGTGGGGGTATAGGTGAAATCGACGACGGGGCGACCGCCGAGCAGATGCTCGGCCACGATCCGCTCCAGCGCGGTCTCGGTGACGCCGCCATACCAGGTGCCGTCCGGCCAGACCTGCATCACCGGCGCCAGCGCGCAAGGACCGAGGCAGGTGGTGCGGGCGGTCATGGTGCCGGGCGGCGCGTTGCGCAGCCCCAGCCGCTGCTGGAGGTTGCGCAGATGGCACCAGATCAGCTCCGAGCCGGCGGCATTGCACGGCCCGCCCTGGCAGACCAGCACCCGGTAATGCTGGGCCGGCACCAGCGAGGCCTCGGGCCGCGGATCGGCGGCGGCCGCCACGGGCGGGGCCGGCGCCGCCAGCGCGGCACAGAGCGCCTCGATCACCCCGGCCGAGGGCGGCGGGGCGACATGCAGCACCGGCCAGTCGCCGCCCCCGGCCTGCCAGCGCGCCAGCGACCGCATCAGCCAGTTGCGGGTGGCCGGCTCCATCGGGATCATCAGCGGCAGGATGGTGACCGAGGCGGCGCGGCCACGCAGCGCCTCCAGCGCCTCGCGCAGCGACGGGCCGCCCTGTTCGGTGAAGGCATGGCTGACCGGCCGCCCGGTCCGTGCCGACAGCGCGGCGGCCAGACCCGCCGCCTCGCGCAGCGGCGCGGCGGCAAAGGCGGATTTCATCAGCAGAACGATGTGGTCCCCGGCCATGACATCCCCGTCTTCGGGGTATCGGTCACGGCGAACCGCCCCGATCGCAGGACGGCTGGCGCGCGCAAGGGATACCCGCCCTCGGCAAACTCTCTCGTCAGGCAGGTCTCCTGGCTCACGGCTCGGACGCCGCGCCCGCCTTCCCGGTTTCCCAGTGGCCTGGACGCGGCTCGCCGCTTACAGTTGCGGGTCAGCTCCGGTTTCTCACCGGATTCCCTCTTAGCTTCCGGCCGGAGCCGGAAGAACCGTGACGCCCATCGGGTAGACCGCCGGCCGGCACATGTCAACGGGCCCGGCGCCGCGGCATCCGGGCGCGGCGAGTCTCAACCCGCCAGGCCCCGCCGGTGTCGAGGAAATGCTCGATCCGCGCACACCAGCCGCCGATCCCGGCCCCGCCGCGCCAGCCGGTCGTCGCTGTGACAGGTGTCGCGGCATCCGGGCGCGGCGGGCGCGGCCAGCCTCAACCCGCCAGCCCCTCGCCCGTGTCGAGGAAATGCTCGATCCGCGCACACTAGCCGCCGATCTCGGCCCGGCCGCGTCAGCCGGCCATCGCTGTGACAGGTGTCGCGGCCTCCGAGGTGCGGCGGATGCGGCGCGTCTCAGTCCACCAGCCCCTCGCCCGTGTCGAGGAAATGCTCGATCCGCGCGCACCAGCCGGTGATGTCGATGCCCTGCCGTGCCAGCCAGTCGTCGCTGTAATAGGTGTCGCGGTAGCGCTCGCCGCTATCGCAGATCAGCGTGACCAGCGAGCCCTCGCGTCCCTCGGCCAGCATCTGCGCGGCCAGCAGCAGCACCCCGAGGAAATTCGTCCCGGTCGAGCCGCCGACGCGCCGGAACAGGCGCCGCGACAGCACCCGCGCCGCGGCGATGGAGGCCGCGTCGGGAATGCGCATCATCCGGTCGATGACGCCGGGGATGAAGGAGGGCTCGACCCGCGGCCGGCCGATGCCCTCGATGCGCGAGCCGCAGGCGGTCACGCCGCGGTCGCCCGTCGCCCAGGCGTCGTAGAAGGCCGAGCCCTCGACATCGACCACGCAAAGCCGGGTGGCGAGGTTGCGATAACGGATGAAGCGCCCGATGGTGGCCGAGGTGCCGCCGGTGCCGGCGCTCATCACCACCCAGTCGGGGACGGGATGCGCCTCGCTCGACATCTGGCGGAAGATGCTTTCGGCGATGTTGTTGTTGCCGCGCCAGTCGGTGGCGCGCTCGGCATGGGTGAACTGGTCGAGATAGTAGCCGCACTTCGAATCCGCGATTTCCTGCGCGGCCTGATAGACCTCGCCGGCATGGTCGACGAAATGGCAGGCGCCGCCGAAGCACTCGATGGCCTCGACCTTCTGCCTGCTGGTCGAGCGCGGCATGACGGCGACGAAGGGCAGGTCCAGCAGCCGCGCGAAATAGGCTTCCGAAACGGCGGTCGAGCCGGACGAGGCCTCCACGAGCACGGTGCCCTTGTGGATGCGCCCGTTGCAGATGCCATAGAGGAAAAGCGAGCGCGCCAGCCGGTGCTTGAGGCTGCCGGTGGGATGGGTGCTCTCGTCCTTGAGATAGATGGCGATGCCCTTGAGGCCGGGGAAATCCGGCTTGACCAGATGCGTGTCGGCCGAGCGCATGCCGTCGGATTGCAGCAGTTCGATGGCCTGACGCGTCCATGCGCGATCCTCGGCCGGGGTCTTGCGAAGCTGGCTCTGAACGGTCTGCATGGGCTGCCCTTCTCCTCCGGTTTCCATCCGCGCCCCCGGGGCACGCGGCGATGAGGCGCAGGCTGGGTCTTCGCGCCGGCCCCGTCAAGGCCACCCGGCCGGCGCATCGGCGGGGCGGTTGCGGGGCGACGGCCAGCGGTATCGTGGGTTGCCGGGTGCGGGGCGACGGGTTTGCGCTGCCGCACCCGGCATGGGCCGGATCGGGGCGGCACTTGGCACCCCGGATCACCGCCGGGCCGCCAGGCTGGCCGAACGCTCGCGGCCCGCCGGCCGTGCCCAAGGCAGGGCGGGCGCGGGCGGTGGCGCTCCGGTCCGGCGCCCCGACCGCATCGCCGGGGGACAGCACCCAGTACCCCGGAGCACACCGCCGGGCCGGCAGGGTGGCCCAACCGCTCTCGGCCCGGCCATGCCAAAGGCAGGGCGGCTCCGGGGCGGTCTCGGGGCGGTGGCGCTCAGGTCCGACGCCCCGGCCGCATCGCCGGGGGACAGCACCCGGTACCCCGGAGCACCGGCAGCCAAGGCGGCCGAACCACGGTCCTGCCAAGGGCAGGAGGACCGCCCCGGCGCCTGATCCGTCCCGCGAGTTGCCGCTTTCTCTATGCCAGCGTCTCCCGCGCACGCTTCACCATTCCGCGCAGGTCGTCGAGGCTGAGTTCGCCGAAGGCGCCCTCGTCGCCCGCGACGAAGCTCGGCGTGCCCATCAGGCCCATATGCTCGGCCAGCAGGTGGCTGTTGCCGATATGGCGCTCGACCGGTTCGGATTCCATGTCGCGCTCTAGCCGGGCGGTGTCAAGGCCGAGATCGCGGGCGGCGCGCAGGGTGGCCGCCTCGCTCACGCGGCCCCGGATGCGGAACAGCGCGCCGTGGAACGGCCGGTATTGCCCCTGTTGCAGCGAGGCCAGCGCGGCGCGGGCGGCGAAATCCGAATCTGCCCCGAAGACCGGCCATTCCCGAAACACCACCCGCAATTGCGGGTCCGAGGCGATCAGCCGGCGGAGCGGCTCGACCATCCGGCGGCAGAAGGGGCAGTTGTAGTCGAAGAACTCGGTCAGGGTGATGTCGCCCCGCGGATTGCCCAGCACCGGCGCGGTCGGGTCGCGCTCCAGCGCCCGGCGCAGCGATTCCGGCATCGGGTTGTCGCGCGGCGCCGCGCGCCCGGCGCCCGGCAGGGCCAGCAGGCCGGTGGCGGAAAGGATGAAAGCCCGGCGGTGCATGTCGCCTCCTTCTGGGTCATGGGGATGCGGCCCCCCCCCCCCCCCCCCCCCCCCCCCCGGGGGGGGGGTCAGATGATGCGGACCTGCGCGCCGACCGGGCACAGCTCGAACAGCTCGGCGATCTTTTCGTTATAGAGGCCGATGCAGCCATCCGAGGACAGCCGGCCGATCTTGCGGGTGTCATGGGTGCCGTGGATCAGATAGGCTGGCCAGGACAGATAGAGGGCATGGCTGCCCAGCGGGTTCGCAGGATCGCCGCCGGCCACCGGCCGCCAGTCGGGATAGCGCTCCATCTGCGAGGGCGTCGGCGTCCAGGTCGGCCCCGCCTTCTTGCGCACCACCTCGGTATAGCCGCGCTTGGTCAGTTCCTCCGAGATCGGTACCGAGGTCGGATAGGTGCGGAAGACGGTCTCGTCCGCACTCCAGAAATACAGGGCGCGCGAGGCGGTGTCGGCGACGATGGCGCCCTTGCCCAGCGTCTCGAAATGGTCGCGCCAGTGATGCAGGGTATAGCCGCTGGCATTGCGCGCCGGCACCGGCTGCGCGCGCAGGATCGCCGGCATGGCGAGGCCGCCCGCGGCGATCGCGCCCAGTCCGATGGCACGGCGACGGTTGATGTCGCTCATCTTGCTGCTCCTTTGGTTGCCTGCGGGCATGGTGCCCGCGAGGCGCTGCCTGACCCGGCGGGCTTAAACGGGGCTTAAGCCTGCTACACGGCTTCGCGATGGCCCGCCGCAATCCGGCCGCGCCGGGGCTGCCTGCACGGGCGTTGCGGGCCGGGGGGCACAATCGCGTCATCGCGCCCGGCGGGCTGGAGACGCCACCTTAAGCCCGGCTTAAGGTCCGCCGGCGAAGGCGGGATCGGCAAGGATCACGGGAAAGGGCCAGATGCGGGTGTTGATCGTCGAGGATGATCCGGTCCTGTCGGACGGGCTGACGGTGGGATTGCGGCTGTCGGGCTTTACCGCCGATGCCGTCGCCACCCTGGCCGATGCCCGCGCCGCGCTGGCCGGCGGCGGCTTTGCCGGCATGGTGCTGGACATCATGCTGCCCGACGGCTCCGGCCTCGACCTGCTGGCCGGGCTGCGGGCGGCCGGATCGCCGCTGCCGATCCTGCTGCTGACCGCGCGCGACCAGGTGCGCGACCGGGTTGCCGGGCTCGATGCCGGGGCGGACGACTATCTGGGCAAGCCCTTCGACCTCGACGAACTCGCCGCCCGTCTGCGCGCCCTGCTGCGCCGGCAGGAGGGGCGCGCCGCCGCCGTGATCGAATGGAACGGGCTGCGCCTGGACCCGGCGCGGATGCGCGGCAGCCGGGACGGCGCCGAGATCCGCTTCTCGCGCCACGAATTCACCATCTTGAGCGCCCTGATCGAGCGGCCCGGCGCCATCCTGGCCAAGCCGGTGCTGGAGGAGCGGCTCTATGGCTGGCAGGAGGATGTCGAGAGCAACACCGTCGAGGTGCATGTCCACAAGCTGCGCGCCAAGCTGGGCGCCGATTTCATCGAGACCGTGCGCGGCGCCGGCTATCGGCTGGCCGAGCCGGCGCCGGAAAGGCGGGGCGGATGAATTCGATCCGCCGGCGCCTGCTGGTCATCCTGCTGGCCGGGACCGGGGCGATCTGGCTCTCGGCGGTGGTGTGGATCCAGCATTCCACCCGCACCGAGGTCGGGCATGTGCTGGACCGGCGGTTGCAGGAATCGGCGCAGATGGTGGCCTCGCTGATCCGGCGCAATGGCGGCATCGCCGGGCCGGACGCGGCCTCGCTGGTCGACGAGGCCCCGGCCCTGCCCGATACCGGCGCCCATGATCTGGCCCGCCAGCTGATCTGTCAGGTCTGGGGTTTCGACGGCCGGCTGAAAAGCGAATCCGCCGGCGCCCCCGCCACGCGGCTGGCCGAGCAGGCCGGCTTTACCGAGCGCAGCGTCGAGGGCGAGGTCTGGCGCGTCTATACCCATGTCGACGCGGATCTGGGCATCCGCGTCATGGTCGGCGATGCCCGCTTCATGCGCGACCGGCTGGTGCAGGGTGTGGCCATGGGGCTGCTGGTGCCGGCGCTGCTGGTCCTGCCGCTGCTGGCCGGGCTGATCTGGCTGGCGGTGCGGCGCGGGCTGGCGCCGCTGGACCGGCTGGCCGAGGCGCTGGCGCGGCGCCCGGCCACCGACCTGTCGGCGCTGAACGCCCGGGGCGCGGCGACCGAGTTGCGGCCGATGATCGCGGCGCTGAACGGGCTGTTTCGCCGCGTCGAGGGGCTGCGCGCGCGCGAGCGCAGCTTCACCGCCTTTGCCGCGCATGAGCTGAAGACGCCGCTGGCCGGGCTGAAGACCCAGGCCCAGATCGCCCGGATCGCCCCGGATGCGGCCACCCGCGCCCGGGCGCTGGCGCAGATCGCCGGCGGGGTGGACCGCACCGACCGCATGGTGCGCCAGTTGCTGGACATGACGGCGGTCGAGAACCCGGTGGAGGCCGGCAGAGCCACGGCGCAGGACGGCGCGCGCATCCTGCGCGACGTGGCCGAGGGGTTGGCCGGGCTGGCCGAGGCCCGCGGCGTCACCCTGGAAGCGGCGGCCGAGGCCGAGGGCTGGCGCACGGCGCAGGCGGGATTGCTGGCCCCTGCCCTGCGCAACCTGCTGGAAAACGCCATCCTCGCCTCACCCCCGGGCGCGCAGGTCGAGGCCCTGCTGCGGCGGCAGGGCGACAGGGTGCGCTTCACCATCCTGGATCGCGGCCCCGGCATTGCCGAGGCCGCCCGCCCGCATGTCACCGAACGCTTCTGGCGCGGCGCGGCCAGCCCGGCGGGCGGCGGCAGCGGGCTGGGCCTGTCCATCGTCGCCGCGGCGGTCGCGACCATGGGTGGCGAATTCCGCCTGTCCCCCCGTCCCGGCGGCGGCGAGCAGGCCGAGATCACCCTGCCCGCCGATCCCCCGCCCGCCGGCCGATAACCCCCCGGCGGTCATGGCCGCCGAAGCGGGGTGAGGCCGACGGCCCCGCCAGCCGGGTTTGCCGCCGCATCCCCGAGCGCATCGGGACCGCGTTCCGCGTTTGCGGGATCACCCCCGCCCATCCTTCTTGATGACGCTCAGCCGCCCGTCGCTCTCGATATGGGCGGAGCGGACCTCCGAGACCTGCGCGATGCCGTGAAGGCGCAGATGGCTGGCCAGTTCGTCCGCGGTCAGCAATTCCCGGCGCAGGTTGCGGGGGATGGTCTGCCCGTCCTCGATGATCGGCAGGGGAGGATGCTCGATCAGCCTCTCGAACCACCGGAAGCTGAACGACAGGCGGTTGGTCAGCAGGTTCAGGGCCATCAGCGTCACGATCTGCACCGCGCCATCGGTGAGGGAGCTGTAATCGCCCAGGGCATGGGAGGCGGCCTCGGTGATCAGCAGCAGGAACACCAGGTCCATGGGCGTCAGCTCGCCGCCGGTGCGGCGGGGCAGCAGCCGGAACAGGATCAGGAACAGGACGAACAGCAACGCCCCTCGCGCGATCAGTTCGAGAAGCGGGGTTTCAAGTCCGAACATGCCGGGCACCTCCAGAAGGTCGGGGGCGCTCAACCTCCGCGGGGGCGGGGTGTTCCCGCGCCGTGGCCGGATGGCCGCCGGCGCGCCGGTCCCGGCGGGGTCGCCCCTGCCATGGCGGGAAATAGCTGCCTGTAATGCCAATTCCGATCTGGCGCATTCACCGATTCCGCGATCCCGGAATGAATGCCCATTTTGGGGAAAGGTTAATGGCCGGAGAATATCGCGCCGAACATATTCAAAACCCATATGCGTCAATGCGCCGCAGATTGCCGGCGCCTTTCGGGTTGAGGCGGGTTCTTGCTGATCTACCATGACGGAATGATCGACAACATTCCCCCCGGCTCATTACGAGCAGGCCCGCCCCATTTCGGGCAGGTCGGGGAATGCGCATCACCCGGTCATTCGGAAACACATATTCGATCGGAGGACAGATGGCTGACCATGCAACTGTGACCATGCTCTGGATTGGCAACAGGGCGGAGCAGATCAACACCAATCCGGGCACCATCGGGATCGGCAAGGAAGACAAGATTGTCGGCTGGAGCGCGGAGGGACGGGAGGAACTCCAACCGACCCAGCTTACCGGCGAGGTGATCGACCTTCCCGGCTTCGAACCCTATTTCAGCGCCTCCTATCAGGCCATCACCAGCGATTTCTTTTATGATTCCCCCACAACGGGCCAGCTGGTTCAGGATGTCAGGATCACGGCTTTCCTCAGTGCCGATTTCCGGTTAACCGTTCGCAATCCAGATGGCAGTTCCAGCGAGGTGACGAAGACCGGCGCGCTCATCCAGATGAGCAATGGCGACATCTTCATCCGCCCCGCGGCCAGCACGGTGGATGACTGGCGGGGCCTGCCGCCGATTTCCAAGATCGAGGTCGTCTCGGCGGAATGGTATGGGCTCGGGATGCACGTCCGGGCGGTCGATTATGCCGCCGACATTTTCGAGCCCGAGGACATCATCTGCTTTACCCGCGGCACGCTGATCGCCTGCGCGCAGGGCGCGCGGCCGGTCGAGACGCTGGCGGTCGGTGATCTGGTGCAGACGCTGGACCACGGCCTGCAGCCGATCCGCTGGATCGGCTCGCGGCGGCTGGAGCATGAACTGGTCGCCGCGCCGCGGCTGCGCCCGGTCCGCATCCGCGCCGGGGCGCTCGGCCCGGGTATCCCCTCCGCCGATCTGCTGGTGTCGCCGCAGCACCGCATCCTCGTGCGCTCGCCGACCGCCGCCCGGCTGTTCGGGGCCGCCGAGGTGCTGGTCGCGGCCAAGCAATTGCTGGAACTGGACGGGATCGAGATCGCGGATCTGGCCGCCGTCGACTATTTCCATTTCATATTCGACCGGCACGAGATCGTCATCTCGAACGGTGCCTGTTCGGAATCGCTCTATCCCGGGCCGCAGGCGCTGAAATCCCTGGGGCGGGCGGCGCAGGAGGAACTTTTCGAGATCTTCCCGCAACTGCGCGATGCCCGGGATTCCCCCGCCGCCGCCCGGGAACTGCTCTCCGGCCGCCAGGGCCGCAATCTTGCCGCCCGCCATGCCAGGAACAATCGACCCCTCGTGGCCGACATCCGGCATTGATCCGGAAGAAAGGTGAACCGTTCAGGGAATGCGAATCGGAACTGGTCGCACCGATTCCATCCCTGACGGATCACCAATTCCCTATCGCCCAATACCAAATGAGGTTACAGTTGAGTTTGCATTCAATTTTCTGACGAATTTTACCCACGCAACGGACGAATGAACTACGACCACAAGGCCAGTCAGTTCGGTTTCCCACCCTGCTTTGGCGAAATTGCCCGCATCATAAACTGTCCGCAGAGGATGGGCCATGACGGCGATAAGATCGACTAAATTCCGCAGAATCACGACACTTCCGCGGTAATGACAGAACGCGAATTGCGTAGCCACTTTCGGAAACGGCCCGGTGAGAGTTTCCGCAAATGCGGACCCGGGTTCCCTCATCGCCGGCACCGGGAAAACCGGTGCCGGCGACAGGGATCGCGGGAATTGTTCAGTTCGCGGGCACGACCGGCACGGCCCCGCTTTGCGAGGGCAGATTGGCCGTAGGCGCGGCCGGGATTGCCGCCGGGGCGTGGCGCTCGCCCCGCTTGCGGGCGGGGTCGCGCTGGCGCAGCTCGACGATGTCCAGCGTCCGGGGATCGAGCTTGGCCTCGATGCGCCGGCCTTGGGCGTCGAGACCCTCGACCTCCCAGCAGCCGTCATCGGCCTCGATCTCGTCGACGCGCCAGCCGAGGCCGGCCGCGGCCTGCATGACCGCCTCGGGCGGCTGCCAGGCATCGCGCGGCACATGACAGTCGTCGCCGGCCAGCGCGGCACCGGCGGGCAGGACGGTCAGCAGGATGGTCGCGATCAGGGGATATTTCATGGCGCATTCACCTTTCATGGTTACAGAAACAACGGGTTTGCGACGGCGGCACGAGCTGCCGTCCGGGCTGGCGCCGCCCGACCTTCCGGGCGGGGCCGGGCGGCGAGGTCACCGGGTCTTTTCGGGCCTCGTGCCGTCGCTCCAGCGTTTGACCTTGCCGTCGATCACCTCGAGGGTGGCCGGATCGACCGTCATCTTCAGATGGTTGCCGCCCTGGTCGATGACCCGCAGTTCGTAGCAGCCATCGTCGAGTTCCATCTTCGAGATGGACCAGCCGAATTCCTCGGTCAGCTGGATGAGCGAATCCCAGCTCTGCATGTCGCCGGTGGGCACGTCGCATTTCACATCGGCCAGAGCGGCCCCGGCGGGAAGGGCCAGCGCGAGTGCGGCGGCGGTCAGGATGGTCTTCATGGCGTCTCTCCTCAGCCTTGGTTGCCTGATGAGGGCAATCTGGGGCGCGGGTCTGACGGGTTCCTGACGTGGCCGGAGATTCTGCTTCAGCCGGCCGTCAGCTTGCCGCGGCGGGACGGGGACCATGCAAAACGCCCCGCCGGTGGGGGCGGGGCGCGGGACCGGGGGGCGGCGGAACCGTGTTCAGTTGCCGCGGCGCGGCTGCGGGCCGAGCGGCCGGCCGTGCTGGTCGCGATAGCGGATGCTCATCTCGACGACATCGAGGCTGCCGGGATCGAGGGTGACCTTGATCCGGTGGCCCTCGGCATCGGTGCCCTTGAACTCGTAGCAGCCATCGTCGATCTCGAGGCGCGAGACCACCCAGCCCTGGCTTTCCGCCAGGGCCATGACCGCATCGCGCGGCTGCCAATCGGCCATCGGCACCCGGCAGTCGTCGTCGGCAAGGGCCGCCCCCGCCGGCAATGCCAGTGCCACGGTCAGCATCATCAATGCCTTGCGCATGGGCTGTCCTCCTCTGCTTGACCCGAACAGCTTGATGCCACACCAAGCTGACGGCAAGCTGAAGCATCATGACGGCCGCGTTCAGCCTGCCGTCAGCTTCGGCGGACAAGCCTGCGGCAGGCAGCAAGGAGAGACCGTCATGCGCATCCTGCTCATCGAGGACGACACGGTGCTGGGCGCCGCGGTGCGCGACCAGATCGCCGCCGACGGCCATTCCCCCGACTGGGTGCAGCGGTTGGACGCGGCGGGCATGCATCTGGAGGCCACGCCCTATGACCTGATCCTTCTGGACCTGATGCTGCCCGACGGCCATGGCCTGCCCTTCCTGAAACGGCTGCGCGCCCGCGGCGATGCCACGCCAGTCATCATCCTCACCGCGCTGGACCAGGTTTCCGACCGCATCGAGGGGCTGAATGCGGGGGCCGACGACTATCTGGTCAAGCCGTTCGACCTGGCCGAGCTGTCGGCCCGCATCGGCTCGGTGGCGCGCCGCTATGGCGGCAATCCCAACCCGCTGGTCACGCATGGCGACCTCGAGGTGGACCTGGCCGCGCGCAGCATCCACCGCGCCGGGCGGCCGGTCACCCTCACCGCGCGGGAATGGGCGCTGTTCGAGGCGCTGCTGTCGCGCCCCGGCCAGCTGCTCTCCAAGGCGCAGCTCGAGGACAAGCTCTATCCCTTCGGCGCCGAGGTCGAGAGCAACACCATCGAGGTCCATGTCAGCCGGCTGCGCAAGAAGCTGGGCGCGGGGGTGATCGTGACCGAACGCGGCCTCGGCTATCGGCTGGGGCGCGGATGAGGGCGCCGGCCAGCCTGCGCGGCCGGCTGGCGCTGTGGCTGGGCCTCGGCCTCGCCGCGCTGTGGCTGGCGGGGGCGCTGCTCACCGCGACGCTGATGCGCGGCGAGATGGACCGGGTCTTCGATTCCTCACTGCAGGAGACGGCCGAACGGCTGCTGCCGCTGGCGGTCAATGACATCCTCGGCCGCGACGAGGACGAGGACGAGGATGACGAGGACGGGCCGCGCACCCTCGGCGTGGTCGGACCGCCTGACGAGTTCCTGACCTATGTCCTGCGCGACCGGGGCGGCAAGGTGCTGCTGCAATCGCACGATGTCGATGCCACGGCCTTTCCGCCCTGGGACGGCCCCGGTTTCCGCAGCACTGCGACCCAGCGCCTCTATGGCCTCGCCGCGCTCAGCGATACGCTCCGCCTGACCGTGGCCGAACCGCTGGCCCATCGGGCGCAGGTGGCGCGGCAGGCGCTGTGGGCGCTGCTTTTGCCGCTTCTGCTGGTGCTGCCGCTGACCTTCGCGGCGATTGCGCTGGCGCTGCGTGCGGGGCTGGCGCCGCTCGACCGCTGGCGCGAGCGGCTGGCGGCCCGATCGGCCCGTGACCTCGCGCCGGTCCCCTCGGACGGCCTGCCGAGCGAGCTTGCCCCCATCGCTGCCACGCTCGACGCCCTGCTGGCGCGCCTCGCCGCCGCCTTCGAGGCCGAGCGCAGCTTCGCCGCCAATGCCGCGCATGAGTTGCGCACGCCGCTGGCCGGTGCCATCGCCCAGGCGCAGCGCCTGCGGGCCGAGACCGCCGACCCGGCGGCACGGATGCGGGCGGACGAGATCGAGGCCGCGCTGAAGCGGCTGCTGCGGGTCAGCGAGCGCCTCATGCAGCTGGCCCGCGCCGAGGGCGCCCGGCTGCGCCGCGACGAGGTGGCCGACCTGCGCCCCGTCATCCGCATCCTCGCCGAGGAGCAGGACCGGGGCGCGGGCCGCATCCGCCTGCACCTGCCCGAAACCCCGGTGCTCTCCGATCTCGACCCGGACGCGCTGGCGATCCTGCTGCGCAACCTGATCGACAATGCCCTGCGCCATGGCCAGCCGGAAACCCCGGTCGAGGTGACGCTGACCGAGGCGGCCATCCTGCGCGTCGCGAATGACGGACCCACCGTGCCGCCCGACCAGCTTGCCCGCCTCGCCACCCGCTTCACCCGCGGGACCAGCCTCGCCGAGGGCAGCGGCCTCGGCCTCGCCATCGCCGCCACCATCGCCGAGCGCATCGGCTCGCGCCTGGAACTCGCATCGCCGCGCCCCGGCAGCACGGGGGGGTTCTGCGCGGAACTGCGCCTGCCGCAGGCCGGGCAGGAGGCGGTCCAAGCAGGGCGAGAACAGCGGCCCCTATGACGGCAGGTGCCGCGCCGGTGCCGCATCCTCGCGCCACGGCGCCAGGACCGCCGCGGGGCCTGCGATGGTCTCGTAACGGTGGCGCGGCGCTCTGGGCTCGGGCAAGAGCAGCGGCCCGGATGACGGCAGGCACCGCACCGGTGCCCACCCTCGCACCACGGCGCCAGGACCGCCACGAGGCCTGCGGCGATTTCTAGACGGCTGCGCGACGGCCTGGGCGCGGGCAAGAGCAGCGGCCCGGATGACGGCAGGTGCCGACCCGATGCCGCAGGCCGGGCGGGAGGCGCCCAGGCCGGCAAGAGCAGCGACTCGGATGGTGGCAGGCGCCGCGCCGGTGCCCCTTCCCCGCGCCACGGCGCCAAGGCCGCCGCGGGATCTGCGGCGTTTTCGTGACGGTTGCGCGGCGGTTTGGTGACAGGCCCGCGGCGGCGCAGCACCCGCAAACGCCTTACCGGCCGCATGTTCCCTGCCCGGCACGGGTTTTTCCGCTCCGAACCCATCGTCAACAAACTTTCCCCGTCCCGTCACCCGCCCGTCACCCTTGCCGCCGATAAGCAGCGCCGAAACGGCCACCTTCCGGTCCGTCCAAGCGAGAGAGATCCATGCTTATCACCCGCCGCCATTCCCTTGGCCTCTTCGGCGCCGCCGCCGGGTCGCTGATCCTGCCCCGCCGCCCCTTCGCGCAGGGTGCCCGCCGCTCGATCACCATCGCGGTGCAGAAGATCAGCAACAACAACACCCTCGACGTGTGGCACGAACAGTCCAATGTCGGCGAGCGGGTGTTCTTTCCCAACCTGTGGGAGGGGCTGATCCTGCGCGACTGGATGGGCAATCAGGGGCCGGTGCCGGGGCTGGCGACCGAGTGGAAGCGGCTGGATGACCAGACGCTGGAGCTGAAGCTGCGCGAGGGCGTGAAATTCCACAACGGCGACGAGATGACCGCCGAGGATGTGGTGTTCTCCTTCTCGGACGAGCGGCTGTTCGCCGGCACCGAACCCGTCGGCGGCAAGACGATCTATGCCGAGAACTTCAAGCCGCAGACCGCCAAGGAGCTGCCGGCCTCGGTGCCCGGCGTCGGCCGCCGCATCTGGCCGGCCCTGCGCGGGGTCGAGGCCGTGGACCGCTATACCGTGCGCTTCCACAACGCCACGCCGGACGTGACGCTGGAGGGGCGGCTGATGTCCTACGGCTCGCAGGTCACCTCGAAGCGCGCCTGGGACGAGGCCGCGACCTATGCCGACTGGGCACGGAAACCCGTCTGCACCGGCGCCTACATGGTCGAGGAATATCGCCCCGACGTGTCGCTGACGCTGGTGGCCTTCGACGACTACTGGGGTGGCCGCCCGCCGCTGGAGCGCATCCGCTTCGTCGAGGTGCCGGAGGTGGCCAGCCGGGTGAACGGGCTGCTGTCGGGCGAATACGACTTTGCCTGTGACCTGCCGCCGGACCAGCTTGCCACCGTCGCCGCCGCGCCGGGGCTGGAGGTGCAGTCCTCGACCATCTGGAACCACCGCACCTCGGTGTTCAACACGCAAAACGAGATCGTGGCCGACCCGCTGGTGCGGCGCGCCATGACCCATGCCATCGACCGCAACGCCATCGTCGAGGCGCTGTGGGGCGGGCAGACCGTGGTGCCGCCCGGGCTGCAATTCGACAGCTTCGCCGCCTCGGACATGCTGATCGAGGGCTGGACGGTGCCGGAATACAACCCGGAACTGGCCCGCGACCTGCTGAAGCAGGCCGGCTACAAGGGCGATGCGATCCCGTATTTCCTGCTCAACAACTACTACATCAACCAGACCGCGACCGGGCAGATCCTGACCGAGATGTGGAACCAGGCCGGGCTGAATGTCGAGATCCAGATGAAGGAGAACTGGTCGCAGATCTTTGCCGGCGAGGGCACCCGCGGCGTGCGCGACTGGTCGGCCTCCAACAACATCAACGACCCGATCACCCCGCTGGTGGTGCAGTTCGGCCCCAATGGCCAGGCCCAGCAGGAGCGCGAATGGTCCAACGAGGAATTCAACCAGCTCTGCGTGGTGATGGAGACCTCGACCGACCGGGCGCTGCGCAAGAAGACCGTCGCCCGCATGCTGGAAATCGCCGAGCGCGAGGACCCGGTCTATACGGTCCTGCACCAGAATGCGGTGTTCACCGGCATGAAGTCCGAACTGAACTGGAAGGCCGCGCCGGCCTTTGCCATGGACTTCCGCGCCAGCAACTGGAACGCGTGAACGGCCGGCCGGGGGCGCGGCCGTTGCGCCCCCGGCCCCGTTTCGGCAAGACGGGAGGGCGCGCATGGCGTTCGTCTCCATCCGGGACCTGAAGGTGGCCTTCGACGGCACCCGGGTACTGCACGGCATTGATCTCGACATCGGGCGCGGCGAGGCCGTGGGGCTGGTCGGGGAAAGCGGCTGCGGCAAGTCGGTGACATGGCTGGCCGCGCTGGGGCTGCTGCCGGCCCGGGCCAGCGTCACCGGCTCGGTCCGCCTCGACGGGCAGGAGCTGGTGGGGGCGCCCCGGCAGGCCCTGGAATCGGTGCGCGGCAAGCGCATCGCGATGATCTTTCAGGACCCCTCCTCCTCGCTCAATCAGGTGCAGCGGGTCGGGCGGCAGATCATGGAGAGCCTGACCCTGCATCGCGGCCTGCGCGGCGCCGCCGCCCGGACCGAGGCCATCCGGCTGATGGACATGGTGGGCATCCCCTCGGCCGCGACGCGGGTGGACCTCTATCCCCATGAATTTTCCGGCGGCCAGTGCCAGCGGATCATGATCGCCATGGCGCTGGCCGGCGAGCCCGACCTGCTGGTCGCGGACGAGCCGACCACCGCGCTGGATGCCACCATCCAGGCGCAGATCCTCGACCTGCTGGCGCGGCTGCGGCGCGAGACCGGCATGGCGATGGTGTTCATCAGCCACGACCTCGGCGCGGTCTCGGCGGTCTGCGACCGGGCGGCGGTGATGTATGCCGGCCGCATGGTCGAGGCCGACCGCATCGACCGGCTGTTCGCCACCCCGCGCCATCCCTATACGGTCGGGCTGTTCCGGGCGATCCCCGACCTCGAGGCCGGGCGCGGCCGCCTGCAACCCATTCAGGGCGTGGTGCCGGACCCCAGGAACCTGCCCCCCGGCTGCGCCTTCGCGCCGCGCTGTCCGCGCGCCTCCGCCCTGTGCCACCGGGCGCAGCCGGAGTTGGAGGTCCGGCAGGACGGCGGAGTGCTGGCCTGTTTCCACCCCGTCGCGACCGCCACCACCGCCACCACCACCTCGCGCCCGCCCGCCATGACGCCGCGCCCGCGCGCGGAGGCCTGGGCATGAGCGCGCCGCTGCTGGAGGCGCGCGGCCTCGCCCAGCACTATGCCTCGGGCGGCGGGATGTTCGGCACCCGGCGCGTGGTGCGCGCGGTGGACGGCATCGACCTGGCCCTGCGCGAGGGCGAGATCCTCGGCGTCGTCGGCGAATCCGGCTCCGGCAAGTCGACGCTGGGCCGGATGCTACTGGGGCTGGAGGCGCCGCATGAGGGGCAGGTCCTCTATCGCGGCCAGCCGATGCCGGCCCCGCGCACCGAGGCGTGGCGGCGGCTGCGGGCGCAGATGCAGCTGGTGTTCCAGGACCCGCTGGCGGCGCTGGACCGGCGCATGACCATTGCCGAGCAGGTCGCCGAGCCGCTGGACATCCACGACCTCGCCGGCAGCCCGGCCGAGCGGCGCGAGCGCGTGGCCGAGCTGCTGGCCCGGGTCGGGCTGCGCCCCGATCAGGCCGGGCGTTATCCGCACGAGCTGTCGGGCGGCCAGCGCCAGCGGGTGGTGATCGCCCGCGCCCTGGCGACGCGGCCGAAATTCCTGGTCTGCGACGAGCCGGTCTCGGCGCTGGACGTGTCGATCCAGGCGCAGGTGGTCAACCTGCTGCGCGATCTGCAGGAACAGGAGGGGCTGACCATGGTCTTCATCAGCCACGACCTGAAGGTGGTGCGCAACATCTGCGACCGGGTGGCGGTGATGTATCTGGGCCGCGTGGTCGAGGAGGCCGCCTCGGACGAGATCTTCGTCGATCCCCGCCACCCCTATACGCGGGCGCTGGTCTCCTCGGTGCCGCGGGCGGGGGGCGGGTTCTCCGAGCGCATCATCCTGCAGGGCGAGCCGCCGAACCCCGCCGCGCGCCCACCGGGCTGCGCCTTTCATCCCCGCTGCGCGCTGGCCGATGCCGGCTGCGCCGCCACCGTTCCCGCGCTGGCGCGCCATGACGGCAGGCTGGCCGCCTGCCTGAAACTGCGCGCCGCCCTGCACGACGCCGCCTGAGGTCGACGATGCCGAGTTTCATCCTTTCCCGCCTGGCCCGCGCGGCCCTGACCCTGCTGCTGGTGGTCAGCTTCGCCTTTGTCGTGCTGCGCATGTCTGGCGATCCGGCGATGATCATGCTGGGGCCGGACGCGCCGCAAGACGCCATCGACCGCTTTCGCGCCGCCTGGGGCCTCGACGTGCCGCTCTGGCAGCAATACCTGGCCTATATCAAGCAGGTGGCCAGCCTGGATTTCGGCGTCTCGATGCGCGACCGCGCCCCGGCGCTGGATCTGGTGGTGGAGCGCATCCCCGCCACGCTGGCGCTGACCGTGCCGGCGCTGATCCTGAAGATCGCCATCGGCATCCCGGCCGGGGTCTATGCGGCGCTGCACCGGCAATCGGCGGTGGATCGCGGGGTGATCATGCTGTCGGTGCTGGGCTTTACCATCCCCTCCTTCGTGCTGGGCCTGGTGCTGGTGCTGGTGTTCTCGGTGCAGATGGACTGGCTGCCCTCGGGCGGGCAGGACGGCTGGCGCCATGCCATCCTGCCCATCGCCACCATGGCGGTGGGCGGCATCGGGCTGCTGGCGCGCTTCTCGCGCTCGGCGATGATCGAGGTGCTGGACCAGCCGCATATCCGCACCGCCATGGCCAAGGGGCTGAGCTGGCGCGCCGTGGTCTGGCGCCACGCGCTGCCCAATGCGGCGGTGCCGATCGTGACGCTGATCGGCTTCATGCTCGGCTCGCTGATCGCCGGCGCCGTGGTGATCGAGAGCATCTTCTCCTGGCCCGGCATCGGGCGGCTGATCGTGGTTTCGGTCGGCAACCGCGACCTGGCGGTGGTGCAATGCCTGCTGCTGGTCATCGCCAGCACGATGATCGTCGCCAACCTGCTGGTCGATTTCACCTACGGGCTGCTGGACCCGCGCCTGCGCAGCCGCCGCGCCCGCCATTGAGGAGCCCGAGATGACCGACATGAGCCTTCCCCTGCCCCGCCTGCGCAAGCGCCGCCTCGGCCCTGGGCCGCTGACCCGGCTGCGCCGCAGCGCCCCGGTGCTGATCTGGTTCTCGGCCGGCTGGATCGGGCTGATGGTGCTGACCGCGCTGCTGGCCGACGTGATCCGCCCGTGGGAGATCACCCGCATGGACCTGGCCGCGCGGCTGTCGCCGCTGGGCACGCCGGGGCATCTGCTGGGCACGGACGAGCTGGGCCGGGACGTGCTGTCGCGGCTGATCCAGTCGATCCGGGTCTCGCTGGTGATCGCGATGGGCGCCACGCTGCTCTCGGCGGTGTTCGGCACCACGCTGGGCTTTCTGGCCGCGCAGTTCCGCGGCTGGGTCGAGCATCTGGTGATGGCGCTGGCCGATTTCCAGGCGGCGCTGCCCTTCATGATCATGGCGCTGGCGGTGCTGGCCTTCTTCGGCTCGTCGCTGGTGCTGCTGGTCTGCCTGATGGGGTTCTACGGCTGGGAGCGTTACGCCCGCATCAGCCGCGGCCTCGCCATCGCCGCCTCGGCGCAGGGCTATGCCGGCGCCGTGGTGCAGCTGGGCGCCCGGCCCGCGCGGGTCTATCTGCGCCATATCCTGCCGAACGTGGCCTCGACGCTGGTGGTGTCGATGACCCTGACCTTCCCCGAGATCATCCTGATGGAATCCGGGCTGAGCTTCCTCGGCCTCGGGGTGCAGCCGCCGCAAAGCTCGCTGGGCAACATGGTCGGCTTTGGCCGCGAATACCTGACCCGCGCCCCCTGGATCATGCTGGCGCCCTCGCTGGTGATCGTGCTGACCACGCTGTCCATCTCGCTGCTGGGCGACTGGCTGCGCGACCGGCTGGACCCCACCATCCGCTGAAATTCCCAGAAACGGAACGGAAACACCTGACATGTCGAAGATCATGGCGCATCGTGGTGCGCGCAACCTGTGGGCGGAGAACTCCTTGCTGGGGTTCCGCAACATCCTCGGCCACGGTTTCGCCGCCGTCGAGTTCGATCTCCACCTGACCGATGCCGGCGAGATGGTGGTGATCCATGACGCCACGCTGGAGCGCACCACCGACGCCGCCGGCCCGGTGCGTGCCCTGACGCCCGAGGCCCGCCGCGCCACCCGCCTGCGCGGCCCCGACGGCGCGCTGACCGGTGAGCATGTGCCGAGCCTGGAGGAGGTGCTGGCGGTTCTCGCCGCCGAACCCGGCCTGGAGTTGTGGGTGGAGCTGAAATCCGACCCGGAGGGCCGGCCCTATCCCGGCCGGGCGGCCCGCGCCGCCGACCTGCTGCCCCGCAACGGGCTGGCGGACCGGGCCGCGCTGCACAGTTTCGACATCGCCGTGGTCGAGGAGATCCGCGATTGCGCCCCGAACCTGCGGCGGCTGATCTCGGTCAATGCCGAATGGGCGGACCGGCAGGGCGGCATCGCCGCCTTCCTGCGCCGGGTCGACGACCTCGTGGATGTCGTCGGCATCCATCACGCGCTGTTCGAGGCGGAATTCGACACCATCACCGCCCTGCGCCGCCTCGACCGCTGCTCGGTCTGGACCATCAACGACCCGGCGCTGATCCGGCGCTGGATCGCGCGCGGACCGGGCTATCTGGTCTCGGACGATCCGGTTCTGGTGCAGGCGCTGCAAGCCGAAAGCCGCGCGGCATGAGGCGGTTCGACGCAATCCTGTTCGACTGCGACGGCGTACTGATCGACAGCGAGCCGCTGGGCTGCGCGGCGCTGGCCCGCGCCGTCACCGAGGCCGGGATGCCGATGACGCAAGAACAGGCCACGGCGCTGTTCTCCGGCTCCGCCGCCGCGGAATCGCGCGCGCGGATGGCCCGGCTGGGGCTGGATGCGGCCACCGTCTTCGCCGAGAGCGACCGCATCCTGTTCGCGATGTTCGACCGCGCCATCCCGCATATCCCCGGCATCGAGGCGGTGCTGGAGGATTGCCCGGTGCCGGTGGCGGTCTGCTCGAACTCCTCGGTGGAGCGGCTGCGGCGCTCGCTGCTGCGCACGACGCTGGCGCGGCATTTCGGCGGCCATGTCTATTCCGCCGACCATGTAGCGGCGGCCAAGCCGGCGCCGGATCTGGCGCTGTTCGCCGCCGCGCGCCTCGGCGTAATGCCCGAGCGTGCTATCTTCATCGACGACAACATCCACGGCATCCGCTGCGCGGCACAGGCCGGCTGCCTCGCCGTGGGTTTCGTCGGCCCCTCCGACCACCGCCCGGCACAGGCGCAGACGCTGCGCGCCGCCGGGGCCGATCATGTGGTGCATGGCATGGCGGAATTCCGTGCCCTGCTCGACCGACTGCTGGTGAAACATGCTGCCTGAAAGAGAGACCATGACCGAACTGCCCGTTCTCGGCGCGGCGATGACCGTGCCCGAGCTGGAAACCCTGCGCGATTTCGTGCTGTCGCGGGACCGCGACCTGGAGTTGCAGGATTTCTGCCCGCCCGGCGCGCTGGATGCCGACTGGCGCCCCGCCGCCGACCGCGCCCGCGAATTGCTGGCCGGCTATCGCGGCCGGCTGGGCATCCACGGTCCGTTCTGGGGCCTGCATATCGCCAGCCCCGATGCCGAGATCCGCAAGGTCGTCACCCGCCGCATGATGCAGGGGCTGGCGGTCTGCGAGCATCTGGGCGCCACGCAGATGGTGATCCATTCGCCCTATACCACCTGGGACCACAACAACCTGGACAATTTCGCCGGCCGTTCCGCCTATGCGGCGGTGATCGAGCATGCGCACCAGACGCTGGCCGAGGTGGTGCGGCGCGCCGAGGGCGCCGGGGTGACGCTGGTCATCGAGAACATCATGGACAAGGACCCCGACCTTCGCCGCATTCTTGCGGAAAGCTTCGAATCGCCGGCGGTCGCGCTCTCGATCGACACCGGGCATGCGCATTACGCCTTCGGCTCGACCGGGGCGCCGCCGGTGGATTACTTTGTGCGCCGCGCTGGCAATGCGCTTCGGCATGTCCATCTTCAGGATGCCGACGGCCATGCCGACCGCCACTGGACCATCGGCGAGGGCAACATCATGTGGCCCGCGGTATTCCGCGCCCTGGGCGAGCTGACCTCGCAGCCGCGCCTGATCCTGGAGCTGCGCGACAAGGCCGGCATCCTGCCCTCGGTGGCCTGGCTGGAGGAACGCGGCCTCGCCTGCTGAGCCGGACCGCCCGTCCCGCCCGGCCGCGCGGGACGGGCGGACGCGGCGGAGGGGAGAGCATCGGCGGCCAGCTTTTCCACCCGGCCGCCGCCCTTACCTTCTCCGCCGCTTTTCTCGCCTGTGTCCCGCCACCGCGCTCGGATTTCCTGCCCCGCTTGGGCAACCGGGATTTCTCCAACGGCCCCCGCGCGGTCGGGCGGGATAGGCCACATTGGCGGCTGGCTTCTCCACCGGGGCACCGCCGCTCTCGCCCTCTCCGCCGTTTTTCTCGCGTGTGCCCGCCGCCGTGCTCGGATTTCCTGTTGGGCCCGGAAAGCCGGGATTTCGCTGGAGACCCGACTCGTCCGAGCGGAATGAACCGCCGCGGCGGCCGGCTTCTCCGCCGGACCGTTGCCGGCTTTTCCCGCACGAGCCGCTCCCCTGGCCACCATGGCGGGTTTCCTGCCGCGCCTGGGCAACCCGGATTTCGCCGGCGGCCCGCGCCCGGCTGGACGGAATGAACCGCATCAGCGGCCGGTTTCCCTATCGCGCTGCTGCCACCCGTCTCACCGCCTTCACGGCTTTTCCCGCACGAGCCGCTTTCCGGGTCATTCGGACGGCCCCGATCCGCCATCCACAACCCGCAGGGCCAACCGGAACGCCCCCGGCCCTATCCCTCAACCCGGCGGCATCTCCTCATGGCCGCCGTCGCGTGCCGTGCGCCGGGGCACCCAGCCCTTGCGCGGCACCGCCGCGAGCAGGCGCCGGGTATAGGGGCTCTGCGGATCGGACAGCACCTGCCGGGACGGGCCGCTTTCCACCAGCCGGCCCTTGCGCATCACGATCATGGTCTCGCAGATATACTGCGCCGCGGCCAGGTCATGGGTGATGAACAGGTAGGCGATGCCGAGGCGGCGGCGCAAGTCGTTCAGAAGGTTCAGGATCTGCGCCTGGATGGACACGTCCAGCGCCGCGACCGATTCATCGAGGATCAGCACCGCCGGCTCCACCACCAGGGCGCGGGCGATGGCGACGCGCTGGCGCTGCCCGCCCGAGAGCGAGCGCGGCCGCAGCCGGGCGTGACGCTCGTCCAGCCCGACCTGCCGGAGCAGCGCCGCGATGCGGGCGGCGCGCGCCGCCGCCGTGCCGCCGTGATGCAGCCGCAGCACCTCGTCGAGGCAGCCCTGGATGTCCTGGCGCGGGTCCAGCGAGGCATAGGGGTCCTGAAACACCATCTGCACCTGCCGGGCATGGGCCAGCCGGTCATGGCGGCGGCCGACAGCCAGGCGCTCCACGCCGTGGATGCGGATGCTGCCGGCGCTGGGCTGCTCCAGCCCGGCGATCATCCGCGCCACCGTGGTCTTGCCCGAGCCGGATTCGCCGACCACCGCCAGCGCCCCGCCCGGCGCCAGCGTGAAGTCGAGGTCGTCGACCGCCACGATCGGGCCGGCGTCGGGGGCGCCGCGGAACTCCTTGCGCAGGCCGGAAACCGAAAGCACCGCCTCGCTCATTGCTCGTCCTCCCCGGCCGGATAGTCCATGGCGCCATGCAACTCCTCGGCCCGGTGACAGGCGGTCAGGTGCCCGTCGAGCGGGCGCAGCGCCGGCCGCTCGGCATGGCAGCGCGGCGTGGCGAAGGGACAGCGGCCGGCAAAGACGCAGCCCGGCCCGACCTCGAAGCCGGAGGCCGGCCGGCCGGGAATCACCCGCAGCCGGCCCCGCGCGCCCAGCGTCGGGCGCGCGGCCAGCAGCCCGGCCGTATAGGGGTGGCGCGGGTCGGCGACCAGCGCCCCGGCCCCGGCGGTCTCGACGATCATGCCGGCATACATCACCGCGATGCGGTCGGCGGTGGCGGCGGCAAGATCGAGGTCATGGGTGATCAGCAGCACCGAGAGGTCGCGGGTCGCCTTGACCTCGGCCAGGATCGCCATCACCTCCTCCTGGGTGGTGACATCGAGAGCGGTGGTCGGCTCGTCCGCCAGCAGCAGCCGCGGCTGCGCCGCCATGCAGGCCACGATCATCACCCGCTGCAACTGCCCGCCCGAAAGCTGGTGCGGATACTGGCGCAGCCGGCGGGCGCCGTCGGGGATGCCGACATCGGCCAGCAGGCCGATCACCCGCGCCTCGGCCTCGCGGCGCGACAACCCGTCCCGGCGCAGGCCCTCGGTCAGGAAGTCGCCGATGCTGCGCACCGGATTTATGTGGGCATGCGGGCTCTGATAGATCATCGCCACGTCATGGCCGCGCCAGGCGCGCAATTCGGCATCGCTCAGGCCAAACACGCTGCGCCCGGCAAAGCGGATGTCGCCGCCGGTCTGCGCGCCGGGGATCAGCATCCGCATGACCGCCCGCGCGGTCATCGACTTGCCGGAGCCGGACTCGCCGACCAGGGCCAGGGTCTTGCCCTTGGCGATGGTCAGGCTGACATCGTGGATGATGGTCGCCGCCCTGCCCCGCACCGGGATGCGCAGGCTGAGCCGGTCGATCTCGAGGGTGGGCGGGTCGCCCGCCGGGGATTGCATGGTCATGATCTCGCGTCCGCCTGTGCCGTCATGCGCTCGCCCAGCAGGTTCACGGTGATCACCACCACCAGGATCACCGCGCAGGCCGAGAGCGATTCCCACGGATGCCCGGCCAGCAGCGCCGATTGCCCGGTCGCCACCATCAGCCCCCATTCCGCATGCGGCGGCTGCACCCCCAGCCCCAGATAGGAGATCGCCGCCAGGTCGATCAGCGCCGAGCCGAAGGAGATGGTCACATGCGCGCGGATGATCGGCAGGATGTTGGGCAGCAGGTGGCGCAGGCAGATGCGCCAGCCGGACATGCCGGCGATCTCGCAGGCCTCGATATAGGGCAGGTGCCGCTCGCGCAGGGCGACCGAGCGGATGACCCGCGCCATGTAGGGGGTGAAGCCGATGGCCAGCGCCACCGAGGGCGCGACGATGCCGGCGCCGAAGATCGCCACGCACAGGATCGCCAGCAGCAGCGCCGGGAAGGCGAAGAGCAGGTTCAGCACCCGGGCGATGATGCGGTCATAGCGGCCGCCGATCCAGACCGCCGACAGCGACAGCGCGATGGCCAGCACCGAGGCGATGGCGATCACCACCGTCGGCCCCAGCAGGCTGAGGCGAAAGCCGAAGACCAGCCGCGACAGGATGTCCCGCCCGGTGTCGTCGGTGCCCAGCCAATGCGCCGCCGAGGGCGGGGCCGAGGCGTTGAGGATGTCGGTCTTGTTCGGCGGCCAGGGCGCGATCAGCGGGGCAAAGACGGCGACCAGCACGAAACCCAGGCACAGTGCCACCAGCAGCGCGGTGACGGGATCGCCGAGCCGCAACCGGCGCCGCGCCGGCAGGCCGGGGGCAACAGCGGTATCGCTCATGGCGCCACCTCCGTTCCGGCGTGCGGCTGGGGCCGGGGCTGCGGCCGGTCGGCGGTGGGGACGGGCCGGGCGCGGCCCGGGACCAGCTTCATGGCCCGGTCGGGGAGGCGATCATCGACCCGGGATGCGTGCTTGCGCCGGACGGTGCCGGTGGCTGCGATCGGAGTGTCGGTCATCGGGGTGTCTCCGTTCCGGCGCACGAGACGCTGCGACCCGTCCGCGGTACACGCGGGCTGGACGAGACCCAAACCCGGCCCCATCGCCCGGCCGGTGAGACGATCATCGCCCCGGGTCGTGTGCTTGTGCCGGGCGGTTCCGGCGGCTGCGAACGGGGTGTGAGTCATCGGGGTGTCTCCGTTCCGGTGTGCCGGACGCTGCGACCCGTCCGCGATGCACGCGGGCTGGAGGAGCCCCAAACCCGGCCCCATCGCCAAGCCGGTGAGACGATCATCGACCCGGGACGCGCGCGGGCACCGGCCGCCGGTGGCTGCGATCGGAGTATCGGTCATCGGGGGGCCTCCGTTCCGGCGCGCGGGTCCAGCAGCCGCTGGAGCACATCCGCGATGGTGGTCACGAGGATGAAGATCAGCACCAGCATCATCACGATGGTCAGCACCACCGGCGCATCGTTCGAGATCACCGACTTGACCAGGAAGGTGCCGACGCCGTCGATGGCGAAGGCGCGCTCGATCACGATGGCGCCGGCAATCAGCCCGCCCGCGGTCAGGCTGATCACGGTGACGATGGGGATGGCGCCGTTGCGGAACACATGCCGCCAGAAGATCAGCCCCTCGGGCAGGCCGCGGCCGCGCGCGGTCTCGATATGCTCGCGCCGGGCCTGGTCGCGCAGGCTGGCGCGGGCGATCTGGCCGAGGAAGGCGCTCCAGGCCAGGGCCAGCGAGAAGGCCGGCAGGGTCAGCGAATAGAGGCGCGAGGCCAGGCCGGGCCCGCCGGCGCCGATGGCGGGAAACCAGCCCAGCTGCACGGCAAAGAGCTGGATCAGCAGCACCGCCGCCACGAAGGAGGGCAGCCCGATCATGGTGCCGGTCAGCACGGTGATGGCGCCGTTCAGCCGCGGCACCCGCGTGGCGAGGATGCCCAGCCCGATGCCGAACACCGCCACCAGCACCGTGGCATAGAGGTCGAGCAGCAGCGTGGTGGCGATGCGCGGATGCAGCAGCGACCACACGCTCTGCCGGTAATAGACCGAAGTGCCGAAATCGCCCCGCACCGCACCCCAGAGCCAGTCGGCATAGCGGACCCAGGCCGGCCGGTCGAGGCCGAGATTGTGGCGCACCTGCGCCACCTCCTCGGGGGTGGCGCCGAGGCCGGCGATCTCGGCCGCCGGGTCGCCGGGCACGAACTGGACGGCGGCGAAGATGATGACGCTGGCGACGAGGGCGGTGGCCAGCGCGCCGGCGAGGGTGGCCAGAACGCGGCCGGACCTAGAGCGGGCAGCCATGGGGCTTGTCTCCGGTTGGGGATGCGGGCGGGAGGGGGGCGGCCATCGCGGTCACTCCGGCGCCGGGATCGGGGCGCCGCCCTCGCGGAAGTCCACCTCCGGATTGCGATAGTCGCTGCCGGCGGCGCCCAGCGGCGATTTCGCGTGGCGGCATTCCATCAGGAACAGGCGGGTGCCGATCGGGTCGGCCAGGCGGCGAAAGCGGTAATAGGTGCCGTTGACATGGTTCCAGCGGCCTATCCCGGCGGTCCAGGTGACCTTGCCGTCGAGTTCGGCGATGGCGGCGTCGAGATCGGGCACCCCGAAGCCGATCTGGCAGTTCCAGGCCCCGCGCGGGACCGGCGCGCCGGCCCCGTCCCGGCGCGGCACCACGAAGATCTGCATGTTCCCGGCATCCACCGCGAACCAGTCCTGCCCCGCGGCATGGGGAATGTGGAGGGGCAGCCCGAGGATGCGGGTATAGAAGTCCAGCATCGGCGCCAGGTCGCCCGGCTCCTCGTAAACCAGGTCCATGCTGTCGAGGGCGTAGATTCCGGCATTCATGATGTCGCATTCCCTTGTTGGCGTGGCGGCGGCGCGGGCGCTGCGGGACCGTCGCCGGTCCCGCAGGCCGCCGGGCGGTCACTGCGGCCCGATGCGGGCCAGGCTGGAGCTGAACAGATAGGCATAGGAGGTCACGGCCCCGGTCAGCCCCTCGCGCAGGTAGAGCACCTCGTGCATGTTCGCGATCGGGATGATGACCTGCGCCGGCTCGTAGATCTCCTGCGCCTCGACGAAGATCTCCGCGCGCCGGGCGGCGTCGAACTCGGCCCGGGCGCCGTAGAGCAGCCGCGCCACCTCGGGATTGTCGTAGCGGGCGAGGTTGAACACCCCCTCGGGCAGCACGACGCGGCTGGGATAGTAAAGCTCGTCCGGGGCGACGCTGTAGCCCTGGTTCATGATCAGATCGACGCCGGCGCGGGCATTGGCATCGAAGAAATAGGTGGCGTTCTGGGCGGGCATGATCTCCTTGATGGTCAGGTCGATGCCGACCTCGGCGGCCAGTTGCTGGAGCAGCGTCGCGGCAAGGCGCATCTGCTCGTTACCGGTCAGCGTCACCAGCGTCAGACGGTCGGGCCGGTCCGGGATCTGGTCGATCAGCTGCCTCGCGGCCTCGACATCATAGCGCATGCCGGCGCGGATCCGGTCATAGCTGGCCTGAAGGACCGGCAGCGCCTCGCCGTTCCACAGCACCGGCGGCACCATGGCGTAATTGGCGCTGGCGCTGCCGTGATAGACCTTGTCGGCGATGGTCTCGCGGTCGATCAGCATGCTGAAGGCCTGCCGCATCCGCGGATCCGCCATCGGCCCCGGCGCCACCGGATAGAGGTGGAACATCTGCGGGCTGGGCCCGTAATACAGCGTGCCCGGGGCGGCGCCCAGCGGCGCGATGGCCGAAGGCGGGATCTCGTAGGAGCCGTCGAGCGCCCCCGACAGCAGCGCCTGGGTCAGCGCCACGCTGTCCGAGACGAATTGCAGGTCGATCTTCTGCGCATGCGGCTGGTTGTCGGCGTCCCAGTAATGCGGATTGGCCGCCAGCACGACATTGGCGCCGGAATTCCACTGCTCGATCCGGTAGGCGCCGGTGCAGATCTGGCCGTTCTGGGGCGAGCCATAGGCGCTGCCCGAAGCCTCGACGAAATCCTTCTTCAGGATGATGCCGGCCGGCGTCGCCATGGAGTTCAGGAACATCTCGTCCGGCCGCCGGAAGGTGACGGTCACACTGTCCGGGCCGCTGACCGCGACGCTTTCGACATTGGGGAACACCGTCGAGCGGTAGAGCGAGGCCAGTTCCGGATCCATGTGCCGGGCCAGGCTGAAATGCACGTCCTCGGCGGTCAGCGGGCTGCCGTCGGAAAAGCTGACGCCCTGCCGGACCCGGAAGGTCAGGCTGAGATGGTCGGGGCCGTATTCCCAGGATTCGGCGAGTCCCGGCGACTGGCTGTAATCCGGGTTCAGCTTCAGCATCGTGTCGCAGATGTTGTAGTTGACCAGGTAGATGCTGTTGTCGGCGCCCTTGGCCGGGTCCAGGGTCGGCGGCTCGCCGAAGGGCGCGGCCCAGCGCAGCAGGTCCATGCTGCCCTGCGCGGGCGGGGTCTCGTTCTGCAATTGCGGCCCGCCTTCGGCGGCCGGCGCGGGCGAGGACAGCATCCCCGCCATCAGCGCCGCCGCCAGCAGGCCGGGGCCGGTGATCCGGCCGGTCCGGTGATGGTCCATGGTCTTTCCTCCCTGCCTTGGGGCGGCGCCTTTTGCCGGCCGCCTGTCCCCCGTGATGTCGCTGGCGCCGCGCGCCCTACCAGAAGCGATTCAGAAACCGGTCGATCGCCTCGGAATCCTCGTCGAAGACCCGCACGCTGACGATCCGGCCATCGGCAAAGCCGTAGAGCGCGCGGCGGTGCATGATCAGTTCCTCGCCGCTGTCGCGGATGGTGATGCGCTCGCGGTAATGGCTGAGGCCGTATTCGGCATCGGCGACCAGCGGCGACAGCAGCGCCTCCTTGCGGATGTCGGCGATACGGCGGATGGTCGGGTAATAGTGGTCGGTCACCCAGCCGACGCCGACATGGCGGCCCGAGAACGGGTTGTCGCCGGGAAAGTCCAGCACGGTTTCATCCGTCCACCACCGCAGCGCCGCCGGGCTGTCGCGCCGGTTCAGGATGGTGTCGTAGTAATCGGTCAGCAGCGCCAGTTGCGATTTGGCCATCGCGGGCCTCCATGAGCTGATGGGAAGGCAGGCGCGCGGGGCAGGCGCGCCCGCGGCGGCCTCAGGGTTTCGGCCCGATATGGGCCAGGCTGGGGCTGTAGAGATAGGCGAAGGAGGTCGTGGCCCCGGTCAGCCCGTCGCGCAGGAACAGCACCTCGCGCAGGTTCACGATCGGCAGCAGGGGCTTGTCCGGCTCGTAGCGGGCCTGCGCCGCGGCGAACAGCCGGGCGCGCGCCTCGGGGTTGAAGGTCTGGATGCCGGTGGTGACGGCCTCGGTCACCTCCGGGTCCTCGTAACCGACAAGGTTGAAGATGCCGCCGGGCAGCACCACGCGGCGCGGATAGAACAGCGGCTCGGCAATCGCCGACCAGCCGTTGATCATGATCAGGTCGGCCTTGAAGCGGGTGCGGAACTCGGCATTGCCGAACAGGGCGGCATTGTCGGTGGGCTGGATCTGTTCGACCTCGATCTCGATGCCCAGCTCGCGCGCCTGGTCCATCAGCAGCGTGGCGACCAGCCGCATCGGCTCGTTGCCGGCGGTGATGATCAGCTTCAGCGGCCGGCCCAGCGGCGGGGCCATGGCGAGGTCGGCACGCGCCCCCTCCAGGTCGGCGCCGCCCTGCGCCAGGTCGGCGGCCGCCGCCTCGTAGACCGGCCGCGCCGGGCCCTCGCCCCACAGGATCGGCGGCACCATGCGACCATCGGCCACCGCGGCGCCGTGATAGACCCGCTCGGCGATGGCTGCGCGGTCGATCAGCTTGTCCAGCGCCCGGCGCAAGTTCACGTCCTGCATAGGGCCGGGGCCGACGGCATAGACGAACAGCATCACCGGGCTGGGGCCGAAATGGATGCTGCCCGCCGCGTCCTGCAACGGCGCGATGGCCGCCGGCGGCACCTCGTAGGAGCCGTCGATGGCGCCGGCCTTCAGCGCCTGGGTCAGCGAGGCCGCGTCCGAGATGAACTGCAGCGACACCCGCGCGGCATGGGGGCGATGGGCGTCATCCCAGAAATGCGGATTCTCGGACAGGGCGATGCCGCTGCCGGGCACCCACTCGTCGATCTTGTAGACGCCGGTGCAGACCGGCAGCCCGCCGGGCGAGCCGAAACCGGCGCCGGCGGCCTCGGCGGCGGCCCGGCTGACGACAAGGCCGCTGATATTCGACATGCCGCTGAGGAACAGCGCGTCCGGCGCCTTGAAATGCACCGTCACCTCGGCCGGGCCGCTGGCCTCGATGCGCTCGACATTGCCGTAGACGCTGGAGGCATAGACCGAGCCCACCGCCGGGTCCATGTGCCGCGACAGCGAGAATACCACGTCATCGACGGTCAGCGGGCTGCCGTCGGAAAAGCGGATGCCGTCACGCAGATGGAAGGTCAGCGTGCGGTTGTCGGCGCCGAATTCCCAGGATTCGGCAAGGCCCGGCTCCAGCCCGTAATCCGGGGTCAGCCGCAGCAGCCCGTCGCAGGTGTTCGAGGCGACGAAGGCCGGGCTGTTGTCGTTGCCGCGCGCCGGGTCGAGCGAGGCGGGCTCGCCATAGGGCACCCCCCATTTCAGCAGGTCCATGCGGCCCGAGGCAGCCGGCAGCCGGGATTCCAGCACCTCCGCCTCCGCCGCCGCCGCCGCGGCCAGCAACGCGGCGGTCACGGATGCGGCGATCCCCAGCCCCGCCGCGCGCCGCCCGGTTTCGTGAACGCAAAGCCTCATGGTCCCCCCAAGGATGCTCGTACCGGACGAGGGCTTCGTCCGCCTCCGGGGCCAAGGCTCCATCATACCAAGTAGTATGTCAAGCATTCTCTGTGCCGGATGCCGGTGCCACCACCCGGTGCCGGACGTGCCCGCGTTTTGGTCATTGACGACATCCTAACCAGTATGTTGAAATTGTAACCAGTATCGGCGCAGACCCGGCCACGGCGCGGAGGATCAACCATGGAGCATTTCGCATCGGCCACCCGGCTGGCAGGGCTGATTCGCCTCCGCGAGATCGGCCCGGTCGAGCTGCTGCGTCATTACCTTGCCCGAATCGATGCCCATGACGGGGCGGTCAACGCCTTCACCTGGCGCAATGACGCGGCGGTTCTGGCGCAGGCGGCGAGGGTCGAGGCCGCGGTCATGGCCGGCGAGGCGCTGGCGCCTTTTGCCGGGGTGCCGATGCCGATCAAGGACCTGGTCTCGGTGGCGGGGCAACCGAACACCCGCGGCTCGCTGGGCATGTCCGACGCGCCCCAGCCCGAAAGCGACCTGATCGCCGAGCGCATCCTCGCCGCCGGCTTCCTGCCGATGGGCCGCACCAACACGCCCGAACTGGGCATGACCCAGGTGACGGAAAACCGCCGCTACGGCATCACCCGCAACCCCTGGAACCTCGACCATACGCCCGGCGGCTCCAGCGGCGGCGCCGCGGCGGCGGTGGCGGCCGGGATGGCGCCGGTGGCCAATGCCTCCGATGGCGGCGGCAGCATCCGCATGCCGGCGGCCTGCACCGGCCTCGTCGGCCTCAAGCCCGCGCGCGCCCGGGTGCCCGCCCGCACCCTGGGCTGGGAGCATGGCACCACCGGCGGCGTCATCACCCGCACGGTCGAGGACAGCGCCCGTATCCTCGACCTGATCTCGGCCCCCGACCCGCTGGGCTGGTACCGGGCACCGGCGCCCGAGCGCCCCTTCGGCGACGAGCCGGGCCGGCCCGCCGGCCGCCTGCGCATCGGCCTGCTGCTGGAGGCGCCGGCCGGCGTGCCCGTCGATCCCGCATGCGCCGCGGCCGTGCAGGCCGTCGCGCGCCTGCTGGAGGATCAGGGCCACCATGTCCTGCCGGTGGGCCCCGACATCATCAGCGCCCGGGCGATGGAGATCTATCTGTTCACCGTGCTGCCGGCGGCGCTGCATACCGCGCCCTATGCCGACCCGGCGCTGGCCGAGCCCTTCATCATCGCCCGCCGCGACATGGCCCTGCACCGCCATTCCGGCGACTACGCCCGCGACGTGGCCGAGTTGCATCGCGAATCGCGGCGGATGATCCGGCACTGGATCGACGCGTTCGACGTGCTGCTGACCCCGGCCCTGGCCTGCCGGGTGCCTAGGGCCGGGGTGGTCCTGGCCGATGCCAACCGCCGCCTCGACGGCAGCAGCCCGCTGGAGGCGCAGATGCTGGCCTTCAACGTCTTTGCCAACATCACCGGCCTGCCGGCGATCTCGCTGCCCGGCGGCCATGACGGCGACGGCCTGCCCATCGGCGTGCAGCTGGTCGGCGGCCCGTTCGCGGAGGCGGTGCTGATCCGCCTCGCCGCCGCGCTGGAGGCCGAATTGCGCTGGCCCCTGCACCACCCGCCGGCCTTTGCCTGAACCCTGACGGAGGAGACGACATGACCCTGCCCATCGAGGACCGGATCGCCATCGAGACCCTGTATCGCACCTACAACCACCGCGTCGACCTGCTGGGCGATGCGGCCGGCGTGGCGGACTGCTTTACCGAGGATGGCAGCTATGACCACGGCCGCTTCGGCCGCCACGAGGGCCGCGTGGCGATCACCGCCTTCATGCAGGCCGCCATCGACGATCAGGAGGCCGGCTTCCAGCACTGGAACGGCAACCTGCTGATCGAGGGCGCCGGCGACCATGCCACCGCCACCGCCTATGTGATGACGCTCGACGCGCGCGCGGTGCCACCGGTGATCGCACGGGCCAGCGTCTATCGCGACGTGCTGCGGCGCACCGCGCAGGGCTGGCGGTTCGTGTCGCGCCGCGTCGGCTATCCGGCGGCCGAGTTCCGGCAATGACCCGCCGCAACCGCGAGATCCGCCTGGCCCGGCGCCCGCAGGGCCGGCCCAGGGTCGAGGATTTCACCCTGGCCGAGACCGAGCTGGCCGAACCCGGCCCGGGCGAGGTGCTGGTGCGCAACCTGGTCGTTTCGGTCGATCCCGGCCAGCGCGGGCTGATGGATGGCGGCGAATCCTATGTTGCCTCCTACCGGCTGGGGCAGGCGCTGACCGGACGCAGCGTCGGCCGGGTGATCGCCTCGAACGCCGCCGCGCTGCCCGAGGGCACGCTGGTCTTTCACCGCCTCGGCTGGCGCGAGTTGGCGGTGCTGCCGGCCGCGGCGGCGCGTCCCCTGCCCCCGGCCGCCGATCCGGCCGACCATCTCGACATCCTCGGCCATCCGGGCCTGACCGCCTGGCTGGGCGTGGGCGAGGTGCTGGGCATCGGTGGCGGCGAGGTGGTGCTGGTCAGCAGCGCCGCCGGCGCGGTCGGCGGTGCCGCCGGCCAGCTGGCAAGGCTGCGCGGCGCGAAACGGGTGATCGGCACCACCGGCAGCGAGGTCAAGGCTGCCCATCTGCGCGATACCCTGGGCTTCGACGTGGCGCTGAACCACCGCGCCCCGGACTTCGCCGCACAACTGGCCGCTGCCGCGCCCGAGGGCATCGACGCCTTCTTCGACAATGTCGGCGGCGCGCAGCTGGAGACCGCCCTGCCCCTGATGCGCCAGCATGGCCGCATCGCCATCTGCGGCGCCATCGCCACCTATAACGACGCCGTGCCGCGCCCGCTGGCCGGGTTCGATGCGGTGCTGCGCCAGCGCCTGCGGGTCCAAGGGTTCCTGGTCTATGACCACGAGGACCGGATGCCGGCCTTCCTGGCCGAGATGCAGCCGCTGCTCGCCGCCGGCCGAATCGTGGCGCCGAAGACCGTCTACGAGGGGCTGGAGGCGGTGCCGGCGGCCCTGGTGGCGCTGTTCGAGGGCACCACGCTGGGCAAGACGCTGGTGCGGCTCGCCGCCGACGGCTAAGCAGCGGGGCGAGGGACCGGGTCCGGCCCGCCGACCGCGTTCCGGCGCCGCGCCGCCGGGCAGGCCGGATGCCGGGACGGCCGCGATCCGCTTCGGCGCAGGGGGAAGGGTTTTCGAATCATGGATATGGTTTCGCTGACCGCGGCCCTCGGCCTGCCGCCGGACCGGATGGCCTGGTGTCTGGCCGTGGTCTTTGCGGCCGGTATCCTGCGCGGCTATACCGGCTTCGGCTTTGCGCTGGCGGCGGTGCCGACGCTGGCGCTGATCGTGCCGCCGGTCATGGTGGTGCCGCTGGTCCTGTGCCTGGAGATCGTCGCCAGCGCTCAGATGCTGCCCGGCCTGTGGCGCGAGGTGCATTTCCGCTCGGTCGGCTGGCTGGGCCTGGGCTCGCTGGCGGGGATTCCGCTCGGCCTCTACGGGCTGGCCACGCAATCCGCCGATGTCATGCGTCTGGCCATCGCGCTGATCGTGCTGGCCAGCGTGGCGGGGCTGGCCGCCGGCGCCCGGTTCCGGTCGCAGCCGGGCGGCGCGGCGACGGTGCTGATCGGCGCGGTCTCGGGCCTGCTGAACGGTGCCGCCGCCATGGGCGGGCCGCCGGTGATCCTGTTCTATCTGGGCCGGCAGACGGCGGTGCCGGTGGGGCGGGCCTCGCTGATGTTCTATTTCTCGCTGATCGACGCGGTGGCGGTGGGGTTGGCGGCAGCCTCGGGCCTGCTGACGGCACGGCTGCTGATCCTGGCGGGGCTGTGCGTGCCGGCGCTGCTGGCGGGACAGGCGATCGGCGCGCGACTGTTCCGCTCGGCCCTGCAACGGCATTACCGCAGCGTGGCGATCACGGTGCTGGCCGTGGTCAGCCTTGCCGTGCTGACCCAGTCCGCGCTGACGCTGTGGGGCGGGTAGCGGGACGGCGGGGTGGGTGCGGAGGCGAGGCCGATGGTGAGGATCGGGCCGCCATGAAGGGGAGAACAGACATTGCGGCCCCGCCCGATGGCGACACGCTCGGAAAGGGCGGCGATCAGGCGGCAATGCCCGGATCGGACGGGCAACGGCACCGGTGCCCCGGCCGAAGCGGCTCAGCCGGGCGCCGAACCTCGGGAATGGCGATGATTGGACCGCCACGAGGGGAACAGGCATTGGGGGCCGGCCGGTGGCGACCAGATCGCGAATGGTGGCGATCAGGCGGCGACACCCGGCATCACGCCCCCGGCCACAGTGGCTCAGCCCGGCACCGAACCTCGGAAATGGTGATGATCAGGCTGCCACGAGGGACACAGGCGTTCGGGCCCCACCCGATGGCGACACATTCGGAAATGGCGGTGATCCGGCCGCGACCCCCGGCATCACCGCCCCCGGCCGCAGTGGTTCAGCCCGGCACCGAATCGAGGCCGATGGCGACCAGATCGGGGATGGCGGTGATCAGGCGGCGGCCGCGGGCCGGGTCGGCGGCGTTGCCGGCCTCGATCCGCGCCCGCACGCCTTCGAGGATCGCCGCCAGCCGGAAGGCCGAGAGCCCGATCCAGAAGCCGAGATCGGGCATGGTGCCGAGCCCCGCCGCCGCCGCATAGCGGGCGACGATCGCCGCCTCCCCGGGCAGGCCGGCGCCACCGCGGTCGACGCCGCCGAGGCCGTGGAACACCCCGCTGCCCGGCAGGCGGTGATGCAGCAGCAGATAGGCCAGGTCCGCCAGGGGATGGCCGATGGTCGCCAGTTCCCAGTCCAGCACCGCCAGCACCCGGTCGGAATCGCGCGCGAAGATCAGGTTGTCGATGCGGAAATCGCCGTGCACCAGCACCGCGCCCCCGTCATCGGCAGGCAGGCTGCGCTCCAGCCGTGCGATCAGCGCCGGCACGCCGGGAAAGCTGCCATCCTCGGTGGCGCGGAACTGGCGGGTCCAGCGGGCGATCTGGCGGGCGGCATAATCGCCGGCCCGCCCGAAATCGCCCAGGCCCGCCGCCCGCCAGTCGACGGCATGCAGCGCCGCCAGCGTGTCGACCATCGCCAGCGTGATCGGCGCGCGCAGGCCGGGCGGCTGGTCCGGCAGCGCCGCGTTCCAGTGCACCACACCCTCGACATGCGCCATCAGGTAGAACTCGGCCCCGATCACCGCGGGATCGTCGCAATAGAGCAGCGGCCGCGGCACCGGCACCGGCGTCGGCACCAGCGCGTTCAGCAGCCGGAATTCGCGGTCGATGGCATGGGCCGAGGGCAGCACCGCGCCCGCCGGCTTCTGCCGCAGCACCAGCCGGCAGGTCTCGGCCTCGATCAGCCAGGTGGGATTGGACTGGCCGCCGGTGAACCGCCGCGCACCGCGCAGCGCCCCGACCCCGGGCAGCGCCCCGGCCAGATGCGCCGACAGCCGCGCCAACATCGCCTGTTGCATCGCCTCAGCCATGGGCGTGCCGGCGCAGCTCGGCCCGGCCGATCACCCGGCGATGCACCGCGTCGGGGCCGTCGGCAAAGCGCAGCATGCGGGCGTTCATCCACATCTCGGCCAGCGGCGTGTCCTGGCTGATGCCGGTGCCGCCGAAGAGCTGCATGGCCTCGTCAATGACCTGCTGCGCCATGCGCGGCGCCACCACCTTGATCTGGCTGACCCAGAGCGCGGCAGCGCGCGGGCCCTCGCTATCCATGACATGGGCGGCCTTGAGGCAGAGCAGCCGCGCCTGCTCGATGCTGATTCGGCATTCGGCGATGATGTCGTGATTGGCGCCCAGATCGGCCAGCCGGCGCCCGAAGGCCTGCCGGTCCAGCGCCCGGCGGCACATCAGCTCCAGCGCCTGCTCGGCCTGGCCGATCAGGCGCATGCAGTGATGGATGCGCCCCGGCCCCAGCCGCCCCTGCGCGATCAGGAAACCGTCGCCCTCGGCCTGAAGCAGGTTTTCCGCCGGCACCCGCACATCGGTCAGGCGGATATGCATATGGCCATGCGGCGCGTGGTCATGGCCGAAGACCTGCATCGGCCGCAGCACCTCGATGCCGGTTGTGCCCGGCTCGACCAGGATCTGGCTGTGGCGGCGGTGGCGCTCGCCCTCGGGGTCGGTCAGCACCATGACGATATAGAGGGCGCAGCGCGGATCGCCGGCGCCCGAGGCCCAGTATTTCTCGCCGTTCAGCACAAAATGGTCGCCGTCGCGCACCGCCCGCAGCCCGATATTGGTGGCATCCGAGGAGGCCACGCCCGGCTCGGTCATCAGATAGGCCGAGCGGATGCGCCCGTCGAGCAGCGGCCCCAGCCAGCGCGCCTGCTGCGCCGGAGTGCCGAACCGCGCCAGCACGTCCATGTTGCCGGTATCGGGGGCGGAGCAGTTGAACACCTCGGCCCCCAGATGCGCGCGGCCCATCTCCTCGGCCAGATGCGCATATTCCACCGTGCTCAGCGCGTCCGGCCCGGCGCCCGCCAGCGCGCGGGTGCGCCAGAGGTTCCACAGCCCGCGTTCGCGCGCCTTTTCCTTCAACCCCTCGAGGATCTCGGTCTGGCGCGGGGTGAAGGCAAAGCGGTCGCCGCCGGCGCCGGTCTCGGCGGCGAATTCGCGGTCGAGCGGCATCACCTCGTCGCGCATCATCCGGCGCACCGCATCGAGGATACGGCGGGCCTCGGGGCGCAGGGTCAGGTCCATTTCGGCCTCCAATCGGCAACGGGCTGTTCAGCGGGCATGTTCGAAAAGGTCGGGGCCGGTCTGGACCGACAGGCCGCCATCCAGCGGCAGGACGGCGCCGGTGACATGGGCGCCGCCGCGGCCGGCCAGAAACAGCACCGCGCCGGCGACATCCTCGGCCCGGCCCATGCGGCCGGCGGGGATGGCGGCGGCGGTGGCGCTGCGCCCCTGCTCGGTGCCGGTGGCGAAGGCGGTCATGTTGGTGGCGAAGGGTCCCGGCGCGATGGCGTTGACGGTGATGTGCCGGCCCGCCAGTTCCTTGGCCAGAATCCGCGTCAGCTGGTGAACCCCGGCCTTCGAGGCGGCATAGGCCCAGGACCGGCCGCCCAGGGCCGCCGTGCCCATGACCGAGCCGAGATTGATGACCCGCGCCGGCGATTCCGGGTGGGCGGCGCGCTGCAGCAGGCCGGTGAGGTCGCGGGTCAGCGTGAACAGCCCGCCCAGATTGACCGCCATCACCTTGCCCCAGGCGTCGAAGGGATAGCTGTCGTAATCAGCGCCCCAGCTGCGGCCGGCATTGTTGACCAGCACGTCCAGCCGGTCGGTGCGGCCCGCCACCGCGGCGGCCAGCGCCGCCACGCCCGCGGCGGTCGAGACATCGCCGCCGAACCCCTCGGCCCGACCCGGCAGGCCGGCACCGTTCAGCGCCGCCGCCGCCGCCTCGCAGGCCGCCGCCTTGCGCGAGGCGATCAGCACCCGCGCGCCGGCGGCCACGAAGGCCCGCGCGATCATCTGGCCGATGCCGCCGGCGCCGCCGGTGACCAGCACCACCTTGCCCCGGGCCGAGAACAGTGCCTCGATTGACTCCACCGCGCCCTCCGTCCTGCTGAAAACTTTCGGTTGAGACAACTCAACATACTTAGTAGTATGTAGTCAAGGGCATTGTGGGAGGAGAGGCAAATGCTGTCGGGACTGATGATGGAGCGGCCGCTGTCGATCGCGTCGATCCTGGATTTTGCGGCCGAGGTGCATGGCGGAACGATGGTGGTTTCGCGCGGGGTCGACGGCGACATCCACCGCCAGGACTATCGCCAGACCCGCAGCCGCGCCCTGCGCATGGCCGCCGCGCTGCGCGGGCTGGGGGTGGTACCCGGCGACCGGGTGGCGACGCTGGCCTGGAACGGTCACCGGCATCTGGAGCTGTATTACGCCATTTCCGGCCTCGGCGCGGTCTGCCACACCATCAACCCGCGGCTGCCGGCGGCACGGATCGGCTGGATCGCCCGACACGCACAGGACCGGGTGCTGTTCTTCGATGCCGACCTGACGCCGCTGGTGGCGGCGCTGGCGCCCGGCCTGCCCGCGGGCATCCGGCTGGTCTGCCTCTGCGCCGCCGATGCCCTGCCCGCCGACGCCCCCGCCGGGACGCTGGCCTATGAGGCGTTGCTCGCCGCGCAGGATACCGGCCTGGCCGACTGGCCCGAGATCCCGGAAACCGCCGCCTCCGGCCTGTGCTATTCCTCGGGCACCACCGGCGATCCCAAGGGCGCGCTCTACAGCCACCGCTCGACAGTGCTGCATGCGATGGCGACGGTGCTGGCGGCGCCCGCCTCCTTCGGCACCGATCACCGCATCCTGCCCGCCGTGCCGCTGTTTCACGTCAATGCCTGGAGCCTGCCCTTCGGCGCGCCGCTCTCCGGCTCGGGTCTGGTCATGCCCGGCCCGCGGCTGGACGGCGCCAGCCTGTTTCAACTGATGGAGGACGAGGCGGTGACCGCCGCCTGGGGGGTGCCCACGGTCTGGGCCGGGCTGATCGACGCCATGCGCGCCGCCGGGCGCAGGCCGCGGGCGCTGCGGGTGCTGCTGATCGGCGGCTCGGCGGTGGGCGATGCGCAGATCCATGTGCTGGAGGAGGAGTTCGGCATCGCCGTCCTGCATGGCTGGGGGATGACGGAGCTGAGCCCGGTGGGCAGCGTGACCCGCGCCCGCCCGGACCTGGCGCCGGGTGCCGATATCCATGGCAAGCTGGCCCAGGGCATCCGCCTGTTCGGCACCGAATTGCGCATCGCCGCCGGGGACGGCCGCCCCCTGCCCCATGACGGCGCCACCGTGGGCGAGCTGGAGGCGCGCGGCAACAGCGTCATCCGCGCCTATTTCGACGATGCCGGCGCCTCGGCCGGCGCCTTCCGCGACGATGGTTGGTTCCGCACCGGCGACGTGTCGCGCATCACCGCCGACGGGGTGATGAGCGTGGTCGACCGCACCAAGGACCTGATCAAGTCGGGTGGCGAATGGATCTCCTCCATCGACCTCGAAAATGCCGCCATGACCTGCCCCGGCGTGCGCCAGGCCGCCGCCATCGCCGTCCCGGACGAGAAATGGGGCGAAAGGCCGATGCTGGTGGTGGTGGCCGACCCCGCCGCCCCCGCCAGCGCCGCGCAGATCGTCGCCCATCTGGGCCAGAGCCTTGCCAAGTGGCAAATCCCGCAGCATATCCTGTTTTGCGACAGTCTGCCCCTGACGGCGACGGGCAAGGTCTCCAAGCTGGAGTTGCGCCGTGCCCTCGTTCCTGCCGGCGGCACCCCACAACAGGACGGACCCACCCCGACGTGAACGAGGTTTCAGCCACCCCCGCCGCCCCGACCGAAAGCCGCGCCGAGATCGTCACGGCCGCCGCCACCTGCTTCATGCGCCGCGGCTATGACAAGACGACCATCGACGACATCGCCGATGCGCTGGGCGCGACCAAGGGCCGGGTCTATCACTATTTCCGCTCGAAAAGCGCCATCTTCTTCGCGGTCTACCGCGAGGCGATGCGCTATTGCTTCGAGGCGGTCGAGCCGATCGTGGCAATGCCGCTGCCGGCGCGCGAGCGGCTGCACCGCATGTGCCAGGCGCATGCCATGGTGATGATGACCACGCTGAGCTTCCAGCGCGGCATCAAGCAGGGGCTGGAGATCTACATGCGCGGCCCCACCACCGAGGCGGAGCGCGAGAGCTTTGCCGAATTGCAGGCGCTGCGCGACCGCTATGAGGGGCTGTTCCGCAAGGTGCTGGCCGAGGGCACCGCGGCCGGCGACCTGCATGCCCCCGACATTCCGCTGGCGGGCCGAGTGATCCTGTCGGCGCTGAACGGGCTGCCCGACTGGTATCGCCCGCGCGGCGACGGCGACCGGATCGAGGCGATCGCCGCCGACATGGCCGCCATCCTGATGTCCGGCGTCGCCGCGCGCGATACCGGCACGGGGCCGCAGGCGTAGGCGGGGATTCCGCGCCCCGGCCGGGCCTACCGGTTTTCCGGCCGCCATCCTGACGCGACGGCTCGCACCTCCCTTGCGGCGAAACCGGCGGGCGGCCGCGATGGCAGCCTCCTGCCGCTCCCGCGGTCCAAGTTCACGGAATGCAGGCGACGGCTGCGTCTCCTGCCCGGTGTCGCGGTTGCGGAAACTGACCCCGGCCCGGCCGGCGCGGTGTCATGCCGTTCCTCCGACCTGCAGACACGTTCTTCCGTTCCGGCCGCATGTCTGAACGCCTTAGCCTCATCCGTGGTGCGGGATCGGCGGGTGCCCGCGACACCGGCCCTGCCCCGCCGCCAGCCGCGAACCGGGAATGCCGGCATCGGCATGGTCTTCCTCATCGTGCTGGAGAACGTCATCCTCGGCGCCGGGAACAGCCGGCTGCTGCGCTCGGCGCGAACTGGCGCATCTGTCGCAGGAATACGGCCTCGCGGTCGGGGCCGATGCGCTGGTCGGGAGCCTCTCGGCCGGCCATCGGCAGCGGGCAGCGACCCTCGAGGCACTGCATCGCCCCGCCCCGCTGCCGCGAACATCCCGGGCCGGGTAGCGCGGTGCGGAACCGCGCCGGCGGTTGCGGGTTGGGTTCTCGCCGGCCGCGGCGCCGGCCCCATGCGAGGAACTGCCATGACCTCCCCGAGGCGCGCCCTGCTGTTCTTCGTCCTCGGCGTGGTGGCGGTGGGGTTGCTGATCGGCCTCGGCTTTCCGCCCGGCGACTGGTATGCCGGCCTCGCGAAACCCTCCTTCAACCCGCCGGACTGGCTGTTCGGGCCGGTCTGGACCCTGCTCTATGTCCTCATCGGCGCGGCCGGCTGGCGGGTCTGGTTCCGCACCGACCGCGCCGGGCTGAAGGGGCTGTGGATCGCCCAGATGGCCCTCAACTTCGCCTGGTCTCCGGCCTTCTTCGGCGCCCGCTCGCCGGCGCTCGGCCTGCTGGTGATCCTGCCGCTGCTGGCGGTGATCCTGCTGTTCATCTGGCGCAGCCGGCGCCACGACGCCACCGCCGCGCTGCTGTTCCTTCCCTATGCGGCCTGGGTGGGCTTCGCCTCGGCGCTGAACGCGGCCATCCTCGCCCTCAACTGACGGCCGGCGGGCGGAACATTGCGCCGCCAGGGCGGTTTTCCTGCTTTGGAGGAAACCCGATGACCAAGCCCGACGACAAGTCCAGCAACAACCCCGGCGACAAGCGGCAGAAACGCCCGCCGCGCGACGTGACCTATCCCGCCGACATGCAGGACCAGCGCAAGGAGCCCGACGGGCTCGGGCGCGACGTGCCGAAACCGGCGGACGCCCCGCAGGATTCGATCCCGATGGATGTCGGCAAGTCGAAGCGGGTGACGCCGAGGAACTGAGCGGCGGCCGCAACGGGTCGTGCGGCATCGAGGCGAAGGGCGCGGCGTGCCACAGCCATGGCCGCGCGCGTGGCGCACAACCTGCCGCTGATGCGAGACGCACCACATCCGCGCGGCGGCGCAGCGGCTTCCCCGGCGCCCCGCCCGTCCCGAGTGGCGCCCCGTCCGCGCGCGCGGCGCAGCGACCCCCCTTTCTACGACTCCCTGTTTACGCCACGTCCGAGCGCGTGACGCAGCGGGCCGCTGCATCGGCCGCCCGCTAATCGACCGAACCGGTTGTGCCCCCGAGCCGTCCGTTTCCGCGGCGGCTCGACGGCACGGCGGCCAGCGAATTAGTCATCGAAGCCGAAGCACCGGCGTCGAGCCCGCCTTCCATGCCGGGCTCAGCCCCCATGCTGCCGGACTGCCCGCCGCATTCCCCGCCTGCCCCACCATGGGCCAGCTTCCCAGATTCCAGTGCCGCAATGCCCGGCCGCACCCCCTCGCGTCCATGGCGCGCGCGCTGCGCCCACCTTGGCTACGGCGGAACGGGCGGCTGCGACAATACACCTCGCACCCGGCAGATTGCCAATATCGCGACCGCCGGCCTAGCCTCGGGGATGGGTGAAGCACCCTGCACAGCGACCGCCGGAGGCCATCCGGCCTGCGCCCCGATCGCCGTGCCAAGCTGACGGAGAAGCTCGACATGACCCACCTACCCAGCACCGCATGGTGCAAGGCAGTGGCGCGTCTGGCGGCGGTGCTGTGTCTGGCCGGCCTGGTGGCCGGGCCGGCAGCCGCGCAGGACCAGACCCCGAAGCCCGACGAGATGATGATCCCCGCCGCCCGCGTGCCGTTCGTGCAGGACTGGCTGGCCTCGCCGCATGCCAAGGCGGATGCCCGGGCCTTCAACAACTGGAACGCCGATGGCGAGATCCCCAAGCCCTGCGCGCGCTGCCATTCGACGCCGGGCTTTCTGGACCAGATCGGCGCCGATGGCAGCGCCGCCGGCATCGTCGACAAGCCGGCGCCGACCGGCTCGGTGATCGGCTGCACCGCCTGCCACAACGAGACCACGCGGCAGATGAGCGCCGTCACCTTCCCCTCCGGCCTGCGGGTCGAGGAGCTGGGCGCCGAGGCGCGCTGCATGACCTGCCATCAGGGCCGGGAATCCGGGGCCAGCGTCGACCGCAAGGTGGCCGGGCTGGACGAGGACACCGCCAATGCCGAGCTGGAATTCATCAACGTCCATTACCGCGCCGCGGGGGCGACGCTGATGGGCAGCCTGGCACGCGGCGGCTATGAATATCCCGGCCGCGACTATGCCTCGCAGCGCCGCCACGCCGCGCCCTTCGACAGCTGCATCTCCTGCCACGAACTGCATACGGTGGAGCCGAAATCCGAGCCCTGCGCCGCCTGCCATGACGGCGTGACCGACCGCGCCTCGCTGCGGATGATCCGCAAGAGCCGGGTGGATTTCGACGGCAACGGCAATACCGCCGAGGGCATCGCCGCCGAGGTCGCCAACATGCGCGGGCTGCTGCTGGCCGGCATGCAGACCTATGCGCGCGAGGTGATCGGCAGCCCGATCGGCTATACCGACCAGGCGCATCCCTATTTCTTCAACGATCTCGACGGGGATGGCAGCATCGGCGAGGACGAGGCGAAGATGCCCAACAAATTCGCCTCCTGGACGCCGCGGCTGCTCAAGGCCGCCTACAACTATCAGTTCGTGACCGAGGACCCCGGCGCCTATGCCCATAACGCGCCCTATGTCCTGCAACTGATGCACGATTCGCTGGCCGATCTGGCCGAGGCGAACGTGGCCGGCCTGACGCGGCCCTGAGGAAGCGGCCGGGCGGGCGATCCGGAAGCCGGTCGCCCGCCCGTCAGCCCCAAGACCGCCACCCGCTGCCTCGCGGTGCCGGGATCCAGCGGTCAGTTTGACCTCGGCGGTGTTCAGGCGCCTCCGCTCCCGGCATTGCCCAAGAGTTTCACGCTGGCAGCGGCCGGGAACATGTCCCGGCCGCCTTCCTTCGCGCCCCGGCGTCAGCCGACCAGCCTGATCTCGCCGGTCATGTTCGGGTGAAAGCGGCAGTAATAGCCGACGCCATCCTCGGCGGTGACCACATGCCTTGCCGTGCCCCCGGCCGGGATCGGGATGTCCCAGCCGCCCTCCACCGTGGCGGTGTGGTCGAAGGCGTCGCGATTGGTCCAGACGATGGTCTGGCCCGGCTTCGCCTCGACCACCTGCGGATCGAAGGCCAGATCCTCGATCACCACCGCGATCTCGCCCTCCTGCGCCGCGGCGAGCCCGGCGCCGGCCAGCAGCACGGCGCCACCGGCCAGCACGCGCCGGCGGCTGAGCGCCGCGGCGCTCATTTCAGCGCCTCGGCGACGTGCTCGGCATGCTGCTCATGGCCCTGAAACAGCTTGTAGCCGGTTTCCAGCAGCGATTTCAGCTCCGCATTCTGGGCCGAGGGGATCAGCACCGTGTCCAGCGCCTCCAGCACCTGCTGGTGAAAGGCGACCTCGTTGTCGATATAGGCACGGTCGAATTCGGCACCCTCCAGCGCGCCGAGTTCGGCCTGCTTGGCCTCGGCGGCTTCGGTCAGGGCCTGGCTGGTGGCATTGTCCTCCGGGGTGACGCCCAGCTTCTCGACCAGGGCCAGCGCCTGGTCGTTGACCGCCTGATGGTCGCTCAGCATCGATTCCGCAAAGGCGCGCACCTCGTCATTGGCGGTCTTCGACAGCGCCAGCTTGGCGGCCTCGATGTCGATGCTCCCGGCGGTATAGGCGATATGGGCGATCTGGGGATCGGTGGGGGCGTCCGCGGCCAGCGCCGGGACGGCGCCGAGGCTGAGGGCGGCCGCGGTCAGGGCGGCGGCGAGGCCGGCAACGAGGTGTTTCATCATGCTCTCCATCTTTGCGGGCGGCATCCGCCCGCCTTCTGCACCAACACCCCGTTGGATGCCGTCCCGGCGGCGAGGTTCCCGCCTACCCCTCAGCCGGCGATGCCGAGCCGGGCCAGCACCGCCTCGGTCAGGCGCGCGCAGCGGCGGCCGGCAAAGGGGAACGCCTCCAGCGCCACCGGGCCGATCTGCGCCTCGACATGGCTGCGGATCTGCCGACGGGCGCGGTGCAGGCGGGTCTTGACCGTGGCCTCGGGCAGGCCCAGCAGTTCGGCGGTCTCGGCCTGGCTCAGCCCCTCGACCACCCGCGCCATGAACACCAGCCGCAGCCCGTCGGGCAGGCCATCGGCGGCGGCTTCGACGAAAGCGAGGATCTGATGCTGCGCCATCATGCGCTCCGGGTCGGGGGAAGGGGCGGCGTGGGGAAAGGGGATCACCCCGCTGTCGCGGGCCTCGGCGGGCGGGGCCTGGCGCTTCTGGCGGCGCGCGGCGCGCAGCCGCATCAGCGCGGTGTTGATGGCGATGCGCGACAGCCAGGTGGCCAGCGCGGCATCGCCCTGAAAGCGGTCCAGCGCGGTCAGCGCCCGCACCCAGGCATCCTGCAGCACCTCCTCGGCATCGGCATCGTTGCGCAGGATGCCGCGCACCAGCCGGTAGAGGCGCTGGTTGTAGGTCTGCATGATGGCGCGGATGGCCGGCGCCTCGCGGGCGGCGGCGCGGCGGATCAGCTCGGCCTCGGCGGGTTCGGGGACGGCGGCGGGCGCGGGCCGGGTATGGCGCATGGGATTCCTCGCGGTAGCGGTCTGCGTCTTTCGATGCCGTCGGGTGCGGAAGGTTCCCGCAAGGATAGCGCCGGGCGGGGCCGGAGGGGAAAATATCTTATGGGCGTGTCGCGGGCCTCGCCCTGGCAACCGGCGATGACAGTGCCGGCACCGGCGGCGGGCGGCGTTGCGCCCGATCCCGCACGGGGGCCACCGATCATCCGCTCGGCAACGGACCTGCCGGCGGGCGATGGGATGGAGGGACGGTGCAGCCGCCGGCCGGAAGACCGGGCGGCACCCGCGGATTGCGCGGCGGGCGGCTTCAGCCGGTATAGTTGGCGATCTCGATCAGGTTCCGGTCGGGGTCGCGGATATAGACCGAACGGATCGCGCCCAGGGCGCCGGTCCGGTCCACCGGCCCGTCCTCGATGGCGATCCCCGCCGCCGCCAGCGCCGCCACCACCTGCTCCAGCGGCGTTTCGGCGATCAGGCACAGATCGGCCGAGCCCGGCGTCGGCCGCAGCGCCTTGGGCTCGAATTCGTGGCCGGCCTCGTGCAGGTTGATCTTCTGCCGCCCGAAGCGCAGCGCCTTGCGGCCGGCACTGAAGGTCTGCACCTCCAGGCCGAGGATGTCGCCATAGAAGGCGCAGCTGCGCTCGATGCTGGCGACGGTGAGGACCAGATGGTCCAGATGGCTGATGGCGATCATCCGCGCCTCCTTGCGTGGTCAGGCATGGTCACGGCGCCGGAGACGCGGCGGCGCGAGGCGGCCCCGGCATGCGGCCGCCGTGAAGCCGTACCCCCCACACGGGCCGGACGGATACGAAGGCGGCGCGGCCTCACGCCGGGTTGGCCGCGATCAGGCGCGACAGGGTGGCATAGAGCCGCGCCGTGCGCGACACCGAGCGGTCGTCCAGATCCGCCAGCGCCTGGCGGGCCACGGTATCCTCGCCGCTGGTGTTCAGAAACCAGAAATTGTCCTGCCGCTCCAGCCAGCCCATCTTCTGCATGGCCAGCAGCTTGCGGCGCGCGGTCTCGCGGGGGATGCCGGTGCAGTCGGCCAGGCGGTTGG